>SHNC01000014.1 GCA_004295105.1 Betaproteobacteria bacterium | reverse complement strand
AGGCCGGGTTCCTGGCCGACGATCCGCTGCGCGGCACGCGGGCCAAGGCGGGCGAGGAGGACTTCACGCGCATCTTCTCGAAACTGGTGGAGGCGGCACCGGCGCCGATCGGGCTCGGGGGCGGGCCGTACCGCGAGAACTGAGCGCCCGGACCGTCCGACGCGCTTGCGGGTGCGCGCACCTGAGCCCCGGGCGGGAAGGCGCGCGTATTCCGATTGACCACACTGAACGACCCGACAACGGAGAGACAGCAATGACTGCAACCACACATACCCTGACCGAAGCCGCGACCAGCCGCTTCATGCACATCACCGACGGCGACATCGACGCCCGAGTCCACTACAACGATGCCGGCGAGGGCGCCGAGACGGTGGTGATGCTGCACGGCTCCGGTCCGGGCGCGACCGGCTGGGCGAATTTCCACCGCAATGTCGACGCCTTCGTCGCCGCCGGCTACCGGGTGGTGCTGATGGACTGCCTCGGCTGGGGCAAGAGCGATGCGGTGGTGTGCACCGGCTCGCGGTCCGACCTCAACGCGCGCACGCTGAAGGGCTTGCTCGATGGGCTCGAGCTCGCCAAGGTGCATATCGTCGGCAATTCGATGGGCGGCCACAGCGCGGTGGCGTTCGCCCTGTCCAACCCGACGCGCGTCGGCAAGCTGATCCTGATGGGCGGCGGCACCGGCGGGCCGAGCCAGTTCGTGCCGATGCCCACCGAAGGCATCAAGCTGCTGCAGGGCCTGTATCGCGAGCCGACGATCGACAACCTGAAGAAGATGATGAACGTCTTCGTGTTCGATCCGAGCAGCATGACCGAGGAGCTGTTCCAGGCCCGCCTCGACAATATGCTGGCGCGGCGCGACCACCTCGAGAACTTCGTCAAGAGCCTGGCCGCCAATCCGAAGCAGTTCCCCGACCAGGGACCGCGCCTGGGCGAGATCGCTGCGCCGACGCTGGTGATCTGGGGCCGCGACGACCGCTTCGTGCCGATGGACACCGGCCTGCGCCTGATCTGGGGCATGCAGAACGCCGAGATGCACATCTTCAACCGCTGTGGCCACTGGGCGCAGTGGGAGCATGCGGACAAGTTCAACCGCATGGTGCTGGACTTCCTCGCGAACTGAGGCAGTCGCAGCGGGCCGGCGCGCACACGCCGGCTCGTCCGGCGACGCGCTCCGCGACGCTGCCGCTGTTTCAGGGCTGCGGCCGACGTGGCCCGAACATCGCCAGCCACATGCCGCGCAGGCCGTCCCATTGCTGGCGCCAGAAGCCGTCGTGATCCGGCGTGCCCGGGACCGTGTCCGGCGCGATGCCGGTCGGCGGATTGTCGCGTGCGAGGTAGAGCGTGCCGAACAGCCAGTCCCAGACGGGAAACAGGATGGCGAAGTTGCAGCCGTGGCGGAAGGCGGGCCCCGGCGGCAGCGCAAGCGAGTGGTGCCAGCGATGGTAGTGGGGGCTGACGATCAGCCGCTCCCCC
Organism: Betaproteobacteria bacterium; assembly: GCA_004295105.1. Lineage (GTDB taxonomy): Bacteria > Pseudomonadota > Gammaproteobacteria > Burkholderiales > Rhodocyclaceae > Thauera. Next base: position 24,438 of record SHNC01000014.1, on the reverse strand, counting down.
AGGCCGCCGTAAGACAGTCGGGCGTTGATGTGGGACAGGTTCTCGACCAGCTTGACCACCAGCATCAGACCGATGAAGTGGCCGGGTGGGATGCCGATCAGCAGTGCGACGAGCGCGAACCACAATCCGCTGATGAGGTCGTCGAGCAGGTGGTTGCGGCTGTCGGTCCACAGGCTCATCTGGCGCTGGCTGTGATGAATGGCATGCAGTGCCCACCACCAGCCGAAGGTGTGGGACAGGCGGTGGCGCCAGTATTCGGCGAAATCGAGCACCACCAGATAGACGAAGAAACCGAGCAGCGGCGCGTGCTCCAGCGCCGGCAGCAGATCCTCGATCTGCGGCGGGATGAAACCCTGAAAGCGCAGCCAGCCCTCCACTTCGACGAAAATCGGTGCGATCACGGCGAACACCGCAAGCGGAATGACGCCGAGCCGGTCGAGCAGCGTATACAGCACGTCGACGCGCACCGCGCGACGGTCGCTCCAGTGTTCCAGCGGGCACAGCGTTTCCAGCGGTCGCAGCACGAGCAGGGCGACCAGCAATTGCAGCACACCCCACAGGAAGATTTCGACGCCGTCGAAGGCGAGCTCGATGTAGCTGCCCAGGCCGAGCGCCAGCAGCGGCGGCTGCACCACCTTGTCCAGCAGCCAGCCCTGCACGGCCACGAAGGCGTCGAGGAATTGCTGGATCATGACCGCGGCAGTGTCGCGAAGCAGAAACCGCGCGCCTTGAGGCCGGCGATCAAGGGTTCGAACATCGGCGCGAACGGGTCCTTGCGCGACCAGATGCCCAGGTGGGCCATCACGACATCGCCGTCACGCAGGTTCGCCAATGCCCGTTCCACCAGCATGGCGTTCGGGTAGGTCTCGGACGGCAGTTCGTCGCCGAGGAAGCCGGCCTTGGCCCAGCCGACGTGGCGATAGCCGCAGGACTCGGCGGCCTGCAGCGCGTTGGGTGTGGTGCGCCCGCCCGGCGCGCGCCACAGCGGGTCGAGCCCGCGGCCGGTGAGTTCGCGGAAGCGCGCGTCGGGCTTGCGGATCTCGTCGCAGATGGCGGTGTGGTCGAGCGTCACCGTGTTTCCGTCCATCAGGCGGTAATGCACCTGGCCGCCGACGTCCTCGCGAAAGCTGCCGTGGCGCCAAGTGTGGCTGCCGAAAGCGTGGCCTTCCTTCGCGCGCGCCTTCCAGTAATCCGCCCAGCCGTCGTCGAGGGCGTGGTCACCGCGCAGCGTCTTCTCGTTGGCGATGAAGAAGGTCGCCTTGACGTGGTGGCGGGCGAGCGTGTCGGCGATCAGTTCGGCGTGCCGCATGTTGCCGGTGTCGAAGCTCAGGTACAGCGTACCGCTGCAGGCGGGTGCAGGTGCGGCGGCCGCGAGGCTGCTCATGGTCAGCAGTGGCAGCATGCGGGAAATGCGATGGAGCAGGAGGTTCATTTGCGTGCCGCGTGGTCGAGGAAGAACACGCCGTGCGGCGAACTGCCGACCGGTATGGAGCGCGCGAGTTGTTTCGTGGTGAGGTCCACGACCTGTACCCGGCGCGCGAAGCGGGCGGTGGCCCACAGCTCCTTGCCGTCGGCGCGCACTTCCATGTCGTCCGGGCCGCCGGGCACGTCGTATTTCTCGATGATGGTCATGGTGCGGGTGTCGAGCAGCACGATGCTGCCGTCCATCGACCGGTTGGACACGAAATAGTGGCGTCCGTCACCGCGCGGCTGCAGATTGTGCGTGGCCGTGCCGGCAGGCACCGTCTTCACCGTCTTCTGTTCGCGCCAGTCGATGATCTCGACGTGGCCCGCGCCCATGCAGGCGACCATCAGGTAGCGGTTGTCCGGCGACATCAGGATGCCCGCCGGCGTGGCGCCGACCGGCAGGAACCATTCCGGCCGCATCGTCGCCAGGTTGATCGCCACGACTTCGTTCGAGTCCTGCAGGGTGACGAAGACGTAGCGGCTGTCGTCGTCGAAGGCGAGGTGGGATGGCGTCTTGGGCGCATGCAGACGGCCCTTCAACTGCATCGTCTGGGCGTCATACACGTCGACGCGATCGAGGCGCAGCGAGGTGGTGACGAACCACTTGCGGTCGGGCGAGAAGCCGAGCTGGTAAGGGTCGGAAATGTCGCGGACGCGGCGCTGCTCCTTGCCCGTCTTCGGGTCGAAATACACCAGTTGGTTGGACGCCGAACAGGCCACGATCAGCGAGCTGTCGTCGGGCGTCGGCAGCAGGTGGTGAGGCTCCTTGCAGGCGACTTCCTTGCCGATGACCTGATAGGTGTTGGTGTCGATGAGGCTCACCGTGCCGTCGGCGGAATTGAGCGCCACCGCCACGCCGGCGTGGACCTGGGGCGCCAGCAGGAGGGCCGCGCTGCAAAGCATTTGCAGCACGCGTCGGGCGAAGTTCAAGAACATGCGGGCGGGCCTGCGCGGGGCCGGATGCTGATCGTGATGGCGGATTCTGCCGCATCTTCACAATTCAGTACATTCTGCAAACAGTTGCGCAAACATGCCTTGCGAAACTGCAGCCTGACAACGTTTCCAGGCGCCCGCGGGCGCCGCAGCCCGACCCGTACAACATCGATAACGCGGGCGCGGTGCTGGAACGGCGGCAAGGAACCGAAGGAGGAGAAGGGGCATGTCCGATATCCACGGTCAGGGCGCAGGCAGGGCAGGACCGCAAGGTCCGCTCGACACGTTTCCGCGGTTGCTGATGCATCACGCGCGGGTCCGGCCGCAACGGCCGGCGATGCGCGAGAAGGAATACGGCATCTGGCAGACCTACGACTGGGCGCAGGTGGCGGGTAACGTGCGCGCCATCGCCTGCGGCCTGGCGCAGCTCGGCTTCAAGCGTGGCGACCGGCTCGCCATCGTCGGCGACAACCGGCCGCGGCTGTACTGGTCGGTGGCGGCCTGCCAGTGCCTGGGCGGCATCCCGGTGATGATGTACCAGGACGCGGTGGCACAGGAGATGGTCTATGTGCTGCAGGACGCCGAGATCAAGTTCGCCGTGGTCGAGGACCAGGAGCAGGTCGACAAGATGCTCGAGATCGCCGGCGAGGCCCCGCTGCTCGAGCACGTGATCTACGACGACGCGCGCGGCATGCGGCACTACACCCAGACCCTGCTGATGGGCCTGGACGAGCTGCAGGAGATGGGCCGCATCCACGACCGCAACCAGCCGGACTTCGTGGATCGCGAGATCGCCAAGGGCGCGAGCGACGACATCTCGGTGATGCTGTACACCTCGGGCACGACCGGCAAGCCCAAGGGCGTGTGCCAGACCCACGCTGCCTTCATCGCCGCCGCCACCGGGGCGATGCAGTTCGACAAGCTGACCGAGCAGGAAGACATCCTGTCCTACCTGCCGATGGCCTGGGTGGGTGATCACCTGTTTTCCTTCGCGCAGGCGATGGTGGCGGGTTTCACGATCAACTGCCCGGAGTCGGCCGAGACGGTCATGATCGACCTGCGCGAGATCGGCCCCACCTATTACTTCGCGCCGCCGCGGGTGTTCGAGAACCTGCTGACCCAGGTGATGATCCGCATGGAGGACGCCAGCCCGCTCAAGCGCAAGCTGTTCCACCACTTCATGGAGGTGGCCCGCCGCTGCGGCGCCGACATCCTCGATGGCAAGCCGGTGTCGGGCAGCGACCGCCTGCAGTACGGGCTGGGCAAGCTGCTGGTGTATGGGCCGCTGAAGAACGTGCTCGGCATGAGCCGCATCCGCGTCGCCTATACCGCCGGCGCGGCGATCGGGCCGGACTTGTTCCGCTTCTACCGCTCGATCGGCATCAACCTGAAGCAGCTCTATGGCCAGACCGAAACCTGCGCCTACGTCTGCCTGCAGCCCGACGGCGAGATCAAGCTCGATTCGGTCGGCAAGCCGGCCCCCTTCGTCGAGGTCAAGCTCGCCGACAACGGCGAGATCCTGGTCAAGGGGCCGATGCTGCTGAAGGCCTACTACAAGCGCCCGGACGCCACTGCCGAGTCGATCAATGCCGACGGCTACTTCATGACCGGCGATGCCGGTTTCTTCGACGAGGACGGCCACCTGAAGATCATCGACCGCGCCAAGGACGTAGGCAAGCTCGCCGACGGCTCGATGTTCGCGCCCAACTACATCGAGAACAAGCTGAAGTTCTTCCAGCACATCAAGGAGGCGGTGACTTTCGGTGCCGGCAAGGACTGCGTTACCGCCTTCATCAACATCGACCTCGAAGCGGTGGGCAACTGGGCCGAGCGTCGCGGCATGCCGTATTCGGGCTACACGGACCTGGCCTCGCAGGCCGCCGTGTATGAGCTGATCCGCGACTGCGTGGAGAAGGTCAATGCCGATCTGGCGTCCGATCCCAACATGGGCGGCTCACAGATCAAGCGCTTCCTGATCCTGCACAAGGAACTCGACGCCGATGACGGCGAGCTGACGCGCACGCGCAAGGTGCGGCGCAACTTCATCGCCGAGAAATACGCGGTCCTGATCGATGCGCTGTTCGCAGGCAAGACGAGCCAGTACATCGAGACCCAGGTGAAATACGAGGACGGCCGCACCGGCAAGGTGGCCGCCGACCTGCGCATCGAGGAGGCGAAGACCTTCGCGCCACAGGCCGGGCGCAGGGCGGCCTGAGTCGCACCCGAGGAGAGGAGACATGATGATGAACGACATGGCCGTGGCAGCACAGGCGGCGGCGTCCGCCTCCGGCGGGCGGCGGATCGGCGACGTGGTCCTGGACCTGCAGAACATCTCGCTGCGCTTCGGCGGCGTGAAGGCGCTCACCGACATCAGCTTCAACGTGCGCGAGCACGAGATCCGCTCGATCATCGGCCCCAACGGCGCCGGCAAGAGCTCGATGCTGAACGTGATCAACGGCGTGTATCACCCGCAGGAGGGGCGAATCCTGTTCCGTGGCCAGGAGCGCAGGAAGATGGAGCCGCACATGGCGGCCACCCAGGGCATCGCGCGCACCTTCCAGAACATCGCCCTGTTCAAGGGCATGAGCGTGCTCGACAACATCATGACCGGGCGCAACCTGAAGATGAAATCGAACATCTTCCAGCAAGCTCTTTACTGGGGCGCGGTGCAGAAGGAGGAGATCGCCCATCGCGAGAAGGTGGAGGAGATCATCGACTTCCTCGAGATCCAGAGCGTGCGCAAGACGCCGGTCGGCCAATTGCCCTACGGCCTGCAGAAGCGGGTGGAGCTGGGCCGCGCGCTCGCGGCCGAGCCGACGATGCTGCTCCTCGACGAGCCGATGGCGGGCATGAACGTGGAGGAGAAGCAGGACATGTGCCGCTTCATCCTCGACGTGAATGACCAGTTCGGCACCACCATCGTGCTGATCGAGCACGACATGGGCGTGGTGATGGACATCTCCGACCGCGTCGTGGTGCTCGACTACGGCAAGAAGATCGGCGACGGCGCGCCCGACGAGGTGCGCAACAACGAAGACGTCATCCGTGCCTATCTGGGCACGTCGCACTGAGCGGGGGAACGAGACATGGGCTTTTTTCTGGAAACCCTGTTCGGCGGGCTGATGGCAGGGATGCTGTATTCGCTGATCGCGCTCGGCTTCGTGCTGATCTACAAGGCGTCGGGGGTGTTCAATTTCGCCCAGGGCGCGATGGTGCTGTTCGCCGCGCTGGCGATGGCGCGCTTCGCCGAGTGGATTCCGAAGTGGCTGGGCTTCGACAACCTGATCGTGGCCAACCTGCTCGCCTTCGTCGCGGCGATGGCGCTGATGATCGTGCTGGCGTGGGCGATCGAGCGGCTGTGCCTGTCGAAGCTGGTGAACCAGGAGGGAATCACGCTGTTGATGGCGACGCTGGGCATCAGCTACTTCCTCGACGGCCTGGGCCAGACGCTGTTCGGCAACGACATCTACAGCATCAACGTCGGCATGCCCAAGGATCCGGCGATGATCCTGGAGAACGTGTTCGAGGGTGGCCTGCTGCTGAGCAAGGAAGACCTCATCGCCGCCATCATCGCCGCAGCGCTGGTTGCGCTGCTGGCGCTGTTCTTCCAGAAGACCGCGACCGGCCGCGCGCTGCGGGCGGTGGCCGACGACCATCAGGCGGCGCAGTCGATCGGCATCCCGCTGAACCGCATCTGGGTCATCGTGTGGTCGGTGGCGGGCTTCGCCGCGCTGGTGGCCGGCATCATCTGGGGCTCGAAGCTGGGCGTGCAGTTCTCGCTGTCGCTGGTGGCGCTGAAGGCGCTGCCGGTGGTGATCCTCGGCGGGCTGACCTCGGTGCCGGGCGCCATCATCGGCGGGCTCATCATCGGCGTGGGCGAGAAGCTGTCGGAAATCTACCTCGGGCCCTTCTTCGGCGGCGGCATCGAGATCTGGTTCGCCTACGTGCTGGCACTCGCCTTCCTGCTGCTGCGGCCGCAAGGGCTGTTCGGCGAAAAGATCATCGACCGCGTCTGACCCCCAACAGGAGATCGACCTCATGCTGTACAGGGAAAACGGCCAGTTCAAGACCAGCTACGCGGCCGACCAGCAGATCTTTCCGATCCTGCAGGACCGCGTCGCCATCGGCGCGCTGCTCGCGATCGCCTTCGTGATCGTGCCGATGTTCGGCTCGGAGTACATCTTTCGCGCCATCCTGATCCCCTTCCTGATCCTGGCGCTCGCGGCGCTCGGACTCAACATCCTGGTGGGCTACTGCGGCCAGATCTCGCTCGGCACCGGTGCCTTCATGGCAGTGGGAGCCTACGGTGCGTACAACTTCCTGGTGCGCATCGACGGCATGCCGCTGATTGCAGCGATGCTGCTGGGGGGCCTGTCGGCAACGGTGATCGGCGTGCTGTTCGGCATCCCGTCGCTGCGGATCAAGGGGCTCTACCTGGCGATGGCGACGCTCGCCGCGCAGTTCTTCACCGACTGGGCCTTCCTGCGCATCGGCTGGTTCACCAACAACTCCACCTCGGGGTCGGTGAGCGTGGCCAAGCTGAATGTCTTCGGTCTGCCGATCGAGTCGCCGGTGGCGAAGTACCTGTTCTGCCTGGTCGTGGTGTGCGTGTTCGCGCTGATGGCCAAGAACCTTACGCGCAGCGCCATCGGCCGCCAGTGGATGGCGATCCGCGACATGGACGTGGCCGCGGCGGTGATCGGCATCCGGCCGATGTACGCCAAGCTGACCGCGTTCGCGGTGAGTTCCTTCATCGTCGGCGTGGCCGGCGTGCTGTGGGCGTTCATCCACCTGGGCGCCTGGGAGCCGGCGGCCTTCAGCATCGACCGCTCCTTCCAGTTGCTGTTCATGGTCATCATCGGCGGCCTGGGTTCGATCATGGGGGCGTTTTTCGGCGCGGCCTTCATCATCGTGCTGCCCATCCTGCTCGACCAGGTGCCGCAGTGGTTCGGCATTCCGCTGTCGACGGCGACCACCTCGCACCTGGTGCACATGATCTTCGGCGCGCTGATCGTGTTCTTCCTGATCGTGGAGCCGCATGGCCTGGCCAAGTTGTGGAGCATCGGCAAGCAGAAACTGAGGCTGTGGCCGTTCCCGCACTGATCCGCACAGGTTCGGTGCAAACCAGGAAGTTGCATTCAGCAGCAAGACGATCGGCGCGTTGCTCGACGACCGACCATTACACAAGAGGAGACACCATGAAGCTCAGACCCTTTGCCCTTGCCGCTGCGCTGGCCACCGTCGGCGCCACCAGCCTGTCGATGCCTGTCGCAGCGCAGCAGGCCGGCGAGCAGTTCTTTCCGCTGCTGGTGTACCGCACCGGCGCCTATGCGCCCAACGGCACCCCCTGGGCCAACGGCAAGCAGGATTACGTCAAATACATCAACGCCACTGGCGGCATCAACGGCGTGAAGATCGCGTTCGAGGAATGCGAAACCGGTTATGCCACCGATAAGGGCGTGGAATGCTACGAACGCCTGAAAGGCAAGAAGGCGACCGTGATCGACCCGCAGGCCACCGGCATCACCTTCGCGCTGACCGACAAGGCGCCGGTCGACAAGATCCCGCTCATCACGCTGGGCTACGGTCTGGCGGCGTCGCAGGACGGCGGGGTGTTCAAATGGAACTTCCCGCTGATGGGAAGCTACTGGACCGCGGCCGATGCGCTGATCCAGCACCTCGGCAAGAAGGAAGGCGGGCTCGACAAGCTCAAGGGCAAGAAGAGCGCGCTGGTGTATCACGACTCGCCGTTCGGCAAGGAGCCTATCCCGTTGCTGCAGAAGCGTGCGCAGATGCATGGCTTCGAACTGGTGCTGCTGCCGGTGACCGCGCCCGGCGTGGAGCAGAAGGCGACCTGGCTGCAGGTGCGCCAGCAGCGCCCGGACTACACGCTGCTGTGGGGCTGGGGCGTGATGAACTCGACCGCGCTGAAGGAGGCGGTCGCCACCGGCTACCCGCGCGAAAAGCTGTTCGGCGTATGGTGGTCGGGTGCCGAGCCGGACGTGAAGGACGTCGGCGCCAATGCCAAGGGCTACAGCGCGCTGGCGCTGAACCCGCACGGCACCGACTCGCCGCTGGTGAAGGACATCCTGAAGAAGGTGCATGACGCCGGCCAGGGTTCCGGCCCGCGTGAGGAGGTGGGCTCGGTGTTGTACATGCGCGGCCTGTTGATCCAGATGTTCGCGGTCGAGGCGGTGCGCACTGCGCAGGCCAAGTTCGGTGCCGGCAAGGTCATGACGGGCGAGCAGGTGCGCTGGGGTCTGGAGAACCTGAACATCGACGACAAACGCATCGGCGAACTGGGCCTGGCCGGCCTGATCCGCCCGATGAAGACGAGTTGCTTCGACCACATGGGTTCGACCGCGGTGCGCGTGCATAGCTGGGACGGCAGCCAGTGGAAGATGCAGGCCGACTGGTACGAGGCCGACAAGTCGGTCATCGACCCGATGGTCAAGGAGGCGGCCGACCGCTACGCCGCCGAGAAGCAGATCAAGCGCCGCGACGCCAGCGACTGCAACGCCTGATCGACGCCGACCGCCGCACCGCGCCCGTGATCCCGGGTGCGGTGCGGACCGGCACCCCGACACAGACCCCGTCATGGGGCGGACCGACCGGATGACGCGATGAACGCACCCAACCTCCTTCTCAATGTGAATGGCATCGAGGTGATCTACAACCATGTGGCGCTGGTGCTCAAGGGCGTCTCGCTGCAGGTGCCCGAGGGCCGCATCGTCGCCATCCTCGGCGGCAACGGCGCCGGCAAGACGACCACGCTGCGCGCGATCTCGAACCTGCTGAAGGGCGAGCGCGGCGAGGTCACCAAGGGCCAGATCGAACTCAAGGGCGAGCGCATCGAGGCGCTGTCACCGTCCGAACTCGTGCGCCGCGGCGTGGTGCAGGTGATGGAGGGGCGGCACTGCTTCGCCCACCTGACGATCGAGGAAAACCTGCTCGCCGGCGCCTATACCCGCCGCGACAAGGGCGAGGTCGCCGCCAATCTCGACAAGGTGTACACGTACTTCCCGCGCCTGAAGACGCGCCGCAGCAGCCAGGCGGCCTACACCTCGGGCGGCGAGCAGCAGATGTGCGCCATCGGCCGCGCGCTGATGTCCAACCCGCGCATGGTGCTGCTTGACGAGCCGTCGATGGGTCTGGCGCCGCAGATCGTCGAGGAGGTGTTCGAGATCGTCAAGGATCTGAACGTGAAGGAAAAGGTGAGTTTCCTGCTCGCCGAACAGAACACGATGGTGGCGCTGCGCTATTCCGACTTCGGCTACATCGTCGAGAACGGCCGCATCGTCATGGAAGGCGAGGCCAGGGACCTTGCCTCCAACGAGGACGTGAAGGAGTTCTACCTCGGCCTGGCGGGCGAGGGCCGCAAGAGCTTCCGCGACGTGAAGCACTATCGTCGTCGCAAGCGCTGGCTGAGCTGAGCCACCTGTCGCTTCCAGCCTGCCGATCCTCCCCGCGGATGCCGCCATGAGCACTTCAGACTTCTTCGATGCCCGAGAAACCCGCTCCCCGGCGGAGCGCGAGCGCGATCTGCTCGCCCGCCTGCCGGCGCAGATCGCCCATGCGCGGGCTCACGCACCGGCTTTTGGCGCCCTCCTGGCGGACGTCGATCCGGCAGCGGTGACGACGCGCGAGGCGCTTGCAATGCTGCCGGTGGTGCGCAAGTCCGAACTGCTGGAGCGGCAGAAGGCGGCGCGGCCCTTCGGTGGTTTTGCCGCGGTGGGCTGGGGCGCGGCGTGCCGCCGCGTGTTCGCCTCGCCCGGCCCGTTGTATGAGCCTGAAGGTGCGCGGCCCGACTACTACCGGCTGGCGCGTGCCCTCCATGCAGCAGGTTTTCGTGCAGGCGACCTGGTGCATAACACCTTCTCGTACCACTTCACACCCGCCGGCTCGATGATGGAAACGGCCGCGCACGCACTGGGCTGCACCGTGTTCCCGGCCGGCGTCGGCCAGACCGAGCAGCAACTGGCAGCCATCGCCGACCTGCGGCCCAATGCCTACGTCGGCACGCCGTCCTTCCTGCGCATCCTGCTCGACAAGGCGGACGAGATGGGCGTCCAGCCTTCGTTCACGAAGGCCTTCGTGTCCGGCGAGGCCTTCCCGCCGAGTCTGCGCGAGGCCTTCGCCGCACGCGGCATCGAAGCCTTCCAGGCGTACGCGACCGCCGACATCGGTCTGATCGCCTATGAGACGCCGGCGCGCGACGGCCTGGTGGTGGACGAGGACATCGTGCTCGAGATCGTGCGACCCGGCACCGGCGACCCGGTGGCGCCGGGCGAGGTGGGCGAGGTCGTCGTCACTACCTTCAGTCCCGAGTATCCGCTGATCCGCTTCGGCACCGGCGACCTCTCGGCGCTGATGCCCGGCGCCTCGCCCTGCGGACGGACCCATCTGCGCATCCGTGGCTGGATGGGGCGCGCCGACCAGACGACCAAGGTGAAGGGGATGTTCGTGCACCCCGGCCAGATCGCCCAAGTGGCGCGCCGCCATCCGGAGTTGATGCGCGTCCGCCTGGTGGTGGACAATCCAGGCCTCAACGACCGCATGACGCTGATGTGCGAGGCGGCCGGCGGCGGCAGCGAGGCGCTGGCCGATGCGATCGCGGCGAGCATCCGCGAGGTGACCAAGCTGCGCGGCGAGGTGGCCTTCCTGCAGGCTGGCTCGCTCGCCAATGACGGCAAGGTCATCGACGATCTGCGCCAATACGACTGAGCGACGCGGGCCGCTTCGCGCTGGAGTGTGCGGTTCGCCCCCGGGCTCGTGGCCCTTTTTCCCTCAGGCCCCATCGACTTGCCATGACCGCATCCCGCCATCGACCGCCGCCGCTGCAGGGCCTGCGCATCCTCGACCTCACGCGCCTGCTGCCGGGCCCGCTCGCCACCCAGCATCTGGCCGACTACGGCGCCGAGGTCATCAAGATCGAGGACACCGGCGCCGGCGACTACGCGCGCACGATGGGCGCGATGGGCGGCGACACCAGTTTTTTCTACCAAGTCGTCAATCGCGGCAAGAAGAGCCTGCGACTGGACCTCAAGCATCCCGAGGGCAGAGCGCTGTTGCTGCGCCTGGTGGCGGGCGCCGATGCGCTGGTCGAGGGCTTTCGCCCGGGCGTGATGGACAAGCTCGGCCTGGGCTACGACGCGATTGCGGCGATCAACCCCCGCCTCGTCTACTGCAGCATCACCGGCTACGGCCAGACCGGCCCCTATGCGCTGCGCGCCGGGCACGACATCAACTACATCGGCTATGCCGGTGTGCTTGATCAGATCGGCACCGCCGGCGGCGCGCCGGCCATGTCAAACCTGCAGATCGGTGATCTCCTCGGCGGCACGATGGCGGCGGTGATGGGCATGCTGGTGGCGCTGATCGACGCGCGCGGCAGCGGGCAGGGGCGGCATGTGGACGTGGCGATGACCGATGCCGCCATGGCGCACGCGATCTTCCCGCTGGTCGAGGTGCTGGCGCAGGGTGCCGTGCGGCCGCGCGGCGAGGATCTGCTGACTGGCGGCGTGCCGTGCTACGGGGTCTATGAGACCGCCGATGGCCGCCACATGGCGGTCGGCTCACTCGAAGAGAAGTTCTGGCATCTCACCTGCGACACCCTGGGGCGTCCCGACCTGAAGCCGGCCCACCTGGCGACAGGCGAAGACGGCGCACGCGCGCGGGCCGAGGTCGCGGCGATCTTCCGTTCGCGCACGCAGGCGCAGTGGATGGCGGTGTTCGATGGGGTGGATTGCTGCGTTACCCCGGTACTGCGCCTCGACGAGGCCATGGAGAATCGGCACATTCGTGCCCGCGGCATGGTGCAGGAAGTGGCGGGAGTCCGTCAGTTCGGCCCGCCAGTGCGCATGTCTGGGCTCGAGGCGAAGGCGCCGTCGGCTGCGCCGGCGCGGGCCGGTGCGGACAGCGATGCCATCCTGCAGTCGCTCGGACTCGGCGCGCTCGAAATCGCTCGCCTGCGTGCTGCAGGCGCGATCTGAATTCCCGTGCTTACTTCTCGGCTGCCGACTTGCGCCTCGACGTGCTGCGCGGCGACGACTTCGCTTCGCTCTCCGCAGCAGGCTGCGGGGCTGCCGGCTGGCCGGCCATGAGGTTCCATGGCCACATCGCGGCCGCAGCGGCGAAAGGATTGGGGGCCTTCTCGGCAGCCTCGGTGTCCTGAGTGTGCTGGCTCATCGCCTTCACCGCAGCGAGCGCCGCGCGCTGCATCTCGAGGCTCTGGGTGGTCATCTGCATCATGTTGAGGTTCATCTTCAGCCAGCCCTCGACCGCTTTCATGTCGGCGATGCGCTTGTCGAGTTCATCCACGTCCAGGGTCGGTGTGACCATGCCCGGCAGCGAAAAGCCCATGTTCTGCCACATGCCACGCACGAATTCGAGCGGATCCTGGGCGTTCTGGTCCTGAGACATTCAAGTGCTCCCGGCTGGTTTCGATGGATCATGATAACCGAAGCATGGGCGCCGAATCATGTTGCGGGGCAGCAAGCGCGGCCTCGCCGACGTCCTGCGCCGGTCAGTCGAGGGCGTTGAGCATGCGATGGATCAGCGCCCGCAGACGTGCCGGGCGCGCCGGCTTGTGCAGCAGCGGAATGCCGGCCTGCTGTGCGGTGGACAGGGTTTCCGGACCGGTGTCGCCGCTCATCAGGATCGCCGGCAATTCGGGCAGGTGATCAGGGCCACGCAGCAGGCGGATGAGGTCGATGCCGTTGAGCGGACCGCGCAGGCGGAAGTCGCTGATCAGCAGCGCCGGCTGCCAGCGGTCCTGCTCCAGGGCGGCGAGCAGGTCGTCGGCCGTCTCGCTGGCGAGCACCTCGCAGCCCCAGGATTCGAGCAGGCTGCGGGTGGCCGCGCGGGCGAGCGGATCGTCGTCGACCAGGGCGATGCGCACGCCGCCGAGGTCACCCGGCAGGCGCTCCTCGCTGCGAGATTCGGGTGTCGTGTCCGCTTGGGCGATGGGAACCTCGATGGCGAAGACCGAACCCGCACCGGGCGTCGAACGCAGCTCGAGCCGGTGTTCGAGAAGTTCGGCGAGGCGGCGGACGATGGGCAGCCCCAGGCCGAGTCCCTTGTCACGCGAGCGCTCGGCGTTGTCGAGCTGGACGAACTCCTGAAACACGAACTCGTGCGCATCGGCCGGAATGCCGACACCGCTGTCGCGGACCTCGATGCGCAGTCGCTCGCCGCGGCGGCGGCAGGCGATGAGGATGGTCCCGCGCGGCGTATAACGGATCGCATTGCTGGCGAGGTTGACCAGGATGCGCTCGAGCAGCACCGGGTCGCTGCACACCCAGGCCGCGGTCGGGCGCAGGATCAGGCGCAGGCCGCGATCCTCCGCCGCCGGGCGCTGGCTGGTGACGATGCGATCCAGCAGCGGCTGCAGGCAGAAGGGTCGCGGCACCGGATTCAGCACGCCGGCGTCGAGCCGTGAAATGTCGAGCAGGCTGTCGAGCAGGTTCTCCATCGCTTCCGCCGAGGCAGCGATGTGGCGCATCAGGTCGCGGGCGCGCGGTTCGAGCGGTTGCTGGCCGAGCTCGGCGATGAACAGGCCGAGGGCGTGCATCGGCTGGCGCAGGTCGTGGCTCGCCGCCGCCAGGAAGCGCGACTTCGCGAGGTTGGCGTGCTCGGCCTCTTCCTTGCGGCTGCGCAGTTCGCGGGTGGCCTCGTCGATCTTGCGCGCCATGTCCTGATGGGCGTCGGCGAGGCGTTCCGCCATTTCGTTGATACCTTCGGCCAGCCTGCGCAGACTGCCACCGCCGGTGAGGGGGACGCGCTCGTGCAGGCGACCCTGGCCCAGGCGCAGGGCGGTGTCGGCCACTCGCCGGATCGGTCCACTGACGCCCTGGCTCATGTAGCCGGCGAGCACGAGACTGCCGAGCAGCACGACAAGCACCGAGAGGGTGCCCGTCCACAGAAGCTCGCCGCGGCGGCGCTGCAGGCGGTCGAGGGACAGTTCCACCGTGACGCTGCCGAGCGCCTCGGCGCCGGTGGCGGCACTGGCGCGCGACGCAGCGGCGCCCAGTCCGTCGTCGAGCTGCAGCTTTGTGGCCCGGATGGGCTCGACGATGCGCAGCGTGCGCCCCAGCCGGGTGGTCTGTGGCTGCAGTTGCTGAACGCCGGGCAGCGCGGGCAGGCGCTGGTCGATCTTGCCGATATGAACCAGAGTCTCCCGGTCGCGGCCGACGATGCTGACGCCGATCACGTCGTCCTCGCCCATCACGGTCGCCGCGAGTTGCTGAAGCGCTTCGCGGTCGCCCGAGAACACCGAGTATTCACTGGCTGCCGCCAGTTGGCGGGCGAAGGCCCGACCCCGGTCGGTGAGCGCCTGATCGAGATCGGTGAGGCGCAGGGAGGTGTACAGGGCGGTCATCAGACCGGCCAGCACCAGCATGGGCAGCACCGCGACGAACATCACGCGGGCGCGAATTCCCCAGTTGGCGATCATGGCTGGACCCGCTCGCGACGCTGCAGTTCGGCGGTGAGCTCTTGCGCCGGTTTCAGCGCGATGCCCAGCGAGCGAGCCACGTTGATGTTGATGCCGACTTCGAACTGCGTGGGCGCGGCCGGCGCGGGCAGGCGCTCGCCGTGCAGCACGCGTGCGGCGACGGTGCCGGCCTGGGTGCCGATCTGCGCCGGTGTCGAGTACAGGCTCAGCAGGGCGCCGGCGCGCACATACGCGGCCGAAAAACCCAGCACCGGTGAGCGGTTGCGATAGGCGGTGAGCAGCACGTTCTGCACCGTGTAGCTGTTGAAAATGTGGGTGTCGGGAATGGCGACGAGGACCGCCGGTTCGGCCAGCACCTGCTGCAGGGCAGGGTAGAGGTCGCCATCGGCATCGACCAGGCCGACGCGGACCAGCAGGTGCCGGGCGGCAGCGGCCTCGCTCAGGCGCTGCGCAAGGTTCCCGCTCGTCCGTCCGGCGATCAGCGCCACGCGCGGCCAGGCGGGCAGCGCGAGGCGAAGCAGCTCGATCTGGCGTTCGGCGGGCTGGTCGAGAAAGATGGCCGAGGTGGGCGAGCCGGCGCGGACGTGAGCCAGGCGTTCGTACGCGCTCGCCGGCAGGAGCGTGTGAAGTACGGGAAGCGCCGGGCCCAATTCGGCCACTCGTTGCGCCGCCTGGGTGCCGATGGTGACGACGAGGCGCCGATTGGCGAGATCGGCCGCCGTAACGCCGCCGGCGGCAAGCGTCTCGATGCTCGCGCGCGGTTCGGCTGCGAGCAGGCTCGTGCGCAGCGCGTGCAGCATTTCCTGGTAGGGCTCCTCGCGCGAAATCGTGACTACGGCGACGCGCAGCTCGGCGCCAGCGCCTTCGGCCGGGGCACCGAAGCCCGCGGTCGTCCAGGGCAGGATGCAATACAGCAGCAGGAGGACCACCAGACGGCGAAGAGGCATCGGGAGCATCTTGAGTTGCGGACGCACCGGGCAGCGTGGCACGGATCCGCCCTCTCGCCGCGTGCTGCGGCAGCCAGTCGCGGCGGGGCCTGGTTCCCGGAGGCTCGTCCGTGCGGGACTTGTCCGCCCGCCGGATCGACGAACGGATTCTCCCTGCTTTCATGGTGACCCGATAGGGGGGCTGGGCGCGTGCTCATGCTATGCTTCACGCATCGAAGCAGATGCAGGGGGCTGCCGGAGTGGCGCCTGAAGTTCTGAAGATGCTCGTCGTCGAAGACCATGCGCTGGTCAGGGAGGCCATGGCGCAGACGCTCGCGCGCCTGGACGCCAACATCGTCTGCGAGGAGGCGAGTACTGCCGAGGCCGCGCTGCAGAAACTGGAGGGCGGCGAGTTCGATCTCGCCATCGTCGATCTGATGCTGCCCGACATGAATGGCTTCGCCCTGCTCGGCGTGCTGGCGAAGCGCTTCCCGGACGTGCCGGCGATCGTCGTTTCAGCGATGGACGACGAGGCCTCGGTGCGGCGCGCGATCAAGGGCGGGGCGTCGGGCTTCGTGTCGAAGACGAGCTCCGGCGAGGAGATGCTGCGTGCGGTTCGCATCGTGCTCGATGGCGGCGTTCATGTGCCCCAGCCTGCCGCTGCGGCGGCGGGTCGGCGCGCCGGCAGCGCCATGGTCGAGCGATTCGGCCTCACTGCCGCACAGGGCCGGGTCATGGAACTCCTCGCCCTTGGCAAGACCAATCGTGAGATCGCCGAGGCGCTGGGCTTGTCGGAGGGTACGGTGAAGGTGCACATGTCGGCGATCTTTCGCGCCCTTGGGGTATCGAGCCGGGCCCAGGCACTGGTGATCATCTCGCGCAACGGCACCCTGCTGTAGGCGCGCCGCGCATGGACGGGCATCGAGCCATCGGTCGAGTCATGCGCCAGTCGCATCTACCTGCCCGGTGGGCGTCGCCGACCTTCAGTGTGGGCGCCGGGCGGTAGACGCGAGGCGCATCGGCATTTCGGCCGGGGACAGGCGTTGGACTTCTTCCCGCTCGTCGATGTCGATCACCGGTTCGGCGAAATCGACTTCCAGCACTTCCAGAACCTGGCGCGCAATCGCACGACAGGAATTGGCAAGCGGCGTGGGCAGTTGCTCCGGAACCTGCTTCTGCAGCAGCAGCTTGGATGCCGACAGGGCGCCGACCGGCCGCAGGATGCGATGGCGGTAGGCACCCATCAGTTGGGCGACGGTACGGTCGGCCGCATCGCGCTGCCAAGGGTTGCCCGGCCACTGCGAAGGGACGGCATAGGCGCGCGGGAACATCTCGAGGTCGCGGATCACCGTGCGGATGTCCTCATGCGATTCGCGGAACGGCAACAGCACGATGTCGGACAGCGCATACAGCTTGCGGTCCATTTCGGTGCGATTGCCGCCGCCGTCGATGACGCCGATCCAGTCGTCGAGCGTGCGCAGTTTGTCCACCACCTTGGTGAGTGCGTCACGTGTGCGGGCATCGGCGGTGATGTAACGCCGCCCCGACGGCTGCAACGGTTCGCGCGACGTGTCGGTCAGCACGCAGGCGGAGCGCTGGCCGAGCAGACCCAGCCCCTGGCACAGCATGTGCGAAAGCGTGGTCTTGCCGGTGCCGCCCTTGTTGCCGATCACGCAGATGATTTCAGCCATTGCCGTCCTTCGTCAGCACGCGGCCGGTGTGCCGCATGGGGGGATTATCGGCATCCGACCCCCGATTCATGAGGCGAAATAAGGCCGCTTCGTACCATCATTTTGGCGCATGTCGCGGTGGAATGCGCCAGGCCAGCAGACGGGTGGCGCGTCGGTCGGCAACCTCGACGACGAGATCCGGCTCGTGGCCGGGGATTCCGAAAGTGTTGCTGACCAGCAGGCTGCCGGCGCGCATTTCCGCCACGGCCTTCTGCCACACGGCGGCCATTGGCACTGGCGACAGGAAGGCATAGACCAGATCGTAGTCGGCCCAGGGTTCCGAAAAAAGATCGGCACGGCGCCACTCGACCTGAGTGCGTCCGGCAAGCAGGAGTCTGCCCGCGAGCCATGGGCCGGGCGCCAGTTCCACGCCGCGGAAACGGCAATCCGGCCGCAGCGCGGCGAGCCGGCGCAGCAGCGAACCAGTGCCGGCACCGATGTCGAGCATGCTGGCGGGCCGCTCCGGCAACAGGCCGGCGAGGGCGTCGGCGGTGGGCCGGTTGCTCAGGTAGAGCGGAACCTGGGTGCGGAAGCTCGTCCAGTAGATGAACAGCAGGATGCAGAAGGCCGCCAGGTACCAGCCCGGCGCGAGGTTCAGAGTCCGCGCCGCGATCGCAAGCGGCGTGAAGGCGAGGTGGATCGGCAGCCACCAGTGCGCGCTGCGCAGTGCCGCGGCCGCGGCCGCGGCGCCCAGCGCCTGCGTCGCGACGAGTGTCCACGGCCCGGCGGGAAGGACGCCGCTGCGCGCCAGCGCGAAGGCGGCGATCCAGCCGGCGATCTGCGCGACCAGGGCTTTGAGGGCAGGGGACATCGAACGGGGCGAGGCTGACGGAATGGTCGCGATCATAGCGCCGCGGGCTTCCTCCGCGGCGCGGGTATTCTCGGTTGCCACCACACCGTGGCTGCAGGGCGTCTTCGCTGCCGATGCGCGCAAGGGCGGCGCGTTCCGGGGCCTCGCCTCTTTCACGCCGCGCTGCGGATCTGCTTTCCGCGCGCGTCCGGCAGGCGCCAGGCCGCGAGCAGGCGTTCGCGCTTCTGCGCGACCAACTGCATGCTGCGGGCCTTGACGTGGCCATAGCCGCGGATCTCCTCCGGCAGACGGGCGATCTCGACCGCGGCGCCGAGGCGGCTCCAGCTCAGCGTCTCGAGCAGTTCGATGACGTCGATCTCGTACTGCGCGATCAGGGCACGCTCGGCACGGCGCTCGGCGGTGTGGCCGAACACGTCCCAGCGCGTGCCACGCAGACCTTTCAGCCGGGCGAGCGCGCGGAAGATCCGCATCATGCCGGGGCCGAAGCTGCGTTTGGCGACGCGGCCGGTGTTCGGGTCCGGTCGCGCGATCAGTGGGGCGGCGAGGTGGAAGCGGACCTCGAAGTCGCCTTCGAAGCTCGCATGTACGCGGTCCCAGAACGCCGGATCGGTATACAGGCGCGCGACTTCGTATTCGTCCTTGTAGGCGAGCAGCTTGAAGTAGTTGCGCGCCACCGCCTCGGCCAGCCGCGTGCTACCTGCCGCGGCCTTGTCCCCTTCGGCGGCGCGCACACGCTCGACCAGCCTGCGGTAGCGCTCCGCATAGGCGGCATCCTGGTAATCGGTGAGCACCGCGACGCGGCGCGCGATGATCTCGGCCAGCGTCTGCGCCTTGTCTGGAGGCGACGCAGCCGGCCGCGCGCCGCGCACGACGGCGGCGAGGTCCTGCGCGGCGCGCCGGCCCCACAGGAAGGCGCGCTTGTTCATCTCGACCGCGGTGGCATTGAGTTCGATCGCCTGCATCAGGGACGCGTGCGACACCGGCACCATGCCGTTCTGCCAAGCATGGCCGAGCAGAAAGAGGTTGGTCGCGATCGCGTCGCCCATCAGCGCCGTGGCGAGCGACTGGGCGTCGAGGAACTGCGTGTTGTCCCCGGTCGCATCACGGATCGCCGCCTGCATGCGCTCGAGGGGAAACTGCCAGTCCGGATCGTGCGCGAAGGCCGAGGTCGGCGTCTCGGCGATGTTCACCACCGCGCGCGTGCGGCTGGCGGACATCTTCGCCAGGGCCTCGACGCTGGCGGTGACGACCGCATCGCCGCCGATCACCGCGTCCGCCTCGCCGGCGGCGATGCGGACCGCGTGCAGGTCTTCGGGCCGGTCGGCGATGCGCACGTGACTGTAGACCGAGCCGCCCTTCTGCGCCAGGCCAGTCATATCGAGTACGGTGACGCCCTTGCCGTCCAGGTGGGCGGCCATGCCGACCAGTGCCCCGATGGTGACCACGCCGGTGCCGCCGACGCCGGTGACCAGCAGCCCGAACGGCCGCGTGGTGGCGGGGATCTCAGGTTCGCGCAGATTGGCGAAGGCGCTCTCGTCGGCCTGCACCGCCTGGCCCTTGCGCAGGCGTCCGCCCTCGATGGTGATGAAGCTCGGGCAGAAGCCGTTCAAGCAGGAATAGTCCTTGTTGCACGACGACTGATCGATCTGCCGCTTGCGTCCGAACTCGGTCTCAACCGGCAGGATGGACATGCAGTTCGACTTGACGCCGCAGTCGCCGCAACCCTCGCACACTGCCTCGTTGATGAACACCCGCCGCGCCGGGTCGGGGTAGGTGCCGCGCTTGCGCCGGCGGCGCTTCTCGGCGGCGCAGGTCTGGTCGTAGATCAGCGCGGTGACGCCGCCGGACTCGCGCAGCTCGCGCTGGATGGCGTCGAGCTCGTCACGATGGCGCATCGGCACGTGCGGCAGGTCGGCCGGGCCATAGGCGCGCGCGGTGCCGTCGGTGACGACGACGATGTTCTGCACACCTTCGGCGCGCAACTGCTGCACGATCTGCGGCACCGAAAGGCTGCCGTCCACCGGCTGGCCGCCGGTCATCGCCACCGCGTCGTTGTACAGGATCTTGTAGGTGATGTTCACCTTCGCCGCCACCGCCTGGCGGATGGCGAGCAGGCCGGAGTGGAAGTAGGTGCCGTCGCCCAGGTTGGCGAAGATGTGTTTCTCGTTGGTGAACGGCGCCTGGCCGACCCAGGGCACGCCCTCGCCGCCCATCTGGGTGAAGGTGCCGGTGCGCCGCTCGGGCATCCAGGTGACCATGTAGTGGCAACCGATGCCGGCGAGCGCCCGGCTGCCTTCGGGCACGTGGGTGGAGGTGTTGTGCGGGCAGCCGGAGCAGAAGGTCGGCACGCGGTCGATGGCGAAGTTGCGTGCTGCCAGCGTGCGTTCCTTGGCCTCGAGGAAGGCCAGCCGCGAGCGGATGCGCTCCGAAGTGAAGAAGCGTTCGATGCGCGACGCGATCGCGCGCGCGATCATCGCCGGCGTCAGTTCCCCGGCCGCCGGCAGCAGCCAGTCGCCGTGGTCGATGGTGCCGTCGGGCCGCATGACGTGCGCCCATTCGCCCTTCTCGTCGAACTTGCCGATGACCCGCGGGCGCACGTCTTCGCGCCAGTTGTAGAGCTCTTCCTTCAACTGATACTCGATCAACTGGCGCTTTTCCTCGATCACGAGGATCTCGTCCAGCCCTTCTGCGAAGGCGCGCACGCCGTCCGCCTCGAGCGGCCAGACCATGCCGACCTTGTACAGCCGAATGCCGATCTCGGCCGCGAGCGCCTCGTCGATGCCGAGGTCGTCGAAGGCCTGGCGCACGTCCAGGTAGCTCTTGCCCGAGGTGATGATGCCCAGCCGCGGCGCAGGGGAGTCGATCACCAGCCGGTTCAGGCCGTTGCTGCGGCAATAGGCCAACGCCGCGTACAGCTTGTAGTGCAGCAGGCGCTTTTCCTGCACCAGGGGCGGGTCCGGCCAGCGGATGTTGAGGCCGTCCGGGGGCAGCGCGAAGTCGGTCGGGATGCGCACCTGCACCCGCTGCGGATCGACGTCGACGGAGGCCGAGGTCTCCACCGTGTCGGCCAGCGCCTTGAACGCGACCCAGCAACCGGAATAGCGCGACAGCGCATAGCCATGTACGCCGAAGTCGATGTATTCCTGCACGCCGGCCGGCGCCAGCACCGGCATCATCATCGACTTGAAGAAGTGGTCGGTCTGGTGCGGCAGCGTGGATGACTTGGCCGCATGGTCGTCGCCGGCGATCACCAGCACCCCGCCATGCTTCGAGCTGCCGGCCGCGTTGCCGTGGCGGAACACGTCGCCGCAGCGGTCCACGCCCGGTCCCTTGCCGTACCACATCGCGAACACGCCGTCGTGCTTCGCCTGCGGCGACAGATTCGCCTGCTGGCTGCCCCACACCGCGGTGGCGGCGAGATCCTCGTTGATGCCGGGCTGGAAGACGATGCTGGCTTGCTGCAGGTAGGACTTCGCCTTCCACAGCGTCTGGTCCAGGCCACCGAGCGGCGAGCCGCGGTAGCCGGAGACGAAGCCGGCGGTGTCGAGGCCTGCGGCCTCGTCGCGCGCCTTCTGGATCAGCAGCAGGCGCACCAGCGCCTGGTAGCCGGTGAGGTACACCCGCCCCGAGGCGAGCGAATACTTGTCTTCGAGGCTGGGTGCATGCGACCTGGATGCGTGGGGGGGAGATGTCTTCGCATCGGCCCGGGGATCGGCTTCTGCCATTTCGCCGCCTCCTTCCAAAGCATGGTCATGGCGCGCAACGTTTTGGCGCGCTGCGTTTCACGCTGCCGGATCGCGTCTCTTGGGCCGGGCGGGCAGCGAGGCAACGGGCTCAGCCTAGCCATCGGCCGAGTCCGGCTCAATTCTTGGATACCCTGATCGGCAGAAGGTTTGCGGGACGGCGTGGCGGAGGGTGGCGAAGATCAGGCGGGTGGCAGCACCTTGCCTGGATTCATCAGGTTGTCCGGGTCGAGCGCCTGCTTGATCAGACGCATCGTGTCGACCGCCTCGCGGCCGTGCTCCCGCAGCAGGAAGTCCTGCTTGCCGATGCCGATGCCGTGTTCGCCGGTGCAGGTGCCACCCATCGCGAGCGCGCGCTCGACGATGCGCCGGTTCAGATCTTCCGCGTGGGCGATTTCGGCCGGATCAGCCGGATCGACCAGGATCACGCAGTGGAAGTTGCCGTCGCCAACGTGGCCGACGATGGGCGCGATCAGGCCGCTGGCGTCGATGTCGGCGCGCACGCCATCCACGCATTCGGCCAGGCGCGAGATCGGCACGCAGACGTCGGTGGAGATGCCGCGGCTCCCCGGGCGCAGGTTCAGGCTGGCGAACAGCACGTCGTGGCGTGCCGTCCACAGCCGGGTGCGATCCTCGGGTCGGCTCGCCCATTCGAAATCGAGCCCGCCGTGTTCGCGCGCGATGTCCTGCACCGTGCGCGCCTGCTCCTCGACCCCGGCCGGCGTGCCATGGAATTCGAAGAACAGCATCGGCGACTCGCGCAGGGTCGTCTTGCTGTAGCGATTGATGGCCTTCACCGTCAGTGCGTCGAGCAGTTCGATGCGTGCCACCGGCACGCCGATCTGTATGGTCTGGATGACCGTATTGACCGCATCGACGATGTCAGGAAAGGCGCACACCGCGCTCGAGATTGCCTCCGGCAGCGGGTGCAGGCGGACCGTCAGTTCGGTGATGATGCCCAGCGTGCCCTCGGAACCCACCAGCAGCCGGGTCAGGTCGTAGCCGGATGAGGACTTGCGCGCGCGGCCCCCGGTGTGAATGACCCGGCCGTCGGCCAGCACCGCCGTGAGGGCCAGCACGTTCTCGCGCATGGTGCCGTAGCGCACCGCGTTGGTGCCGGACGCACGGGTGGACGCCATGCCGCCCAGGCTTGCGTCGGCGCCGGGATCGATCGGAAAGAACAGGCCGCTGCCGTGAAGTGCGGCATTGAGCTGCTTGCGGGTGACACCCGGCTGCACCACGGCGTCCATGTCCTCGGCGTGGATGGCCAGTACCTGGTTCATCTCGCTCAGGTCCACCGTGATGCCGCCGCGCACCGCCAGGATATGCCCTTCGAGGGAGCTGCCGACGCCGAACGGGATGATCGGCACGCCATGCGCCCGACATGCGCCGACGATGAATACGACTTCATCGGCATCGCGCGCGAACACCACCGCATCCGGCAGCGCGTCGGGAAAGTGCGACTCGTCATGACCATGATGCGCCCGCACCGCCTGCGCGAGGCTGAAGCGAGGTCCAAAGCGTTCGCTCAGTGCGCCGACGAACGCCTTGGGGAGGGGGCGCCGGTCGAACTCGGGGTTGGCTTGCATGGTTTTCGGTCTCCAGGAGGTGTCGGCCGATTATCGCCTCACCGAGGTCCGCGCCGGGGACGTGGAACGTCCGTATGCGGGCTGGACGCTTGCGATCCGCAGACTGCAAACGCAGAGGGTCGACGGTGTTCTTCGACAAGCTCAAAAACTATTTGACAGCTCGGGAAACGGGCCCTATAGTGCGGGGCTTGCCGCGTGGAGGGATACCCAAGCGGTCAACGGGATCAGACTGTAAATCTGACGGCTCTGCCTTCGAAGGTTCGAATCCTTCTCCCTCCACCACAGAATTTGATGTTGTCGTGCCGCGGTTGTGCTGCGGGCGACTTGGCGGTTGAGTCGGATCGACTCCTGGTTTGTATCGTGGTAAGTGCGGGTGTAGCTCAATGGTAGAGCAGAAGCCTTCCAAGCTTATGACGAGGGTTCGATTCCCTTCACCCGCTCCAGGTTTGCTGCGGTTGTGCTGTTTTTCGGAGCCCATGTAGCTCAGTGGTAGAGCACTCCCTTGGTAAGGGAGAGGCCACGTGTTCAATCCACGTCATGGGCACCACTCATTTTCTGCCTGGCCTGGCGCGGCGGCCAATCATCTTGGTCGCCGCACTGGTTTTTCTGGTTCTGATTTTAAGGATAGTGATATGGCTAAGGGTAAGTTTGAGCGGACGAAACCGCACGTGAACGTTGGCACGATCGGTCACGTCGACCATGGCAAGACGACGCTGACGGCGGCGATCACCACGATCCTGTCGAAGAAGTTCGGCGGCGAAGCCAAGGCCTATGACCAGATCGAC
>SHNC01000052.1 GCA_004295105.1 Betaproteobacteria bacterium | reverse complement strand
TGATGGATGCGCGGGCGCGGAAGTACCTCGCCGAGCAGATGGAAAAGCACTTCTTCGGTGGGGGCGCGGACCAGGTCAGCGGCTACGTGCCGCCGGCGCAGTAACACGCATCGCCGGCCCCGCGCCCGTGCGCAGGGGCCTCGCAGCAAGCAGAAGGGGATGGCCGCGGCCATCCCCTTCTGCTTGTGCCGCAGGTGCGCTGGAGCCTGGCGTGGCCCGGGATCAGGCTTCCTTCCTGCCTGCTTCCTTTGCCAGCGATTTCTCGTAGCGCACGTCGCTGCCCTGCACCAGGAACACGACGAACTCGGCGATGTTCTTCGCGTGGTCGCCGATGCGTTCGATCGACTTGGCGATGAACAGCAGATCCAGGCTGTTGGTGATGGTGCGCGGGTCTTCCATCATGAAGGTGATGAGCTGGCGCATCGTGCCCTTGAAGTTGGCATCGACCTCGGCGTCCTGCGACTTGATCGAGTCGAAGCCGGACGCGTCGGCGCGGGCGAAGCCGTCGAGCGCACTGCGCAGCATGTCGAGGGCGATGCCGGCGCTGTGGCCGAGTTCGACGCGCGGGGAGAAAGGAGTGTCGCCGCTGTGCAGGCGCTTGGCCGCCTTGGCGATCTTCTTCGCCTCGTCGCCGATGCGTTCGAGGTCCGACGCCGCCTTGACGACGGTCATCACCAGGCGCAGGTCGACGGCAGTCGGCTGGCGCCGGGCGATGATGTGGTTGCAGTCCTCGTCGATCTGCATTTCGAGCAGATTGATGCGGTGATCGCTTTCGATGACCTGGTCGAGCAGTACCGCATTGCCCGATTTCAGTCCCTCCATTGCATTCGCGACCTGGGTTTCGACCAGGCCGCCCATCGTCAGCACGCCGCTGCGGATGGCCTCGAGTTCGGAATCGAACTGCCGGTAAGTGTGTTCGTTCATTGTTGCCATGGTTCAGTCCAGGATGAATCAGCCTAGCAGTGGAATGTTAAGTTCTTGTTGCAGTCATGTTCGCGTCGCGAACGCGCCGCTCGACGCCGCCGGAATCGGCCAGCAGCAACACGTCTGCGCCGCGGGCGGCAAACAGGCCATTGGTCACCACGCCCACGATCTGGTTGATCTGCGCCTCGAGGGCGAGCGGGTCGGTAATGACCAGGCCGGAAACGTCGATGATCAGGTTGCCATTGTCGGTGACGAAGTTCTCGCGCACGCGCGGCTGGCCGCCCAGACGGGTCAGCGCGCGGCTGACATGGGAGCCTGCCATCGGGACCACCTCCACCGGCAGCGGGAAGCGCCCGAGCGTACCGACCAGCTTGGTGGCGTCGCAGATGCAGACGAAGCGGTGTGACACCGCGGCGACGATCTTCTCGCGCGTCAGTGCGCCACCACCGCCCTTGATCATGCAGAAGCGCGCGTCGATTTCGTCCGCGCCATCCACATAGACCGGTATCTCCTCGATGCCGTTCAGGTCGAACACCGGAATGCCATGCGCGGCCAGCCGCGCCGAACTGGCTTCCGAACTCGAGACCGCGCCGCGGATGCGCGAGCGGATGGTCGCCAGGCCATCGATGAAGTGATTCACCGTCGAGCCGGTGCCGACACCGACGATGGTGTCGTCGACGATGTAGTCGAGGGCGGCGATTGCCGCGGCCTTCTTGAGTTCGTCCTGTGTCATCGGGTTTTCCGCTAACGATGCGTGAAAGTGTGGGGGCCAGCGATGCGCGAGGCTCAGATCAGACCGGTGAAGGGTTCCACGAGGACCATGTCGCCGGGCTGGACCCCGGTACACTCGTCGGGCAGCACGATGAAGCAGTCGGCCTCGGACATCGAGCGCAACACCCCCGAGCCTTGCGCACCGGCCAGCGTGACCGACAGCCGGTCGCCGTCGCGCAGCAGCCTTCCGCGCATGAACTCGCAGCGCCCCGCCTGCTTGCGGATCGCCACCTCGCTGGGAACACGGAAGCGTTGCGCAGCGGGCAGGGGCGACACGCCCATCATTTGCAGCAGGGCATCCTGGACGAACTGGTAGAACGTCACCAGGACTGCCACCGGGTTGCCGGGCAGGCCGAAAAGCACCGCGTCGCCGATGCGGCCGAAGGCCATCGGTCGTCCGGGCTTGATGGCCAGCTTCCAGAATGCCACCTTGCCCATGCGGGCCATCATGTCGCGGATGAAGTCTGCCTCGCCGACCGATACGCCACCACTGGTGATGACCACGTCGGCTGCGAGAGAGGCATCGCGCAACGCGTTCTCGAGGACCGCCGGATCGTCGGCGACGACGCCCATGTCGAGCAGGTCGCAGCCCAGCCGGCTGAGCGCACCGAACAGCGTGTAGCGGTTGCTGTCATAGACCTGGCCCGGTGCCAGCGGGCGACCGATCGAGGCGATTTCGTCACCAGTGGAAAAGCAGGCTACCCGCAGGCGGCGCTGCACGATGACCTCGGCAATGCCGAGCGAGGCGATCAGGCCGAGTTCGGCCGGACCGCAGCGCGAACCGGCGGCCAGCGCCACGCCGCCCTGTGCCAGATCCTCGCCGGCGCGGCGCAGGTTCTGGCCCGCCTTCTGCCCCGCCGGAACGAGGATGCGGTCGCCGTCACGGCGGACGACTTCCTGCACGACGATGGTGTCGGCGCCCTCCGGGATCGCCGCGCCCGTCATGATGCGCACCGCCTGCCCCATGCCGACGATGCCCGAGAACGGCCGGCCGGCGAACGCGGTGCCGACTTCCGACAGCGCGGTGTCGCCCGTCCCGGCAAGGTCGGCGGCGCGCACCGCGTAGCCGTCCATGGCCGAATTGTCGTGCGCCGGCACGTTGCAGGGGGCGATGACGTCGTCTGCCAGCACCCGCCCGAGCGCGGCACGCACCGCAACGCGCTCCCAGCCAGCGATCGGGGAGACGCTGTCGAGAATGATCCGGCGTGCGTCGGCGACGCTCAGCAGGTCGCGTGTATCGGCGGCGGGGTTCGACTTGGGCATCTGACGGCATCCGGTGTGCTGCGAAATCGGTTTCCTTTTACCACAATGTGCCGTCGGGTAGGCGTCGGGCCGGGCGATCCGTCCGCCGTTTGCTAGACTCGCGGGCATGACCTGCTCGATCCACGACGCCGCGCGCCACGCCCTGATGCTGTGCGACCCGGTGGAAAAATGTGCCGCGACCGCGAAGCTGCGGGCGACATGGTTGCGGCGGGGCATCCCTGCCGTCCCCGGGCCGGATCTGCGCGAACCCGTCGCCACGCCCGGTCGGCCGCCGCGGCCGATCCTGGTGGATGGTCGACGGGTGCCCAAGCGCGGCATCGGCAGCAGGGAGGGGCATGCGGCCCTGCTGCACGCCATCGCCCACATCGAATTCAACGCAATCAACCTCGCGCTGGACTGCGTGCATCGCTTCCGCAGCATGCCGGCTGAGTTTCACGACGACTGGCTGCGGGTGGCGGCCGAGGAAGCCCATCACTTTGGTCTGGTGCGCACGCGCCTGCGAGTGCTTGGTTTCGACTATGGCGACTTTCCGGCGCACGATGGCCTGTGGATGATGGCCTGCCGTACCGCGCACGACTTGCTCGCACGCATGGCACTGGTGCCCCGCGTGCTGGAGGCGCGCGGCCTCGATGCGACGCCGCCCATCATGGCCAGGCTGAAGTCGATCGGCGACGAGGAAAGCGTCGCGGTGCTCGACGTCATCCTGCGCGACGAGATCGGCCATGTCGCAATCGGGGACCGCTGGTTCCGGCGTCTGTGCGCCGAGCGTGGTCTCGAGCCCGAAGCGACCTACCTGGCACTGATCGACGGTTTTGGCGCGCCACGGCCGCATCCGCCCTTGCATCGCGAGGCACGCCTTGCGGCAGGCTTCTCCGTGGCGGAACTGGATACGTTGTCCGGCACCGCCTGAGCGTCGGCGGTGCGCCGCGCGCTCGATGCGGCCGAGCCGCGGCACATGGCCTCATAGCGAGCCGTAGGAGTGCAGGCCGGACAGGAACATGTTCACGCCGAGGAAGGCGAAGCTCACGACGAGCAGGCCGATCACCGACCACCACGCCAGCATCGAGCCGCGCAGGCCCTTGGTCAGCCGCATGTGCAGCCAGGCGGCGTAGTTCAGCCACACGATCAGCGCCCAGGTTTCCTTCGGATCCCACTGCCAGTAGGTGCCCCACGCTTCGGCCGCCCACAGGGCGCCGAGGATGGTGGCGATGGTGAAGAAGGCGAAGCCGATCGCGATCGCCTTGTACATCACGTCCTCGAGCACCCGGGGCGGGGGCAGCCGGCTGGCAAGGATGCCGCGTTCGACCAGCAGATAGGCGCAGCCCACCATGGCGGACAGCGCGAAGGCGCCATAGCCGATGAAGTTGGTCGGCACATGGATCTTCATCCAGTACGACTGCAGTGCCGGGATCAGGGGCTGGATCTGATGGGCTTCGCGCGAGAACGTGTACCAGAGCAGGAAGGCCACCGCGGCGGCGATCACCGTCAGCACGAACGCGCCCAGGCGGCGCGTCGCGTAGCTCCGCTCGTAGTACGGATACAGCAGCGCCGTCATCAGGCTGAACAGCACGAACACTTCGTACAGGTTGCTGATCGGGATGTGGCCGATGTCGGGCCCGATCAGGTAAGACTCGTACCAGCGCACGAACAGGCCGGCCGTGCCCATCGTGGTCGCCGTCCAGGTCAGGGCGCTGCCCGTCTTGTCGGCGAAGTCGGAGCGCAGGGCGAGTCCCAGCCAGTACGCGCCGGTGGCCATGAACATCAGCGCGCTCATCCACATGATCGCGGTCTGGCTGGAGATCAGGTACTTCAGCAGGAAGGCCTGCTCGGCGCGCGCCAGATTGCCCTGGTACAGACCGATGCTCGCCAGCGAGAGCAGCGCGACGGCGGCCAGGAAGGGGCGAAATGCCTTCCAGTGCCAGCCGATCGCGCAGAGGATGGGCACGTGCAGCAGCAGGATGCCCTCGTCGTATACGTCCATCGACGCGCCATATCGCCGCAGCGCGAAGAATGCGCCGATCACCAGCGTGGCGGCGAAGAGCCAGTCGCCGGGCCCCAGCGTGCGCAGCCAGTGGGTGCGATCGGAAGCTTCGCCGCGCAGCGGCGGAGTCGATTCGCTGCGGCGATCGGGGCGGTGGGGAGTACGGGCCAGTTCCATCATGCGTCTCGCGATGAAGTGGGGTGGAAATCGGGAGCGGCAAGCGCCTCGCGCAGGCCATCCACATGGCGCTGGAAGGTTTCGTCGACGTCGATGGTCTTGCGGTTCGACGACATGGCGACCAGTACCTCGTCCGCCTTCAGCAACAGGAACAGGCGGCGTTCCCGTATGTAAAGCATAGCGAACACGCCGAGCACCAACAGCAGCGACCCCAGAAAGACGAGGGGCTTGCCCGGCGAGCGGGTCGCCTGCAGCACGGTGGCCTGGCGCTCGTCGTAGGCGGTGAGCTGCAGGTACACCGGCGCACCGTAGAACAGGCTGTCGGACAGGGCGGCGATGCTGTCGCGCAGGAAGGCGGCATGTGACTCGTTGAATTGTGGCGCCGCTTCGCTGTTCCGTTCGCGGGCCAGCAGCCAGGCCTCCCAGGCGACCCCCTGCAGGATCCTGACGAACACCTCGGCGGCGCGTTCGCGCTCGGCCTGCGGTACCGTGGATTCGATGAAGCGGCCGACCGATTCGTAGCCGCGGTCGGCGAACAGCGTCAGGGTGTGCTCGGCCGTCTGTGCCAGCCGCTCGCGCAGCCCGGCAGCGTCGGCGGCGCTCTCCGCGCCGGCGTTGCGCGCGGCGAAGCGGTGGGCGATCTCGGCACGGCGTGCGGGATCGAACATGATTTCGCGAACGGCGAACCAGGTCTCGAGCTTGCCGTCGTTGTCGAGCGGGAACCGGATGTAGCGGAAGGAATCCGCCTGGCTGTCGCGTGTGCCGGAGTACAGATACCAGCGGCCGTTCTGTTCGATCGGCAGCATGTAGTTGTGGAATTCCCGCGCCTGGCCGGCCTCGTCGCGCAGCTTGAAGGTGTAGGTGGGGCCGACGTTGCGCAGGTTCTTCCGTGTCGGTGTCTTCGCTCCGCTGCCCAGATGCTGCTCGATGCGCGCCATGCCCTGCGCGCGGGCGGCGGCGGCGTCGTCCCCCGCGCCCATGTCCTCGACGTTGAAGGCCCTGAACTGGGTCAGCTCAAGCGTGTAGCGGGCATCGCCGGCGGCGAGCGGCAGCGTATCGCCGACCGCGCCCTGCAGGCTGGTCAGGCCGGGCACGCCGCGTGCGAGGCCGCGCACGGCGAGGCTCAGGATGGAGCCGCCATCCTCGAAACTCGACTGGTACAGGGTGATGCCGCGGTATTCGAGCGGCCGGTTCACCTCGATCGTGCGCTCGAGCGCCGTGCCCGTTGCGTCGGTGATCAGGATGTCGCTGGCGAAGCGCCTGGGCATGCCGTTTTCGTAGTGGTCGATGTGGAAGCGCTTGAGCGAGATGGTGAACGGCAGTTCCTGCAGCAGGATGCCGTCGCCGACATTGAGCACCGCGATGCTGGCCGAGCGACCCTCGGGAATGAACACGTTACCGCGGAAGCTCGGGTTTTCCGCAGCGAGTCGTGCCGATTCGGGAATGTCGGCGATCAACTGGTTACCGGAGGTGGCCTGCTTGCCGCCGATCGCCATCTCCAGCTTCAGGGGCAGGTCGCCGTCGAGCAGACCGCCGATGCAGATCAGCACGATGGCGCCGTGGGCGAGGAAGTAGCCGGCACGCCCCGCGCTGCCCTGCTTGGCAGCGAGGAGCACGCCGTCCTCGCGCGTGCTGGCGCGGAAGCGGAGACCGGCGCCGGCCAAATAGCTGCGGGCGCGCTCGAGTGTCGTCGCCGGGTCCGCAGCGGACTCCAGGCTCGCCTGATGGCCGAACTGGCGCAGCGAGGCTTCGCGAGCATGTTCGCGGAAGTGCCGCATCTCGCGCAACATCGGCCGTGTCTGGCGGACGATGCACAGCGAGGTCGAGAGGACCAGGAAAGCCAGAATGACCAGGAACCAGCCGGCGTTATAGACGGAGTAGATGCCCAGCGTCTCGAACACCGGAAACCAGAACGGGCCGAACTGGTTGAGGTAGGCGTTGAAGGGCTCGTTCTGCTTGACGACCGTGCCTACCACCGAGGCGATCGCCAGAACGGTGAGCAGGCTGATGGCAAAGCGCATCGAGCTCAACAGCTCGAACCATGCGCGCGCGGTGCCGCGTTGCATCCTCGCCCCTGAATGAATGGTCCTGACGCCGGATCCGCCCGCCGCGGCCCGGCCGGGTTGGCAGACGTCAGAAAAGAAAAAGGGGCGGCAGGTACCACCCCTCTTCGACTTGCTTCGACGCCGCGCGAATCAGCGCAGGCCGGCCGCGTAATCGGAGACGGCCTTGATCTCGGGGTCGGTCATCTTGAGCGCGATCATGCGCATCATGCGGTTCGGGTCGTTCGCACGCACGCCGTCGCGGAAGGCCTTCAACTGGGCTTCGGTGTAGTCGGCGAACTGCCCGGACAGGCGCGGGTATTGTGCAGGCAGGCCGGCGCCGGCGGGGCCGTGACAGGCGGCACAGGCCGGAACACCCTTGGCCGGGATGCCGCCACGCCAGATCTTCTGGCCCAGATCGATGGTGGCGACGTTCTTGGCCGGTTCCGGCTGCAGCGTCGCCGCCGCGAAGTGCTGCGCGAGGCCCTGCATGTCGGATTCGTCGAGGCCGGCGACCATCGCCGACATGATCGCGTTCTCGCGCACCGCCTTCTTGCCGTCCCAGCTCTTGAACTCGCGCAACTGCTTGTAGAGGTAATCGGCGTGCTGCCCCGCGAGCTTCGGGTTGGCCGGCAGCGCGCTGTTGCCATCCGCATTGTGGCAACCAGCGCAGACCGTCTCCGCGGTTTGCTTCGCCTTGGCGAGGTCGGGAGCCGGGGCCTGAGCCTGGAGGCTGCCGGCGACCAGCAGCAGCGACGAGAGCAGCAGGGAACGCTTCATCATGTTGTCCTCTGAAAGCCGTGAGTGAATGTTTCAAACGCGGTATTCTATCTCATGTAAATGCGCCTTGCGCGATGCGATGCGGGCTTCACCCCGCGGCGCTGCAGGTTTTCCGTCGAATTCTTCATGTCCTTGTTCCGCAACGCACAATTCGAGATCTCGATCGCCAAGCCATCCGGTCTGCCGCCACCCAGCGGCGCCGAGATCGCCTTCGCGGGGCGCTCCAATGCCGGCAAGTCGAGCGCGATCAACACGCTTGCAGGCCATGTCAGGCTGGCCTTCGTGTCGAAGACGCCGGGCCGCACGCAACTCATCAACTTTTTCCGCCTCAACTGCGGCGCGTCGCTGGTGGACCTCCCCGGCTACGGCTATGCGGCCGTGCCGGAAAAGATCCGTCGCCAGTGGCAGGGCTTGATCGAGACCTACCTGAAGAAGCGCGAGAGCCTGATCGGCCTCGTGCTGATCATGGACGTGCGTCATCCGCTGACGGATCTCGACCGGCAGATGATCGACTGGTTCGTGCCGTCGGGGCGGCCGCTGCATGTGCTGCTCACGAAGAGCGACAAGCTGTCGCGTGGTGCCGCGAGCGCGACGCTGCAGGCGGTGAGACGCGAGCTTGGCGTCTTCGGACCACAGGTGACGGTGCAGTTGTTCTCGAGCCTGAAGAAGTCGGGGGTCGAGGAGACCGAGCGCGTGGTTGCGGCGTGGCTGGGGTTGGGGCCTGTGATTTCCTCCGCATTCGAAGTCGAGCGCGGGGCGATCGGCGACAGCGCGCAGCCGGAAACAAAAACCCCCGACCAGGGGATATAGTCGGGGGTGAAAATGCCTTACTGGGGGGTAAGGCACCCGCTCAGGGAGGTGAAGCGGGAGACGGCTCAGCACCATCTGCATACTAAGATAGACCATCGCGCAAGAAGTTCACGAGCGATTTCGTTTCTCCATGTTTTCCGGGGTTTGCGCGAGCGCGAGCCGCGCATGCAGGCCCTGGAGTCTCGTCTGGCAACACGCTGAAATTCCACACATTCCGAACTTTATGCGACCCACTCCCGCGTTTCCTGCCGCCCGCATGCGCCGCATGCGGCGCGACGAATTCTCGCGCCGCCTGATGCGCGAGTCGGTGCTGACGACCGACGACCTGATCTACCCCGTGTTCGTCCTCGAAGGGCAGGGCATCACTGAAGCCGTCCCGTCCATGCCGGGCGTCAGTCGAGTCTCGCTCGACGCGTTGCTGCGTGTCGCCGAGGAGGCGCAGACGCTCGGCGTGCCGGCGCTGGCGCTGTTCCCGGTGATCGACGCCGCGCGCAAGTCCGAGGGGGCGGAGGAGGCCTGGAACCCGGACGGGCTCGTGCCACGTGTGGTGCGGGCGCTGAAGGAGCGCTTTCCGGCGCTGGGCGTGATCACCGACGTTGCGCTCGACCCGTATACCAGCCATGGTCAGGACGGCCTCATCGCACGTGACGACCCGCGTGCCTACGTGATGAACGACGAGACGCTCGAGGCGCTCGCGAAGCAGGCGCTGTGTCACGCGCAGGCCGGCGCCGACGTGGTTGCGCCCTCCGACATGATGGACGGGCGGGTGGCACGCATCCGCGCCGAACTCGACGCCGACGGTCGCATTCATACCCGCATCCTCGCCTATTCGGCGAAATACGCGTCCAGTTTCTACGGACCGTTCCGCGACGCGGTGGGCTCGGCCGGCAACCTCGGCAAGGGCAACAAGTACACCTACCAGATGGACCCGGCCAACAGCGATGAAGCCCTGCGCGAGGTGGCCATGGACATCGCCGAAGGGGCGGACATGTTCATGGTGAAGCCGGGCCTGCCCTATCTGGACATCGTGCGCCGGGTGAAGAGCGAACTGCAGGTGCCGACCTACGTCTATCAGGTGAGTGGCGAGTACGCGATGCTGAAGGCCGCCGCCGCCAATGGCTGGCTCGACGAGAAGGCCTGCGCGATGGAGGCGCTGCTCGCGTTCAAGCGCGCCGGCGCCGACGGCATCCTGACCTACTTCGCCCTCGATGCCGCGCGCTGGCTGAAATCGGGCGTCTGAGACGTCGGCGCGTTCTCTGCCGCTGCCGCGGCTATCCGATCAGCCGGGTGGTCGCGCGGCGCAGGTCGAGAATGGAACGGATCTTCAGGTCCACAAAGGCAGGTTGCTCCAGGCCGCGGCCGACCAGCACCGTGCGCATGCCGAGTCGACGCGCGGTGCGCAGATTGACCGCCGAATCCTCCACCATGATGCAGCGGCGCGGATCGAGCCGGTTGGCGGCGATCAGCCTGCGGTAACCGCGGATGCCCGGCTTGGGCTGGTAGTCCAGATCCTCGATGCCGACGACGGCTTCGAACTGCCGCCGCACGCCCATGACCTCCAGCACCGCCTCGGCATAGTGCCGCGGTGCGTTGGAAAACACGATCTTGCGTCCCGGTAGCCGTCGCAGCATGCCGCGCAACGCGCGCTCGAAAACCATCATCTCGTGCAAGCGGTCGAACCGGTGCGTTTCGACGAGGAAGTGCTGCGGATCGGTGCCGTGGTGCCGCATCAGCCCGAGCAGGGTGGCGCCGTAGCGTCGCCAGTAATGCATGCGCAGCGCGTTCGCCTGGTCGCGGCTCAGTGCCAGGTGCTGCTCGAGGTAGGCCGTCATGCTGCGATTGATGTGCGGAAAGATGTGCGGGCTGGCGTCGTGCAAGGTGTTGTCGAGGTCGAACAGCCAGACGGGGGCGTGGGACATGGCGCGGTGGCGAGGGCAGGATTTCAGGCCGGGCCGGTGTGCCCGGGGCGCGGCTGGAAGCGGACGATGGCGCGGCCGTCCTCGGTAAGCTTGGGTGCTGCCTTCCACGCATGTCCCTGGATCACCTCGAAGCTTGCCGGCAGGCGGCCGCCGCTGCGCAGGCGCTCGTAGGCCGCGCGGGCGGCAGCCCAGCCGGCACGCCCCGACAGGCCGCGCGGGCGCGTGGTGCTGGCATTCGTGCTGCCGGTCGCGCGCAGGTCGGCGAGCAGGCCGTCGAAGTCCGTGTAGGTGAGCGTCACCATCTCCATGTCCATCACCGGATCGGCGAAGCCGGCCTTGACCAGCGCGTCGCCGATGTCGTGCATGTCGATGAAGCGGTGCACCCGCTCGCCGGCCTCGGCGGGCAGTGCGGCGCGCAGCTCGCGCAACGTGTCGGGGCCCAGCGTCGAGAACATCAGCATGCCGCCGACTTCGAGCACGCGGTGGATTTCCCGCAATGCCGGCAGCGGGTCGTCGACCGCGGTGAGCATCAGGTTGGACCACACCATGCCGATGCTGCCGCGAGAGAAGGGCAGGGCACAGGCGTCGGCTGCGACGGCCGGCAGCACCCTGCCTGCGCCGCCCAGCAGCCGGCGCAGGAGGCCCACCTGCGCAGAGGGATGCTTGCGGTCGCGCGCGCGCACGAGCATCGGCAGCGCGTAGTCCGCTGCGATCACCTGGGCTTCGGGAAAACGCTCGCCCAGCCGCGCGAGGTCGGGCCCGGTGCCGCAGCCCAGATCCAGGATGCGTTTTGGTACGACGCGGATGTAATCCAGGCGCTCGTCCATGCGCCGGGCGATCTCCCGGATCAGCGGATCGGCACCATCGGAGGTCGAGGCTGCGCGGCTGAAGCGTCGCCGAAGCAGGCGACGGTCGAGGTGGAACGCGCGGTCGTCGCCGACGGCCGTGTCGTCGGCGTTGGAGTCTTGGGGCAGGGATTTCATCAGTGGGGCAGGGGGCTCGGCATGCAGCCGTGCTCGATGTCGCGTCGCCGGCCGGCCCGCTGATCTTGCAGTGCGGTGGCCATTGTCATGGACCGGGATACAGGCTGTAATGAGCGACATGGTTCGGAAAGCCCGAATGTTCCGTCAGCGATCGAAATCTTGTCAAACGCCACCCATGCCCTGCAGGGCCTGCTGCTGCATGTCGCCGATCTGTTGATGCCGCAGGACTGTTTCGTGTGCGGTGGCCATGCCGGCGGCGACGCAGTGTGTGCGGCCTGCAGCGCGGAACTCCCGCTCCATCCCGCCGCGGCCTGCCCGGTGTGCGCCGAGCCCACGGGCGATGCGCGCACCTGCGGCCGCTGCCTGCGCCATCCCCCCGCCTTCGATGCCACCTGGGCCGTGTTCGACTACGCGTTTCCGGTCGACGCCATGCTGCATGCGCTGAAGTATCGGCATCGGCTTGCGCTGGCCGATTTCTTCGCCGCCGCGATGCTCCGCGCCGGCGCCCGCCCCCGTCTCGATCTGCGTGTGCAGGCCGACGTCATCCTGCCGATGCCGCTGCATCCGCGCCGGCTTGCCGAGCGCGGCTTCAACCAGGCGGTGGAGATGGCGCGGCCCATCGCGCGTGCCGCCGGCCTGCCGCTCGAGCTCGCTGCGGTGCGGCGCGTGCGCAACACGGTGGCGCAGGCGGGCCTCGACCGCGAGGCGCGGCGCCGGAATCCGCGCGGGGCCTTCGTCAGCAACACATCGCTGAGTGGCCTGCGGGTCGTGGTCGTCGATGACGTGATGACGACGGGCGCCACCCTCGACGAACTGGCCGGGGTGCTCAAGCAGCAGGGCGCGGCGTGGGTCGGCAATCTCGTCGTCGCCCGCACGCCGGCGCCGGATTGAGCTAGAGTTGCGCCTCCCGGATCGCCTGCCGGCCTGACGCTCCGCGTTGCGGGTTTCGCACCTTAGATCCCTGTCTTTCCGTTTTGGCCGCGATGCCCGCACGCGGCGCCGTTTCCCTGCCGATGTTCGATATCGTCCTGTTCCAGCCGGAAATTCCGCCCAACACCGGCAACGTCATCCGTCTCTCGGCCAACACCGGCGTGAGGCTGCATCTGGTCGAACCGCTCGGTTTCGATCTCTCGGACAAGCATCTGGCGCGCGCCGGGTTGGATTATCACGACCTTGCACACGTGACCGTGCACCGGAATTGGGCTGCGTGTTGTGCGCAACTGGGCGGTCGCCGCTTTTTTGCGCTGACCACCAGGGGCAGCCGCCACCATGATGCGGTCGCGTATCGCGAGGGCGACGTGCTGGTGTTCGGGCCGGAAAGCCGCGGGTTGCCGCCCGAATTGCTGGCGGACTTTCCAGCGGAGCGCCGCATTCGCATCCCGATGCGTCCGACCAACCGCAGCATCAACCTGTCGAATGCGGTGGCGGTGGTGGTGTACGAGGCCTGGCGGCAGCATGGATTTGCCGGCGCGGCGAATGCTGCCGGTGCCGCCTGAGGCGGCAAGTCGACTTACTCGTGGCGAGGGTCGCGGGAGAGCAATTGCTCGACGGCGGCGCGGGCGCCGAGGCCATGATGCAGCAGCGCGTCGACCGCTTCGCAGATCGGCATCTCGACGTTCAACCGGGCAGCGAGCGCCACCACCTCGCGCGCGGTGGACACGCCTTCGGCCACGTGGCCGAGGTCGCGCAGGATGTCGGCAAGGGTCTTGCCCTGCGAGAGAGCCAGCCCTACCCGGCGATTGCGCGACAGATCGCCGGTACAGGTCAGGATCAGGTCGCCCATCCCGGCAAGTCCCATCAGCGTTTCCGTGCGGCCACCGAGCGCCCGGCCCAGTCGTGCGATTTCCGCCAGCCCACGCGTGATCAGCGCAGCGCGGGCGTTGAGGCCGAAGCCCATGCCGTCGGACACCCCTGCGGCGATCGCCATGACGTTCTTGACCGCGCCGCCGATCTCGCAGCCGACGAGGTCGGTGTTGGCGTAGATGCGCAGCCGCGGACGATGCAGCAGGCCGACCCACGTCTCGGCGAACGCGAGGTCGCCTGCCGCCAGCGTGATCGCGGTCGGCAGGCTGCGGGCGACCTCCGCGGCGAAGCTGGGCCCGGTGAGCACGCCGCATGCGGCCTCGGGACCGAGTTCCTCGGCGATGATTTCATGCGGAAGTCTGCCGCTGCCGGCCTCCAGGCCCTTGCACGCCCACAGCAGGGGAATGCCGGGCGCGATGCGGTCGAGCGAACGCACCGTGTCGCGCAGGCCCGCCAGCGGCGTGACGACCAGGTGAAGGTCGGCGTCGCGGGCGGCGCGAGCGAAGTCCGCTTCGAATTCGAGCGCATCGCTCAGCGGGATGTCCGGCAGATAGCGCCGGTTCTGGCGTGTGGTGCGCAGTTCGTCGAGCTGTCTGGGGTCGCGTCCCCACAGCCGAACATGGTGGTGGTCGGCGAAGGCCTGGGCCAGCGCCGTGCCCCAGGCGCCGGCGCCGAAGACGCTGATGCGGCGAACCGCCGCAGCGGCCGCCGTCACAGGCCCCAGACCTCGTTCACCCGGACATAGCCCGAGGCGCCGTCGACGTGGCGTACCTTGGCCCAGCCCTCGGCCGGGGCGTCGGCCAGTTCGAGCACCACGTCCTTGGCCGCTTCGAAGACTGGGGCCGACGACTCGGTGGGTTGTTTGCGCACCAAGGCTCGCGTCGCGGTGACCTGTACGGTCCGCTTGGTTGCAAGTGCGCTGCGCTCGATCCAGGTGATCGCGCCGCCCGGGTCGCGAACCTTGATCCACTTGTCGAGCGTGACGACGACCTCTACCGGCGTGCCGGCCGACACGATGAACAGCCGCTTGCCCTTGTCGGACGGTACGTCGTACAGGATCGCCGGCGCGGCAACCGAGCGATACTCGATCGCGTGCGCGACGCCACCCGCGCCGAGTCCGCACGCGAGCACGAGAACGGCGCCGAGATGCCGGCGCAGACCGTAGGCGTTCAGCATCGTCCGCTCACTGGATGGGCACTTCGCCCGCATTCTGGGCGGCCTGCTGGCGCTGCGCCTGGTACAGCGCCTCGAAATTGACCGGTGCCAGCAGCACGGGCTGGAAGCCGGCGCGCGTGATGGCGTCGGACACCGTCTCGCGTGCGTAGGGGAAGAGGATGTTGGCGCAACCGATCATCATCACCGGCTCGAGGTCGCCGTCGGGAATGTTGCGGATCTGGAACACGCCGCCCTGGGCCGCTTCGACCAGGAACACGCTGCGTTCGGCACCGAGCTTCGCGGTCACGGTCACCGTCAGCACGACTTCGTAAAGTCCCTCGTCGATGCCACGGCCCTCGGTGCGCAACTGGACGTTGATCTCGGGCGTCTCCCGCTCGAGATAGATCTGCGGGGCGCCGGGGACTTCGAGCGACAGATCCTTCACGTAGATCTTTTCGATGGAGAAGACGGGTTGCGCGTTTTCGGTCATTTCTGAATTCCGGGAAAGTGGGGGAAGCAGGGAAGAATTCGGGTTGCCGACCAGGCCGTGGTAATGCCTGGCCGGTGCGGGGGGCTCAGGTCGGTTCGCCGCGCAGCAGCGGGTCGAGCCGGCCTTCGCGGTCGAGGGCGTAGAGGTCGTCGCAGCCGCCGACATGGTAGTCGCCGATGAAGATCTGTGGAACCGTGCGGCGTCCGGTGAGCGTCATCATCTCGTCGCGACGGGCCGGGTCGAGGTCGATGCGGATCTTCTCGAGCGTGACCACGCCCTTGCGCTGCAACAGTTGTTCGGCGCGCACGCAGTAGGGACACACAGCGGTCGAGTACATGCGGATGGCGGGCTGCATGGTCATTTCCTTTTTCGGCTGATCGGCTGGCCGGCCTTTTCCCATTCGATCAGGCCGCCGCGCAGGTTGTAGAGCTTTTCGAACCCCGCCTTCTTCAATTGCGCCATGGCGGAGCCCGATCGGTTGCCGCTCGCACAACACAGGATCAGCGGGCGCTCCTTGAACTTTTCGAGCTCGCCGGTGCGGCGCGCCAATTCGGCGAGCGGGACGTGGCGGGCGTTGGGGATATGGCCCTGGGCATACTCCCCCTGGTCGCGCACATCGACGACGATGGCGTCCTCGCGGTTGATCAGCAGGGTCGCCTCGACCGGCGACAACAGACTCTTGTCGCCCTGGCTGCGCAGCAGGTCGAACAGCAGCCAGCTTCCGCTTGCCGCGGCGAGCGCAGCCCAGTACCAGTTCTGTTGCAGGAATTCCACGAAATGCATGCTCCGTTGGGTAGGGGATCAATTCTCGTTCGGGGTGCCGCAGAATACCTCGCGCATCAAGCCGATGAGTTGCAGCGTACGCTGGTCCCCCACCCGGTAATACACGCGATTGGCATCCTTGCGCGTCTGCAGGACACCCTTGTCGCGCAGGATCGCGAGATGTTGCGAGATGTTGCTCTGTGAGGTGCCGACCGCTTCGACGATGTCCTGCACGCAGACCTCGCTGTCACCGAGCACGCACAGGATCTTCAGGCGCAGTGGATGGGCGATCGCCTTGAGCGCTCGCGCCGCGGTCTCGATGTGCTCGTCTTTCTCGATGAGCGCGAGGATGTCGTCTTTATTCACAACCGGTTCAGGATCGGCAAAATCAATAGTATAAAATATCGCATTCTGCTCTTGGTCGGATAGCGGTCAGCGATCTGCGCCTGCCCCTGAATCGCAATCGGAAGCTCCTGCAACATGTACAACACCGTTCTGCCCAACCACGGCGAAATCACGTGGATCAGCGATCGCCGTTCCGGAGTCGCGAGCGACATCGCGGGTGAGGGCAAGGTCTGAGGCTCGCGGTGAGAGAACTGATGCGCAGGCGCGGGCTGGCGCGTGCCGCGTTGCCGTTCGTCGTCGTGATGCTTGCTGCGGCGTGCACACCTGGCCGCGCGGCGGCGCAGACGGGCGGCGATCTGACGGACAAGCGTTCCGACCTGGACGACCTCAAGCGCCGCATCCGCGACCTGCAGAAGGACATGGCCGAGACCGAGGTGTCGCGCTCGGGCGCGGCCGAGGCGGTGGTCGAGGCCGAACGCTCGGTGTCACGCGTGGAGCGCCGACTGCGCGACATAGAAGGCGAGCGGGCACAGGCCGAGAAGCAGGTTTCGGCCTTGGAGGATCAGCAGCGGCTGGTGTTGTCGCGCATCGCGGCGCGACAGGGCGAACTGGGCGACTGGTTGCGCAGGCACTACATGCATGGCCCCGCCGATGGCGTGGCGCCGCTGCTGGCCGAGCGCGATCCGAACCAGATCGCGCGCGATGCACATTACCTGGAGCATCTCGGCCGTGCGCGGCTGGAACTGATAGACGGACTGCGCGCCGACCTGCGTGACACACGGGCGCGAGCCGAGGAAATTGCGGCGCGGCGTGATCGCCTGGTGGCGCTGGAATCGGAACAGCGCCGCCAGCGCAGCGAACTCGAGTCCGTCCATGCCCAGCGTCGCCAGGCGCTGGCCGCGCTGTCGGCGCAGTTGCAGACGCAGCGCAAGGAAGTGACCGAGTTGCAGCAGGACGAGCAGCGTCTGGCACGACTCATCGATACGCTGGTCAGGCGCGCCCGCGAGCAGGCCGCGCGCGAGGCGGCCAGACGCGCCGCCGAGCAGCGTGCAGCGGAGAAGCG
The DNA here is from genome assembly GCA_004295105.1 of Betaproteobacteria bacterium. Lineage (GTDB taxonomy): Bacteria > Pseudomonadota > Gammaproteobacteria > Burkholderiales > Rhodocyclaceae > Thauera. Next base: position 8,836 of record SHNC01000052.1, on the reverse strand, counting down.
CGCCGCGGAAATGCGGGCGGCCGAGCAGCGTGCGGCGGCACAACGCGCCGCCGAACAGCGCGCAGAGGAAAGGCGCGCGGCCCAGGCGCGCGCGGGCGAGATTTCGTCGGCTCCCGCCAGGTCTGCGGCCGAGCCGGCGGTCGAAGCTGCGCCGCCGCCACGGCGACCCGAGCCGGTGGTCGCGGAGGTGGCGCGCAGTGCCGGCCCGACGCCGACCGGTGTCAATTTCGGCCAGTTGCGTGGCCAGCTCCATTTCCCGGTGCGCGGCGAACTCATCGGCCGCTTCGGCGCTCAAAGGGCGGAAGGTGGAACGACCTGGAAGGGGGTGTTCATCCGCGCCGCCAACGGCAGCGACGTGCGGGCGGTCGCCGCGGGCGAGGTGGTCTTTTCCGACTGGCTGCGGGGGTACGGCAACCTGCTCATCATCGACCACGGCAGCGACTACCTGTCGGTCTATGGCAACAACGATGCGTTGCTCAAAGAGGTGGGCGCCGCGGTGAAGGGTGGGGACGTCGTCGCCAGCGTAGGGGCCGGCGGAGGCGTTGCGGATTCGGGTTTATACTTCGAGATCCGTCACCAGGGGCGTCCGCTCGATCCCATGCAATGGGTCAGACTCAGATAGAAAAGGCGGCGCCGGGCGTCGCACAGGCATCTTCTCCGATGGAGTTCTCATGCGCAGCAAGCTGAAGCAGTTCGGACTGGTCATGACCGGCGTGTTTGCCGGCGTGATGATCAGCCTCAATTTCTCTGCCAACGCCGACAAGGTCGCACTGGCGCCGTTGCCGGTGGAGGAACTGCGAGCGTTTGCCGACGTGTTCAACGCAATCAAGCAGGGCTACGTCGAACCCGTCGAGGACAAGAAGCTCATCACCGATGCGATCAGCGGCATGCTGTCCGGCCTCGACCCCCATTCGGCCTACCTCGACGCCGAGGCCTTCAAGGATCTTCAGGTCGGCACGCAGGGCGAATTCGGCGGGCTGGGCATCGAGGTCGGCATGGAGGATGGTTTCGTCAAGGTGGTCTCGCCGATCGAGGACACCCCAGCCTATCGTGCCGGCGTCAAGACCGGCGACCTGATCGTCAAGCTCGACGACACGCCGGTGAAGGGCATGAGCCTGAACGATGCGGTCAAGCGCATGCGCGGCAAGCCCAAGACCGACATCACCCTGACCATCATGCGCAAGGGGGAGAATCGCCCCATCGTGATCACGCTGACGCGCGAGGTCATCAAGGTGCAGAGCGTGAAGTCGAAGCTGGTCGAGCCCGGCTATGGTTACGTGCGCATCGCGCAGTTCCAGGAAAACACCGCGGCCTCGCTGGTGCAGCATCTGGACAAGCTCGCCAAGGGCAACGATCTGAAGGGAATGGTGCTGGATCTGCGCAATGACCCGGGCGGCCTGCTGCATGGTGCGGTCGGCGTGGCGGCGGCCTTCCTGCCGGCGCATACGCTGGTGGTGTCGACCGACGGCCGCACCGAAGATGCCAAGCGCGAGTATCGTGCTGCGCCGGAGGATTACCTGCGCGGCACGCGCGACGATTTCCTGCGCAGCCTTCCGCCGGCGGCGCGCGATCTGCCGATGGTCGTGCTGGTCAATGGCGGCTCGGCCTCGGCCTCCGAGATCGTCGCGGGCGCCCTGCAGGATCACAAGCGCGCGGTGGTCATGGGCACGCAGACTTTCGGCAAGGGATCGGTGCAGACGATCCTGCCGCTGAACAACAACACGGCGATCAAGCTCACGACGGCCCGTTATTACACGCCGAGCGGACGCTCCATCCAGGCCAAGGGGATCGAACCCGACATCGTCGTCGAGGACACCGCCAACGGCTCGAGCAAGCGGGTACGCGAGGCCGACCTGCAGCGCCACCTCGGCAACGACAAGGACCCGAATGCCGAGCGCAAGACCGAGCCAAAGGACAAGGCCGCGACGCCGGGCGAAGACGAGGCGGCAGAGACCCCACGCTTCGAACTTGCCGGCAAGGACGACCGTCAGCTCGACCAGGCGATCAACCTTCTCAAGGGATTGCAGATCGTCCAGAATAAAAACAAATAGGGTCAGGGAGGCTCATGATGCGTCGGGAAACCGCCTACAAGCTGGCCGGCAGGCATCATGAGCAGCGGGCACGCGGCACGGGCCTCATCAAGCAGCGCGAGCTGCGCTTCAAGGCCATGCCCCCAGGGCAGCGCGAGCGGGCGTGGCAGGCGTTGCGCATGCTCAAGGGGCTGCATGTGGAGCGCACTGATCACGAACTCGCGCTGATCGTGCGCTATTCGGTTCTCGACTACTCGCTCGAAGTGCTGGAGGATGCGCTGCGGGACGCCGGATTCGCCCTCGACAACTCCCTGTACATGAAGCTGGTGCGGGCGCTGGTGTATTTCACCGAGGAAACCCAGCGCCACAACCTGGTTTCTCCCGAACGGCTGATCAAGCAGTCGAACGAGGTCTACATCCAGGCGTGGGATCACCACGCGCACGGCGATCACGACGATACGCCGCCGGAACTTCGCGAATACAAGTAACCCCGGCTGGCCGGCTCTGCTGCCGCGCCGCGCATGACGTGGTTCGGACGCTTCCGCCGCGAGCCCCTGCTGCGCCCGGAAAGCGCCCATCGCTCATGAACGACGATCAACTGCTGCGCTACAGCCGCCACATCCTGCTGCCCGAGATCGACGTCGCCGGGCAGGAGGCCATCCTCGCCGCGCGCGTGCTCGTCATCGGCGCGGGGGGGCTCGGATCGCCGGCTGCCATGTACCTGGCCGCGGCCGGTGTCGGCACACTGGTGCTGGCAGACCACGACAGCGTCGATCTCACCAACCTGCAGCGTCAGATCCTGCACTCCGCGGAGGCTGTCGGCCGACCGAAGGTCGACTCGGGGCGCGACACGCTGCATCGCCTCAACCCGCAGTGCCGGGTCGAACCGCTCGCGCAACGGCTCGAGGGTGAGCGATTGACGGAACAGGTGGCGGCGGCGGACGTGGTGCTCGACTGTTCGGACAATTTCGCCACCCGCCATGCGGTCAATCGCGCCTGCGTGCGCCACCGCAAGCCGCTGGTGTCCGGCGCGGCGATCCGCTTCGACGGGCAGGTGTCGGTGTTCGACCTGCGCCAGCCGCAGGCGGCCTGCTATCACTGCCTGTTCCCTGAAGGCGAGGACATCGAAGAGGTGCGCTGTGCGGTGATGGGGGTGTTCGCGCCGCTGGTCGGCATCATCGGCGCGACCCAGGCGGCCGAGGCGCTGAAGCTGATCGTGGGCTGCGGCGAGCCGCTGGTCGGGCGACTGCTGCTGCTCGAGGGCTTGTCGATGACCTGGCGTAGCGTCGCTTTCGGCAGGGATCCGGGTTGTGCGGTGTGCGGCAGTGCTGCACGGTCGTCCGCTGCGTGAAGGAGCTCGTTCCAACTCGTCGCCAGTGTCGACGGTCGGCCGCCAGTCGGCCTCGGCCGCAACGTCAAGCCCGATGGGATCTCAAGGCGGTGCCGTGACCGGGATGGTGCGCGCGATGAGGCGAAAGTCCTCGCCGATGCTGCGCAGGTCGTGAATGCGCAGGCGCATGGCGTGCTCGAGGTCGGCAAGCTCGGGCAGCCGGAACAGACCTTGCGCGGCATCACCGACAAGCATCGGCGCGACGTACAGCAGCAGTTCGTCGGCACAGGCCTCGCGCAACAGCGAGCCGTTCAATTTGAGTCCGGCCTCGGCGTGGATCTCGTTCAACCCGCGCTCGGCGAGCAGGCGCATCAGTTGCGGCAGATCGACCTTGCCAGACGCGCCGGGGAGCACCAGGACCTGGTGTCCGTCGGCTTCCAGTGCGCGAATGCGGGGCCCGTCCTCGCTCGCCGTGGCAATCAGGATCGGATCGCCCTGAAGGATGCGTGCCTGCGGCGAGATGTCGAGCTTTGAATCGACGACGATGCGCAGCGGCTGGCGTTCGCAGGGCACCGCGCGCACGGTGAGCTGCGGATCGTCCTCGCGCACCGTGCCGATGCCCGTCAGGATGGCGCACGCGCGTGCACGCCAGCGATGGCCGTCGCGGCGGGCCGCATCGCCGGTGATCCATTGGCTGACGCCGTTGTTGAGCGCCGTCTTGCCGTCCAGCGTGCTCGCCGCCTTCAGCCGTAGCCAGGGTCGGCCGCGCGTCATGCGTGACACGAAGCCGATGTTCAGTTCCACGGCTTCCTGTCGCAACAGTCCATGATCGGTGGCGATGCCGGCGGCGCGAAGGCGCGCGAGTCCGCGGCCGGCGACGAGCGGATTCGGATCTTCCATCGCCGCTACGACACGGTCGATTCCCGCGTCGATCAAGGCATCGGCGCACGGTGGGGTGCGGCCGAAGTGAGAGCACGGCTCCAGCGTCACGTAGGCGGTGGCGCCGCGCGCCGCGCTGCCGGCCATGGACAGTGCGTGCACTTCGGCATGCGGTTCGCCCGCGCGTCGATGCCAGCCTTCGCCCACGATCTGCCCGTCCTTCACCAGGACGCAGCCGACATGCGGGTTGGGAGAGGTGGTTTCCAGTCCGCGCGCCGCGAGCGCGAGCGCCCGCGCCATCGCGGCGTGGTCAATTGCCGAAAAGGTCATTCTCGGAATCGGCAGCCGGCCGCGCAGGCGGCCGCCCGCGCTTGGGTCGTGCCTGGAGCTCGCGGATCACTTCGGAGAACTCGTCCACGTCGGCGAAGTTACGATAGACGGAGGCGAAGCGAATGTAGGCGACCTTGTCGAGATTCTTGAGCTCCTTCATCACCAGCTCGCCGACCTTTTCGCTCGGCACCTCGTGCTCGCCCATCGACAGCAGCCGGGCCTCGATGCGGTCCACGGCGGCCTCGATCGCCTCCATCGTCACCGGGCGCTTGCGCAGCGCCAGCGTCATGCTCCCCGCGAGCTTGCGGTGGTCGAACTCGGTGCGATTGCCGTTGCGCTTCACGATGTGCGGCATCTTGAGGTCGATGCGCTCGTAGGTGGTGAAGCGCTTGTCGCACTTCGCGCACCTGCGGCGGCGCCTGACGACGTCGCCGTCCTCGTTTTCGCGCGTGTCGGTGACCTGGGTGTTCGGGTCACCGCAGAAGGGGCATTTCATATCCGACAGGCGCGGGAAGGCAGGGTGCTGTTCACGGCGACCCCACCCCGCCCCGCAGGCTTACTTGCCGTAGACCGGGAACTTGGCGCACAGATCGGCCACCTGGCCGCGCACGCGCGTGATCACCGCCTGGTCGTCCGGCGCGTCCAGCACGTCGGCGATCAGGTGGGCGATCTTCTCTGCCTCGATCTCGGTGAAGCCGCGGGTCGTCATCGCCGGCGAGCCGATGCGGATGCCGGAGGTGACGAAGGGCTTCTCGGGATCGTGCGGAATGGCGTTCTTGTTCACCGTGATGTGGGCGCTGCCCAGCACCGCCTCGGCGGCCTTGCCGGTGATCTTCTTCGAACGCAGGTCGACCAGGAACACATGGCTCTCGGTACGGCCGGACACGATGCGCAGGCCGCGCTCTTCGGACAGCACGCGTGCCATCACGCGGGCGTTGGCGATCACCTGTTCCTGGTAGTTGCGGAACGCCGGAGAGGCCGCCTCCTTGAAGGCGACCGCCTTGGCCGCGATCACGTGCATCAGCGGCCCCCCCTGCACGCCCGGAAAGATGGCGGAGTTGATCGCCTTCTCGTGCTCGGCCTTCATCAGGATGACGCCGCCGCGCGGGCCGCGCAGGGTCTTGTGGGTGGTGGAGGTGACGACGTCGGCGTGCGGCACCGGGTTGGGATAGAAGCCGGCCGCGATGAGGCCGGCGTAGTGCGCCATGTCGACCCAGAAGACCGCGCCAACTTCCCTGGCAATCTTCGCGAAGCGCTCGAAGTCGATGCGCAGGGCATAGGCCGAGGCGCCGGCGATGATGATGCGCGGTTTGTGCTCCCGTGCCAGCGCTTCCATCCTGGCGTAGTCGATCTCTTCCTTCTCGTTCAGGCCGTAAGCGACGACGTTGAACCACTTGCCCGACATGTTCAGCGGCATGCCGTGCGTCAGGTGGCCGCCCTCGGCAAGGCTCATGCCCATGATGGTGTCGCCCGGCTTGGCGAAGGCCATCAGTACCGCCTGGTTGGCCTGCGAGCCCGAATTCGGCTGCACGTTGGCCGCCTCGGCACCGAAGAGCTTCTTCAGGCGGTCGATCGCCAGTTGTTCGGCGACATCGACGTGCTCGCAGCCCCCGTAGTACCGCTTGCCCGGATAGCCCTCCGCATATTTGTTCGTGAGCTGGGAGCCCTGGGCTTCCATCACGGCGTGCGAAACGTAGTTCTCCGAAGCGATCAGTTCGATGTGATCTTCCTGGCGGCGGTTTTCCGCCTGGATGGCGGTCCACAGCTCCGGATCGACCTTGGCGAGGGTGTCTTGCGAGTGGAACATGGAAGAAACTCTGAAAGGATTGATTTCGGAGCGAAATTCTAACACGAGCGCGCATTGCGGGCCCCGCCGAGGGGCCGGCCGTGGCGGACCTTCAGGTGGTGGGCAACTCGTCGAGCGCGTCGGCGAGGTGGCGTTCGTCGCCCCAGTCGAGCAGACGCCACTGGCCGGCTTCATGCTCGATCCAGTTCAGCGCCGCATTCGGAATAGTGAAATCGCGCGCCGTGTGCAGCGGCTTGCCGGCCGCCAGGCGGTGCGCGATGTCCAGCACGCCGCCGTGCGTGACCACGAGCACCCGTGCGCCGGCATGACGCTGCGCGATTTCGGCCAGGGCCTCGGTCACCCGTGTGGCGAAGGTGGCGAGGCTCTCACCGTCGCCGGGGATCGGCTGCACGATGTCGCGTGCCTTGAAGCGTGCATAGGCCTCGGGAAAGCGTGCCGACGCCTCGTCGTAGGTGAGGCCCTGAAACACGCCGTAGTGCCGCTCGCGCAGGCGTGGATCGGTCCGCGGCTGCTGCGCCCGCCGGTTCGCGATCGCGCGCGCGGTGTCGTGCGCACGCTGCAGGTCGCTGCTGTACATGGCGGCGAAATGAACATCGGCCATGCTGCGCGCCGTGCTCTCGGCCTGCGCGACTCCCCGGTGATTGAGCGGAATGTCGATATGGCCCTGCAGACGCCTCTCGGCGTTCCAGCTCGTCTCGCCATGGCGGACGAGGCAGATCATGCAACTCGACTGGGTAGAGGAATGAATGGTCATGCTCATCGATACGTAATCACCCTAGGTTGGCGCAAACCCGCTCCATGCAATAATCTTCGCGCCTTTTGGCTTCGTCTGGCCCAAGCAGTGAATGTTCCGGCGTGTGCGGGCAGTCGTCCGGCGCGCCCCGTGCAGAAATTTCTTCCGAGGAGTTTTCCGTGTCCTTCCTGTTGAGCCTCTCCCGGTTGATCGACTGGATCAACGAACGGGTCGGCCGAAGCGTGCTGTGGCTCGTGCTGATCGCGGTGGTGATCAGTGCCGGCAACGCGCTCGTCCGCAAGCTGTTTAACACAAGTTCGAACGCCCTGCTCGAGATCCAGTGGTATCTGTTCGCGGCGATCTTCATGCTCGCTGCCGGCTATACCTTCCTGCGCAACGAGCACGTGCGCATCGACGTCGTCACCAGCCACCTGTCGCCCAGGGGGCAGAACATCGTCGACATCATCGGCATCCTCGTCTTCCTGATGCCGATGGTGGGTCTGGTGCTGTGGTTGTCGTGGGCGCCGTTCATGCTGTCATTTCATTCCGGCGAAATGTCGGCCAACGCCGGCGGCCTGATCCGCTGGCCGGTCAAGCTGCTGCTGCCGGTGGGCATGGCACTGCTGTTCCTGCAGGCGATCTCCGAGTTGATCAAGCGCATCGCGTTCCTTATGGGGCGAATCCCCAATCCCCTCGAGAAGCACAAGGGCCCCTCGGCTGAAGAGGAACTTGCCGCCGCCATCAAGGCCCAGGCGCAGGGAGGCACCAAATGACGCAGTTCCTGATCGCCAACATGGCGCCGGTGATGTTCGCGGCGCTGGTGTTCTTCCTGCTGTTCGGGTTCCCGGTCGCCTTCGCGCTGGCAGCCAACGGCATCCTGTTCGGCCTCGTCGGCATCGAACTCGGCCTGCTGAGCCCGGCGCTGTTCCAGGCGCTGCCCGAGCGCATCTTCGGCATCATGGCCAACGACACATTGCTGGCCATCCCGTTCTTCACCTTCATGGGCCTGATCCTCGAGCGCAGTGGCATGGCCGAGGATCTGCTCGACACCATCGGCCAGCTCTTCGGCCCGATCCGTGGTGGTCTGGCCTACGCGGTGATCTTCGTCGGCGCATTGCTGGCCGCTACCACCGGCGTGGTGGCGGCGTCGGTGATCTCGATGGGCCTCATCTCGTTGCCGATCATGATGCGCTACGGTTACGACCACCGCCTGGCCTCCGGCGTGATCGCCGCATCGGGCACGCTGGCGCAGATCATCCCGCCGTCGCTGGTGCTGATCGTGCTGGCGGACCAGCTTGGCCGCTCGGTGGGCGACATGTATCAGGGCGCGCTGCTGCCTGGTCTCGTGTTGACGGGCCTCTATGTCGGCTATGTGCTGCTGGTCACCATCGTCCGGCCCGCCGCCGCGCCCGCCATGCCGCTCGAGGCGCGCACGATCCGCGAGGCCGACGGCTCGAGCGGCCTGCGTTCGCTCGGCGTCCTGTTCGTGCTGTCGGTGGGTGCTGCCTGGCTGTTCGGACAATGGTACGGCGCCGGCAAGGCCAAGGACGAAGTCATCGTCATCGGGGCGCTGGTGGCGATCGGCGTCGCCTTCGTGGCCGCGATCATCAACCGCGTGACCGGCATGGGGCTGCTGTCGAAGATGGCGGAACGCGTCACCTTCGTGCTGATTCCGCCGCTCGGTCTGATCTTCCTCGTGCTGGGCACAATCTTCATCGGTGTCGCGA
>SHNC01000276.1 GCA_004295105.1 Betaproteobacteria bacterium | reverse complement strand
ATCACCAAGCGCGACGGCGGCGTCATCGGTACCTGATGCCCCGCCGCATGCGGCCACCCCGCCCGGGGTGGCGCCTGTCGCAACCGCGGGGTGCGGCGATCATCGTCGCGCTGCTCGCGGTCGCGCTCGTGGCGGGAATCGCCAGCGCCATCCTGCTGCGGCTCGAAGCCGGCATCGAGCGCAGCAGCGGACGGCGCGATCACGCCCAGGCGCGGCAGCTCGCCCTGAGCGCGATCGACCATGCCCGCCTGCTGCTCGCCGCCGATGGCGCGGCGACACGCATCGACTGGCTGGGCGAGGCCTGGGCCGACGTGCATGAACCGGCCCTGCACCCTGCGGCACGGATCCGCCTGACGATCGCCGACGCGTCCGGTGACCCCGACCTCAACGGCCTGATCGCGGAACTGCACGGCGCCATGCCGGCAGGGCCGGGCGGCAGCCCCGTGCGCCGCGCCGCATCGAATGGGCCGGCACCGTTCATCGCCCGCATCAACCTCAACACCGCGCCAGCGCAGACGCTGCGCGCCGCTCTGCCCGGCCTGTCGTCCACGCAGGCCGCCGCCGTGGCCGACGCCCTGAAGGCGCGACCCGCCGACGGCCTGTCTGCACTCGCGGATCGGCTGCCGGACGGCGTCGATCTGCCCGATCCGCGCTTCGTCGCGACGTCCAGCGACCACTTCATCGCCGACGCGGTGGTCGAGCACGGCGTTTCCATCTTCCGGCTGCGCGCCCTGCTGAGGCGCGGTGAAGCCGGCGTCGCGGTGGTCGCGTTCGACCTGCCGTGAGTCGCCTCAGTCGACGCGGTGCGCCTCGGCGAGATAGTCGCGCGAACGCATCTCGATCAGACGGCTCACCGTGCGCACGAATTCGTGTGCGTTCTGGCCTTCGACGTACAGCTCGTGCGCCTCGACCGCCGCGCTCATGACGAGCTTGACGCGATGGTCGTACAGCACGTCGATCAGCCAGGTGAAACGGCGCGCCTCGGCGGCATTGCCGACCAGCATTTTCGGCACATTCGACAGCAGCACGCTGTGGTGCTCGCGCGCGATTTCGAGGTAGTCGTTCTGCGAGCGCGGACCGCCGCACAGCGTGGCGAAGTCGAACCAGATCACGCCGGGTGCGCGCCGCACGACCGGCAGATGGCGCTCGAAGATCTCGATGCTGCCGCCCTCGCCGTCGCCCCCGGCGAGGCGGCGGAAGTCGTCGTGCATCTTGCGCACGGCCGCCTCGTCGGCAGGCACCAGATAGATCTCGATCTTCTCGAGTTGCCGCAATCGATAGTCGGTGCCGTGATCCACCTCGACGACATCGAAGCGGCGCTTGATCATGTCGATGGTCGGCAGGAAATTGATGCGCATCAGCCCGTTCGGGTATAGCCCGTCCGGCGGGTAGTTGGAAGTCATCACGAAGATCACGCCGCGCGCGAACAGCGCATCGAGCAGCCGGCCGAGGATCATCGCGTCGGCGATGTCGGACACGTGGAACTCGTCGAAACACAGCAGCCGCGTCTGGCGCGCGATGCGGTCGGCCACCTTCTGCAGCGGATCGGGCTCGTTGTTGTGGTTCTTCAGATCGTTCTGCACTTCCTGCATGAAAGCGTGGAAGTGGGTGCGGCGCTTGCGCTTGTAGGGCACCGAATCGAAGAAGCAGTCCATCAGAAAGCTCTTGCCGCGCCCGACACCGCCCCAGAAATACACGCTGCGCGGCATGGACGGACGGGAGAAGAGCTTGCGCAGCGCACTGCTGCGCGCCGCCTTGAAGGCGATCAGCTCGGTATACAGCTTCTGCAGGCGCTGCGCCGCGGCCCGCTGCGCGGGGTCCGACTTGTAGCCGCGCGCCTTGAGCTGTGCCTCGTAGGCGTCGAGCATGCCGTTCTGGGCGACCTTGAGGATGCGATGGGGCATCGTGACGAAGAGTGACCGGTTGACGGAAAAGGGGCGAGCAGCGAGGAAAGCCCCCGCACCACTCACCCCTGTGAGGATACTTCAGCTCAGAAGTGCAGCGGTCGCTTGTCGCAGGCCAGTGCGGCTTCGTGCACGACCTCGGACAGAGTCGGGTGCGCGTGGCAGATGCGCGCCAGATCCTCGCTGCAGCCGGCGAACTCCATCGCCACCACCGCTTCGGAGATCAGCTCCGACGCATTGGCGCCGATGATGTGCACGCCCAGGATGCGGTCGGTGTTGGCGCAGGCCAGCATCTTGACGAAGCCGGTCGGGTCGCCCATGCCGAGCGCGCGGCCGTTGGCGAGGAAGGGGATCTTGCCGACCTTGTAGGCGACGCCCTCGGCCTTGAGCTGCTGTTCCGTCTTGCCGACCCAGGCGATCTCGGGGCTGGTGTAAATGACCCAGGGCACGGTGTCGAAGTTGCAATGGCCGGCCTGGCCCGCCATCAGCTCGGCGACCATCACCGCTTCTTCCATCGCCTTGTGCGCCAGCATCGGGCCGCGCACCACGTCGCCCACCGCCCATACGCCGGGCAGGTTGGTGCGGCAGTGGCCATCGACCTCGATCATGCCGCGCTCGGTGATCTTGAGGCCGACGGCTTCGGCGTTCAGACCCTCGGTGTTCGGCACACGGCCCACCGACACGATCAGGCGATCGGCCTCGAGCTTCTGGTCGGCTCCTTCCTTGTCCTTGTAGGCGAGGGTGACGCCCTTCTTGCCCACCTTGACCTCACCGATGGTGACGCCGAGGTTGATCTTCAGGCCCTGCTTCGTGAACACCTTCAGCGCTTCCTTAGCGACGTCCTGGTCGGCCGCACCCAGGAAGTCGGGCAGGGCTTCCAGCACGGTGACCTCGGCACCGAGACGGCGCCAGACCGACCCCATCTCCAGCCCGATCACACCGGCGCCGATCACCGCCAGCTTCTTCGGCACCGCGTCGAGATCGAGCGCGCCGACGTTGTCGCAGACGATCTTGTTATCGACCGGGATGCCCGGCAAGTGGCGCGCCGACGAACCGGTGGCGACGATGACCTGCTTCGCGGTCACGACCTCTTCACCGACCTTGACCTGCCAGCCCTCGGCCACCTGGCCGACGAAGGCGCCGTGCCCCTTCAGCAGCGTGACCTTGTTCTTCTTGAACAGCCCCTTGATGCCGCCGGTGAGCTGGTCGACGATGCCCGCCTTGCGCGCGATCATCTTGGCCACGTCGATCTTCGGCGTGCCGACGGTGATGCCCTGCCCCTCGAAGGCGTGGCCCGCCTCCTCGAACAGGTGCGAGGTGTGCAGCAGCGCCTTGGACGGAATGCAGCCCACGTTGAGGCAGGTGCCGCCGAGGCGGGGCTCGCCCTTCGGGTCGGCATAGGGGTTGGATTCACAGCAGGCGGTCTTGAAGCCGAGTTGCGCCGCGCGGATGGCAGCGACGTAGCCACCGGGGCCGCCGCCGATGACGAGGACGTCGAATTGCTGAGACATTGAGCTCTCCCTCTCTGGAAAAGCGGGGCACACCCGCAGCGGAAAGCACAGCTTTCCGAAGGGGTGCGCCCCGGCTGAGTCGTGTTAGACGTCGAGGATCAGGCGGGCCGGATCTTCCAGCGCTTCCTTCATCGTCACCAGGCCGAGCACCGCCTCGCGACCGTCGATGATGCGGTGGTCGTAGGACATGGCCAGGTAGTTGATCGGCCGGATCACGATCTGGCCGTTCTCGACCACCGGACGGTCCTTGGTGGCATGGATGCCGAGGATGGCCGACTGCGGCGGGTTGATGATCGGGGTCGACAGCATCGAGCCGAACACGCCACCGTTGGAGATGGAGAAGGTGCCGCCCGACAGCTCTTCCATCGTCAGCTTGCCGCTCTTGGCCTTCTCGCCGAATTCGGCGATCTTCTTCTCGATGTCGGCGATCGACATCGATTCGGCGTTGCGCAGGATGGGCACGACCAGGCCGCGCGGCGAACCGACCGCGATGCCGATGTCGATATAGCCGTGATAGACGATGTCATTGCCGTCGACCGAGGCGTTCAGGATCGGGAACTTCTTCAGGGCGGCCACGGCGGCCTTGACGAAGAAGCCCATGAAGCCCAGGCGCACGCCGTGCGCCTTCTCGAACTTGTCGCCGTACTGCTTGCGCAGCGCCATCACCGGAGCCATGTTCACTTCGTTGAACGTGGTCAGGATGGCGTTTTCGTTCTTCGACTGGATCAGGCGCTCGGCGATGCGGGCACGCAGGCGCGTCATCGGCACACGCTCCTCCGGACGCTCGCCGGCCAGCGTCACGGAGGTGGCTGCGGGAGCGGCTGCGGCGCCACGCGGCGCCTGGGCGGCAACCGCGTCCTCCTTGGTCACTCGACCGCCACGACCGCTACCGGCGACATCGCCCGCGGCGATACCCTTCTCCTCCAGGATCTTGCGCGCAGCCGGGCTGGCGGCGCCAGCAGCAGCAGCCGAGGCCGCGGGCGCCGCGGCCGGCGCCGGTGCGGCCGCAGGCGCTGCGGCACCGGCCGCGGCCTTGGCTTCGGTGTCGATCTGCGCGATCAGCTCGCCCGACGTGACGGTGCCACCGTTGCCCTTGATGATCTTGACCAGCACGCCATCGGCGGGCGCCGGCGTCTCGAGCACGACCTTGTCGGTCTCGATGTCGATCAGGTTTTCATCGCGCGAGACGGCATCGCCTTCCTTCTTGTGCCAGGACACCAGCGTGGCCTCGGACACGGATTCGGACAACTGCGGAACTTTGACTTCGATCAGCATGGAACTCTCTCCCGATTAGCTTCGTTATACGTTGGGGGACTGCGGCGTAGTGTCCTGGATGGGACCGAAGGCATTCTCGATGAGCGCCTTCTGTTGCTGGTTGTGCTTGGCGTAGTAGCCCACCGCGGGCGAGGCGGCAGCCGGACGGCTGACGAGCAGCAGCTTGCGCTTGGTGCCAAGCACATTGACGAGGTGCTGACGGGAAGCCAGCCAGTACCACGCACCCTGGTTACGCGGCTCTTCCTGGCACCACACCACTTCCTTGGCGTTCGGGAACTGGTTGATGGCCTTGGCGAACGCTTCGGCCGGGAACGGATACAACTGTTCGAGTCGAACCAGCGCGGTGTCGGTGATGTTGTTCTCGCGACGGTAGGCAAGCAGCTCGTAATACAGCTTGCCCTGGCACAGCACGACGCGCTTCACCTTCTTCGCGTCGAGCTTCTCGACTTCCGGAATCACGGTCTGGAAGTGGCCGTTGGCCAGTTCGTCGATCGACGACACCGCTTCCTTGTGACGCAGCAGCGACTTCGGCGTGATGATGATCAGCGGCTTGCGCAGCTTGCGCAGCATCTGGCGGCGCAGCAGGTGGAAGATCTGCGCCGGCGTGGTCGGCACGCAGATCTGCCAGTTGTTCTCCGCCGCGTTGTTCATGTAGCGCTCGAGACGGGCGGAGGAGTGCTCCGGACCCTGCCCCTCGTAGCCGTGCGGCAGCATCATCACCAGGCCGGAGAGACGACCCCACTTGGCTTCGCCCGAGCAGATGAACTGGTCGATGACGACCTGCGCGCCGTTGGCGAAGTCACCGAACTGCGCTTCCCACACCACGAGTTCGTTCGGTTCGGCCGTGCAGTAGCCATACTCGAAGGCCAGCACCGCCTCCTCTGACAGCACCGAGTCGAAGCACTGGAAGTTGGCCTGGCCGTCCTGGATGTGCTCCAGCGGCTTGAAGCTGCCTTCATCCCAGCGCTCGCGCTTCTGGTCGTGCAACACCGCGTGGCGGTGGAAGAAGGTGCCGCGACCGACGTCCTCACCCGACAGACGCACGCCGAAACCCTGCGCCAGCAGGCTGGCATAGGCGAGGTTCTCGCCCATGCCCCAGTCGAGCGGCAGCTCGCCGCGGGCCATGGCGGCACGGTCGTCGATGATCTTCTTGACGCGCGAATGCAGCGTGAAGCTGTCCGGCACCGCAGTCAGACGTTCGCCCAGGCGCTTGATCTCCTGCACCGGGATGGAGGTGTCGGCCGCGTCGGTGTATGGCTGCTTCAGGAACGGCGTCCAGTCGACCGAGAACTGGCGGTTGTGACCGGACAGCACCGGGTTGTACAGCAGCTCGCCCTTGTCCAGATGCTCGCGGTACTGCGCGATCATCGTGTCCGGCTCGTCCGCGGTGCAGGTACCTTCGGCGATCAGGCGGTCGGCATACAGCTTGCGGGTACCCGGATGCTGCTGGATCTTGCGATACATCAGCGGCTGCGTGACCATCGGCTCGTCCTGCTCGTTGTGGCCGAGCTTGCGGAAGCAGACGATGTCGATCACCACGTCCTTCTTGAACTGCTGGCGGAATTCCACCGCCAGCGCGGTGACGAAGGCCACCGCTTCCGGATCGTCGCCATTGACGTGGAAGATCGGCGCCTCGACCATCTTGAAGATGTCGGTGCAATACAGCGACGAGCGGTAGTCGCGCGGGTCGGACGTGGTGAAGCCGATCTGGTTGTTGACCACGATGTGAACCGTGCCACCCGTGCCGTAGCCGCGGGTCTGCGAGAAGTTCAGCATCTCCTGGTTCACGCCCTGGCCCGCCACGGCGGCGTCACCGTGGATCAGCACCGGGATCACCTGGTTCTTGTCGCTATCCTTGCGGCGTACCTGGCGCGCATACACCGAGCCCTCGACCACCGGGTTGATGATCTCGAGGTGCGACGGGTTGAAGGCCAGCGTCAGGTGCATCGGACCGCCCGGAGTCATGACGTCGCTCGAGAAACCGAGGTGGTACTTGACGTCGCCCGCCGTGAGGTCGAGCGCGGCCTTGCCTTCGAATTCCGAGAACAGCATCGCCGGCGACTTGCCGAGCGTGTTCACCAGCACGTTCAGACGGCCGCGGTGCGCCATGCCGATCACCACTTCCTGGCCACCCAGGCTGCCGGCGACACGGATCAGCTCGTCCATCGCGACGATGGTCGATTCGCCACCCTCGAGCGAGAAGCGCTTCTGGCCGACATAACGGGTGTGCAGGTAACGCTCCAGCGTCTCGGCCGCGGTGGTGCGCTCGAGCAGGCGCTTCTTCATTTCCGCGGAGAATTTCGGCGTGCCGCGCACGCTCTCGAGCCGGCTCTGAATCCAGCGCTTTTGACCGATGTCGGTCATGTACATGTATTCGGCGCCGATCGAACTGCAATAGGTCTGGCGCAGGGCTTCGAGAATCTCGCGCAGGCTGGCGTGCTCGGTCGAGAAGCCATGGAAGGAACCGACGTTGAAGCTTTGCGACAGATCGGCCTCGGTGAAGCCGTAGTACGAGGGTTCGAGCTCGACGATCTGCGGGCGCTCCGTACGCTTGAGCGGGTCGAGGTTCGCCCAGCGGTTGCCGAGGAAGCGATACGCGTTGATCAGTTGCAGCACCGAGACCTGGCGCTTGTCCTCGCCGCCGGCGGCGACGACGGTGCGCACCGGGCCGCGCTTGGCCATCTGCTCGAAGGCCGCGATGACCGGGCCGTGCGCGACGTCGCGCGTCGCGGCGCCGGCTTGCGCCTGCAGCTTGTCGAAGTAGTCGCGCCACTCGTCTGCGACAGACGCCGGATCGGCGAGGTAGTTCTCGTAGAGTTCTTCGATGAACGGCGCGTTCGAGCCGAACAGATGCGAAGTTTGTTCGAGTTGCTTCATCATGATGAAAGCCACCTTTGATTCTTCTGTTGTCCCGCTTGGGGGTGTTCTGAGGGGCGGCACCGGCAAGGCCGGATGCCCGAAGGAAAAACGGGATGGCCGCAAAGGCGCGACCATCCCGCTGCAGCTAGCTTCGACGGAGCCTCCCTTCCCTCTCCATCGATGCTTACGGACGTTGATCCATCGCCGGCACGTCGCGGCGCGCGGCGCCGACGTAGAGCTGGCGCGGACGGCCGATCTTGTATTCCGGGTCGGTGATCATCTCTTCCCACTGGGTGATCCAGCCCACCGTGCGCGCCAGCGCGAAGATGCAGGTAAACATCGAGGTCGGGATGCCGAGCGCCTTCTGCACGATGCCCGAGTAGAAATCGACGTTCGGGTACAGCTTCTTCTCGACGAAGTATTCGTCTTCCAGCGCGATGCGTTCGAGCTCCTTGGCGAGCTTGAACAGGCGGTCGTTCTCCAGGCCCAGCTCGCCCAGCACTTCGGCGCACACCTTGCCCATCAGCCTGGCGCGCGGGTCGAAGTTCTTGTACACGCGGTGGCCGAAGCCCATCAGCTTGAAGCTGTCGTTCTTGTCCTTGGCGCGCTTGATGTACTCGCCCACGCGCGACACGTCGCCGATCTCTTCCAGCATGTTGAGGCAGGCCTCGTTGGCGCCGCCGTGCGCCGGGCCCCACAGGCAGGCGATGCCGGCCGAGATGCAGGCGAACGGGTTGGCGCCCGACGAACCGGCCAGGCGCACCGTGGAGGTGGAGGCGTTCTGCTCGTGGTCGGCGTGCAGCGTGAAGATCACGTCGAGCGCGCGCACCAGTACCGGGTTGGGCTCGTACTTCTCGCACGGCGTGCCGAACATCATGTGCATGAAGTTCGCCGTGTAGCCGAGGTCGTTGCGCGGGTACATGAACGGCTGGCCGGTGTTGTACTTGTAGGCCATGGCGACGATGGTCGGCAGCTTGGCGATCAGGCGGTTGATCGACACGTTGCGGTGCGCCTGGTCGGAGAAGTCCATCGCATCGTGGTAGAAGGCCGACAGCGCGCCGACCACGCCCACCATGATCGCCATCGGATGCGCGTCACGACGGAAGCCGTTGTAGAAGCGGGTGAGCTGGTCATGCACCATCGTATGGTTCTTGATGGTGTTCTCGAATTCGAGCTTTTGCGCGGCGTTCGGCAGTTCGCCGTTCTTGAGCAGGTAGGCCACTTCCAGGAAGTTGCACTGCTCGGCGAGCTGTTCGATCGGATAGCCGCGATACAGCAGCTCGCCCTTGTCACCATCGATGAAGGTGATGGTGGACTTGCAACTGGCGGTCGACAGGAAGCCGGAGTCGTAGGTGAACAGGCCCGTCTTGGCGCCCAGGGTACGAATGTCGATCACGTCGTTGCCGTGGGTACCGGTCATGACCGGGAATTCGACAGTGTTCCCGTCGATGGTGAGGGTTGCTTTGCGCTCAGTGCTCATTGATCGTCCCTTCATCTAGAAGTTTTTGCGACTTGCTCCCATTTCATGACCGGCCAGCCTGTCAGGCGCTCGGGGCGCGCTGACTCAGCAGGCCGATCATCTCCTTCCAGCGGTCCACCTCGCATGCCTTGCTGCCATTGACCATCGCCCAGATGTCGTAGTCGTCGCAGCGCAGCAGGTCGTCCAGATCCGCCAGTTGATCGTCGGTCAGACGATCGAAGTGCTGCTCGAGGAAGCGCGTGAAAACCAGATCGAGCTCCAGCAGAGCCCGACGACACTGCCAGCGCACGCGTCCCCGGTTGATGCTCATGTCGCTTCGCCTCCGTCAGATCGCGCGACGGACCATCATGTCCTTGATCTTGCCGATCGCGCGGGTCGGGTTCAGACCCTTCGGACAGACGTCGACGCAGTTCATGATGGAGTGGCAGCGGAACAGGCGGTACGGATCCTCGAGGTTGTCGAGGCGTGCGTTGGTGTCCTGGTCGCGAGTGTCGGCAAGGAAGCGATACGCCGCCAGCAGCCCGGCCGGGCCCACGAACTTGTCCGGGTTCCACCAGAACGACGGGCAGGACGTCGAGCAGCATGCACACAGGATGCACTCGTACAGACCGTTGAGCTCCTCGCGCTCCTCCGGCGTCTGCAGGCGCTCGCGCTCCGGCGGCGGGTCGTTGTTCACCAGGTAGGGTTTGATCGAATGGTACTGCTTGAAGAACTGCGTCATGTCCACGATCAGGTCGCGGATGACCGGCAGCCCCGGCAGCGGCCGCAGCGTGACCGGCTGCTGCAGGCTGTCGATGTCGGTCAGGCAGGCGAGGCCGTTCTTGCCGTTGATGTTCATCGCGTCGGAACCGCACACGCCTTCGCGGCACGAGCGACGGAAGGACATCGAATCGTCCTTGGCGCGCAGGCGGACGAGCGCGTCGAGCAGCTTCTTGTCGGAAGGCTCGAGCTCGACCGAGATGTCCTGCATGTACGGCTTTTCGTCCTTGTCCGGATCGTAGCGGTAGATCTTGAATTGAACGGTTCGCTTGGTCATGTGTGATTCTCCCGTGCGCTCAGTAGGTGCGCTTGGCGAGCGCGATCGGCTCGACGTCGTCGGACAGCGGCTTCAGGTTCACCGGCTTGTAGTCGAGGCGGTTGCCTTCCGAATACCACAGCGTGTGCTTGAGCCAGTTCTTGTCGTCGCGACCGTTCGGGTTCTCGGCGGTGTCCGGTGCGTCGTCACGGACGTGGGCGCCACGCGATTCCTTGCGGGCCTCGGCCGACACGATGGTGGCGCGCGCCACCTCGATGAGGTTGTCGAGCTCCAGCGCTTCCATGCGGGCGACGTTCCAGACCTTGGACTTGTCCTTGATCTCGGTGTGCTTGGCGCGCTCGGCGACTGCGGCCATCTTGGTCACGCCTTCACGCAGCAGCGCGTCGAAGCGGAAGACGCCGGCATGCTTCTGCATCGTGCGGCGCATCTCGAGACCGACATCGAAAACGCTCTCGCCGCTGGTCTGGGAATCGAGGCGCGCGATGCGGGCGAGCGAGGCGTCAGCGGCATCTGCCGGCAGCGGCTTGAGACTCAGGTTGCCGGCCTTGAAATCCTCGACGACGGTCTCACCGGCCGACTTGCCGAACACCAGCAGGTCGAGCAGCGAATTGGTGCCAAGGCGGTTGGCACCGTGCACCGAAGCACAGGCACATTCGCCGGCGGCGTAGAAGCCTTGCACCGGCGCGTTCGGGTTGCCGTCCTTCGGCACCACGACCTGGCCCTTGTAGTTGGTCGGGATGCCGCCCATCTGGTAATGGCAGGTCGGCACGACCGGGATCGGCGCCTTGATCGGGTCGACGCCGGCGAACTGGATCGCGATCTCGCGGATGCCAGGCAGCCGCTTCATGATGGTCTCGGGCGACAGGTGCGTGATGTCGAGCAGCACGTGATCCTTGTCGGGGCCGCAACCACGACCTTCGTTGATCTCGGTGACCATCGAACGCGACACCACGTCACGCGAGGCGAGGTCCTTCAGGTTGGGCGCGTAGCGCTCCATGAAACGCTCGCCCGACGCGTTGCGCAGGATGCCGCCTTCGCCGCGCACGCCTTCGGTGATCAGCACGCCCGCGCCAGCCACGCCGGTCGGGTGGAACTGCCAGAACTCCATGTCCTCCAGCGGGATGCCGGCACGCGCCGCCATGCCCACGCCGTCGCCGGTGTTGATGAAGGCATTGGTCGAGGAGTAGTAGATGCGCCCGGCACCGCCGGTGGCGAAGATGGTGGCCTTGGAGTGGAAGATCGAGATTTCGCCCGTTTCCATTTCCATCGCCGTCACGCCCAGCACGTCACCATCGGCGTTGCGGATCAGGTCGAGCGCCATCCATTCGACGAAGAACTGGGTGTTGGCGCGCACGTTGCGCTGGTACAGCGCGTGCAGCATGGCATGGCCGGTCCGGTCGGCCGCGGCACAGGACCGCATCACCGGTGCCTGACCGTAATTCATCGAGTGGCCGCCGAACGGACGCTGGTAGATCTTGCCGTTGTCGGTACGGTCGAACGGCATGCCGTAGTGTTCGAGTTCGATGACGACCTCGTTCGCCTTCTTGCACATGAACTCGATCGCATCCTGATCGCCCAGCCAGTCCGACCCCTTGACGGTGTCGTACATGTGCCAGTGCCAGTTGTCCTCGGTCGAGTTGCCGAGCGAGGCGGCGACGCCACCCTGCGCCGCGACGGTGTGCGAGCGGGTCGGGAACACCTTGGTCAGCACGGCGGTCTTGAGGCCGGCTTCGGAGAGTTGCAGGGCCGCACGCAGGCCGGCACCACCGGCGCCGACGATGACCGCATCAAAGGTACGCTTCGCGACGTTCACGCTTACAGCCTCCAAAGAATCTGGGCAGCCCAGCCGGCGTAGCCGACGAGCAGGAACAGGGTGACGAGATGCAGCGCAAGGCGCAGGCCGTCAGGCTTGACGTAGTCCATCCAGATGTCGCGGATGCCGATCCAGGCGTGATAGAACAGCGACAGGAAGAACAGGAAACTCAGGAAGCGGAACAGACCGCTCTTGAACAGACCCGACCATGTCTCGTAGGTAAATGCGGGCAGCGTCAGCACGCAGACCGCGAACACGATCGTGAATAAGGCCATGAAGACGGCGGTGGCACGCTGGGCGATCCAGTCCTTCAGACCGTAATGCGCGCCGACGACTTGACGTTTCACCATAGTTTCACCCCGATGATCACGGTGAGCGCGATGCTCACGACCAGAACGATGCGCGACGAATTGCGCGCGGCCTGCAGGTCGCCCGCAACGTGCAGGTCAAGCAGCAGGAAGCGGATACCGGCGCAGAAGTGGTGCATGTAGGCCCATAGGAGCCCGATGAGCAGGAGCTTGACCAGTGGATGGCCGACGACGGCGGCGAAGGTCTCGAACGTTTGCGCCGAACCCAGACTCCTGTCGAGCAGGAACAACAGGAACGGCAACAGCAGGAACAGCCCCGCCCCACTGATCCGGTGCAGGATCGACACGATAGCCGGCAGCGGCTGCCGGATCTGATTCAAGGCCAGGTGCTTCGGCCTCTGCTTGTGCATTGTCACTTCCGACATGAAGACTCCCCTCGACATGCGCGACGGACATCCGTCGCAGACTCCCAAAACCTCAACAACCCTGAAAGTGTATGCTCACTCGCCTGACATCAGCCTGACACCAGCCAAACGCTCCGACAGATGCATTCAATTGAGTTCGTTCAAGTAAAAGTGTTCCGCGGTCGAATACAGTCCGCGCCGCCATTCGACGGGTTTGTCGCCGTAGGTATAGGTGACGCGCTCCACCGACAGCAGTGGCGTTCCCTCTGCCACCTTCAGCGCTTCGGCGGCTGCACGATCGGCCGCTACGGCGCGGATGCGCTCCTGCGCGCGAATCATGCGCATGCCGAACCGGCTTTCAAAAAGGCTGTAGAGAGAACCATTCCAGTCCTGCAGGACTTCCAGGTTCAAACCCTGGAACAGATCGCCAGGCAGATAGATCTCGTCGATGACCGTCGGTTTGGCACCGAACTTCAACAACCGACGAATGATGATGATGGGTGCCCCCGGCTCGATGCAGAGCATGCGCGACGCCTCCTGCCCTGCCTTTGCACGCCAGCAGTCGAGCGGCAAGCTTTGCGGCTGGGACAGGTTGCCATCGATCGGCACCAGGCGAAGAAAGCGGAACATCGCACGCGGATCGTTGTGCGACGCAACATACGTCCCTTTACCCTGCTTGCGCACGAGGAGGTTGTCGGCCGCCATCTCGTCGATGGCCTTGCGAACCGTCCCCTGGGATACGTTGAATCGCGACGCAAGCTCCTGCTCGCTCGGAATGGCCTGACCAGGACGCCATTCACCCGCCTCAAGCGCCTGCAAAATCAAGGCCTTGATCTGACGGTAGAGCGGACTGAAAGTCGGAGCGTCGTGCGACATGAGCTTATTGAAACACAAATTTTCGAACACGTCCATGTCATGTCTTATGTCTTATATAAGATCAAAGAGTAAATTTGACATGAACGGTCCTTGCTTCTAACATTTCCGCAGCCTTCGAGGCTGCCCGACAGGCCGCGTCGCGAACCAGACGAAATCCAGCGCAATCGGCCTCTGCGGCATGCATCACCGATCAGCGAGTCAGACTTTTTTGAGGGAGTCACCACATGAGCAAAGCCCCCGTCCGCGTAGCAGTGACCGGTGCCGCCGGCCAGATCGGCTACAGCCTGCTGTTCCGCATCGCCAGCGGTGAAATGCTGGGCAAGGATCAGCCCGTCATCCTCCAGTTGCTCGACCTGCCGCAGGCGCAGAAGGCGGTGAAGGGCGTGATGATGGAGCTGGAAGACTGCGCCTTCCCGCTGCTGGCCGGCATGATCGCCACCGACGACCCCAACGTCGCCTTCAAGGACGCCCAGGTCGCCCTGCTCGTCGGTGCCCGTCCGCGCGGCCCCGGCATGGAGCGCAAGGACCTGCTGACCGAGAACGCCAAGATCTTCACCGTGCAGGGCGCGGCGATCGGCCAGTTCGCCGACCCGGACTGCAAGGTGCTGGTGGTCGGCAACCCCTGCAACACCAACGCCTACATCGCCAAGGAAGTCGCGCAGAAGTACGGCCGCGTTCCGGCGAAGAACTTCACCGGCATGCTGCGCCTGGACCACAACCGCGCGCTGTCGCAACTGGCCGCGAAATCCGGCCGCGCCGTGTCGAGCCTGAAGAACCTGGTGGTGTGGGGCAACCACTCGCCCACCATGTATGCCGACTACCGCTTCGTGACCTCCAATGGCGACGCCGTCAAGAGCCTGATCAACGACGAAGCCTGGAACCGCGACGTGTTCCTGCCCACTGTCGGCAAGCGCGGCGCCGCGATCATCGAGGCGCGCGGCCTGTCGTCGGCCGCCTCGGCCGCCAACGCCGCCATCGACCACATCCGTGACTGGGTGCTGGGCTCGAAGGGCGAGTGGGTCACGATGGGCATCCCGTCCGACGGCTCCTACGGCATTCCCGAAGGCATCATCTACGGCTTCCCGGTCACCACCGAGAATGGCGAGTACAAGATCGTCCAGGGTCTGGACATCGACGCCTTCTCGCGCGAGCGCATGACCAACACGCTCAACGAGCTGCTCGAAGAGCGCGAAGGTGTGAAGGATCTGCTCGGCTGACGAGGCCGGGGCCGGCACACCGCCGACCCGGATTCATCGAGGGCGCGCGGCCACGGTCGCGCGCTTTTTCGTTCACCGGGGCACTGCTATCCTCGCTTCCGGCCCGACCCGCCACCCCGGTCCTGCTCCGCATCCTGACCCGCATCCCGAGACGCAGCCCATGTCCCCCATTGCCGCCCATCCTCGCGACGTGTTGTTCGCCGCCGAAAAGCCCTTCCCCGCCCTGCCGGCCGTCGATCACTACGCCGGCTCGGAGAAGCTGATGCGCAAGGCGCTTGCCCTGCAGAACGAACTCGGCCCGATCTTCGACATCACCTGCGACTGCGAGGACGGCGCAAGGGCCGGCGCAGAGGCGGAGCACGCGCGCATGGTGGTCGAGGTGGTGAATGGGGCCGACAACCGCTTCGGCCGGGTCGGCGCGCGCATCCACGACATCACCCATCCGCACTGGGAGCGCGACCTGCAAATCCTCATCGGCGGCGCCGGGCATCGACTGGCCTTCATCACCCTGCCCAAGGTGCGCTCGGCGGCCGACACCGCGGCGCAGATCGCCGAGCTGCGGCGCATCGAGGCGGCGAGCGGCGTGACCCGACCGCTGCCGGTGCATGTGCTGATCGAAACACACGGTGCCCTGCGCGAGGTGTGGCAGATCGCCGAGCAGGACGGCGTGGAGTCGCTCGATTTCGGCCTGATGGACTTCGTGTCGGGGCATCACGGCGCGATTCCCGGCGCGGCGATGAAGAGCCCCGGACAGTTCGAGCACCCGTTGATCGTGCGCGCCAAGGCGGAGATCGCCGCCGCCGCGCTGGCCTGCGGCGTGGTGCCCTCGCACAACGTCACCACCGAACTGAAGGACACCGCCTGCATCCGGCGCGACGCCGAACGCGCGCGCCGCGAATTCGGCTACCTGCGCATGTGGAGCATCCACCCGAACCAGATCCTGCCCATCGTCGAGGCGATGCGTCCGGACTTCTCGGAAGTCGAGGAAGCGATCGAGATCCTGGTGGCTGCGCAGGACATCGCCTGGGGACCCATCCAGCACGCCGGACGCCTGCACGACCGCGCCTCCTATCGCTATTACTGGGAGCTGCTGCAACGTGCGCAGCAGACCGGCATGGCGCTCCCGGATGCCGCGCGCGCCCGCTTCTTCGCGGGCTGACGCCGCTTCATCCCGACCATCGGACCCGGTCGTGCCCACCGCATCCTCGGCAAGCGCAATCGACGACGATCGCCTCACCGCGGGCACGCCAGCCTTCCAGCGTGCCAACCTGGCGATGTTCGTCGGCGGCTTCGCGACCTTCGCCCTGCTATATGGCACGCAGCCGATGCTGCCGCTGTTTTCCGCCGCCTTCGGCGTCAGTCCGGCGAGCGCCAGCCTCACCGTGTCGGCGGGCACGGCAGCCCTCGCCCTGGCGCTGATCCCGGCCAGCGTGCTGGCCGACCGCATCGGCCGCCAGCCGGTCATGAAGGCCGCGCTGGCGATCGCGGCCGTACTGTCCATTTGCGCCGCCCTGGTCACCGATTTCACCCAGTTGCTCGTGCTGCGCGCCCTGCTGGGTGCAGCGCTCGCCGGCCTGCCGGCGGCCGCGATGGCCTACCTCGGCGAGGAAGTGGCGCCCAACGCACAAGGCCGCGCGATGGGTCTGTACATCGCCGGTAACGCGCTGGGCGGCATGAGCGGCCGCGTGCTCGCGGCGCTGCTCACCGAATGGGGCTCGTGGCGCATCGCGCTGGCGGTGCTGGGTGTGCTGGGCGTGCTCGCCGCAGTGCTGTTCTGGCGCCGCCTGCCGCCCTCGCGCCACTTCAGGCCGCGCCCGGCGTCGCTCGGCCGCATCGCGCATGACGCGCGGGGCCTGTTCGGCGACGCCGGCCTGCCCTGGCTGTTCCTCACCGCCTTCCTTGTGATGGGCGCCTTCGTCGGCCTGTACAACTACCTCGGCTTCCGCCTCGGCGACGCCCCCTTCGGCCTCGGCCAGAGCGCGATCGGCGCCATCTTCCTGCTCTACATGGTGGGCACCGCGGCGTCGGCCTGGGCCGGCATGCTGGCCGACCGCCACGGCCGCCGCAACGTGCAGTGGATCATGGTGGCGATCATGCTCGGCGGCCTGTTGCTGACCCTGTCGGAGTCGCTCGCAGTGGTCATTGCCGGGGTGGCGATCTTCACCTTCGGCTTCTTCGCCACCCACTCGCTGGCCAGCGGCTGGGTCGGGCGCCGCGCGCAGGAGCGTCGCGCGCTGGGTGCCGCCGTGTATCTGTGCTGCTACTACCTGGGCAGCAGCATCATCGGCAGCGTTGCCGGCATCGCCTGGCACGACGGTCGCTGGGTGGCGGTCGTCGCCATCCTCGGCCTGTGCACCGTGGCCGCGCTGCTCATCGCGCTGCGCCTGCGGCGCCTGCAGCCGATCGGCAACGACGAGGGCGGCAGGCGCTGAAGACCCTCAGCGCATGGTCAGGGCCATCAGCACCGGCGTGGTGGCCGCGGAGAACAGCGTGGACAGCACCAGGCTCCCCGCCACCTCGCTTTCGAGCACCTTGAACTGCAGGGCCATCATGTAAACATTGACGCCCACCGAGATCGACGCCAGCAGTACGACCACCTGCGTTTCCATCGCCGGCAGGCCCAGGCCAAGCGCGATGAGCCACACGACCAGCGGCTGCACCACCAGCTTGATGGCGGAGATCGCGGCGGCCATGCGGATGCCCGCGCGCACGCTGTACTGCGCCAGCCCCATGCCGAGCGCGATCAGCGCCATCGGTGCGGCCGTGTCGGACACCATACCCAGCGTCGTGCCGACGAAGGCCGGCAAGGGCAGCCCCAGCGTGCCGAACACCGTGCCCGCCAGGATCGCCACGATCAGGGGGTTGGTCAGCACGCCGCGCACCGTCTTGGCGAAGCCGTGCACCGAGAACTGCCCGTGGCGCGCCCACTCCACCGACACGGTCACCAGGGTCCACAGGATCAGCGCATTGAACACGAGCACCAGCGCAACCGACGGCACGGCGGCCTCCCCGAGCATCAGGCGTGCGATCGGCAGGCCGAGCATGACGTTGTTGGAAAACACCCCGCCCAGCGCGAACACCGACTGCGACACACCATCGAGCCCGAACACCTTCCACGCGACCAGCCGGCCGATGCCGAACACCACCAGGCAACTGCCGAAGAAGGCGATCAGCAGCCGCGCATCGACCGCCGGCAGCCTGGAGAAATCGCTCATCAAGTGGAACAGCATGGCAGGCATCGCCGCCGAAAACACGAAGCGCGACAGCGCATCGCTCACCGCCTTCGTCCAGCCGCCGACGCGCACCAGCGCATAGCCCACGAACACGAGGAGAAACAGCGGCGCAGAAAGGGTGAGCTGGTGCAGGAAGTGGCTCATGGGATGACGGTAGCGGATGGACGCACGCGAATGCGGGCCGAAGAGGGCCACATGCTAGCGCATCGTGACGCGCGATCGTCGCCCCCGGGGAATCCCGCCTGTGCGACCACGCCGA
The DNA here is from genome assembly GCA_004295105.1 of Betaproteobacteria bacterium. GTDB lineage: Bacteria > Pseudomonadota > Gammaproteobacteria > Burkholderiales > Rhodocyclaceae > Thauera. The sequence continues at coordinate 8,356 of SHNC01000276.1, read as the reverse complement.
AGGATGGTCTAATGATGGTTTCCGTTTTCCACCATCCCTCCGCCATGCCCAACACGCCGCTGTCCATCCTCGACCTCGCCCCCATCGTGCAGGGAAGCACACCCGCCCAGGCTTTGCGCAACGCGACCGACATCGCGCAGCACGCCGACCGCTGGGGCTACAACCGCTACTGGCTCGCCGAGCACCACAACATGACCGGCATCGCCAGCGCCGCCACCTCGGTGGTGATCGGCCACATCGCCGCGCACACGCAGCGCATCCGCGTCGGTGCGGGCGGCATCATGCTGCCCAATCACGCACCGCTGGTCATCGCCGAGCAGTTCGGCACGCTGGAATCGCTGTTTCCGGGGCGCATCGATCTCGGCCTGGGCCGCGCGCCCGGCACCGATCAATTCACCGCGCGCGCATTGCGGCGCAACCTGGGCGGCAGCGACGACAGTTTCCCGCAGGACGTGCTCGAACTGCAGGGCTACTTCAAGCCCGTGCAACCCGGCCAGCACGTGCAGGCGGTGCCGGGTGCCGGCCTGAACGTGCCGATCTGGCTGCTCGGCTCCAGCCTGTTCAGCGCCGAACTCGCTGCCCATCTCGGCCTGCCGTATGCGTTCGCGTCGCACTTCGCCCCGCATTACCTGCTGCGCGCGATCGACATCTATCGCACGCGCTTCCAGCCTTCCGATGTGCTCGACAAGCCTTACGTGATGGTCGCCGCCAACGCGGTCGCTGCCGACACCGACGACGAAGCCCACTACCTGTTCAGCTCGCTGCGCAATCGCTGGGCGAACATCGCGCGCGGCGTGCGCGGGCCGCTGCAGCCGCCGTCGAACGAATATGAGAAGCACTGGGCGCCGGACCAGATCGCCACTGCCGACGACGCGCTGTCGTGCTCCGCAGTCGGCGGACCCGACACCATCCGCCGAGGGCTCGAGAACCTGCTCGCCCAGACCGGCGCCGACGAGCTGATCCTGACCGCCCAGATCTTCGACCACCACGCCCGCCGGCGCTCGTTCGAGATCGTGGCGCAGGCCTGGGGGCTTGCGCCGGCCGACACCCCCGCCTGATCGGCGCCGTCTTCGGGCAGCAGCTCCGGCAACCGCGCCGGCGCCAGCGGACAGGTCGCGTACTACGTCGGTGCAGCCGGTTCCGACCCGGCCCAGCGCGCGATCATCCCCGCCAGCGCCGGCAGGCCCTCGCGGATCGCCACCGGGCCAGGCGACAGGATCAGCGCCAGGATACCGTCGAAGCTGCGTTGGTTGAACGCATGCACCGCCCCCCTCGTGCGAAACGGGCGACACCTGCGGCTCACTCGCCACGCAGGATGCTGAACTCCCGGAACAAGCGACCCGGCAAAGGCACGCTGAGCCGCCAGTGAATGCTCATCGGCTTCGCTCCTTCCGCGCGCTCCAGCGTCACCGGGCCGCACGCACGGTAAGGAGCATTGGGATCCGTGCGAACAAACAACTGGAAACGCCAGCCGTTGCCGGGGCTCTCCAGATAGCGACGGCCCGCAGGGGTCTCCGGTCCCGCCGAGTTCTGCGACTGCCAGTGAAACCGTTCGGGACTGATCGCATAGTCACGGTACGCGATGCGTTCGTGATAGCCCGCGCGCTTGTCGAGGGTGACGAACAGCAACTCGACCTTGCGCTCACGCAGCGCAAGTACCCCCGCCTGGAAAGGCGTGCGCCGGATCGGACTCAACCAACCGAGAGCAGTCAGAATTTCGCGGATGCCGTAGGCCGCGTGAAGGCAAAGCGACACATTCTCGAGGCCCGGAACGGGCCGCGTCCGCAAGCTGCTTCTCGCCTGCAAGATCCCGCCAAGCTCGGCAAGCTCAGCCGCCTGATCGGGGTGCCGCTGCAGCCGCTCAAGGAAGTCGTCGCCACTCCCTTTTTGATGCTGCTGCGCGTCGACCTGGTAGGCGAGCATCTGTAACAAGAGGCGATCCCTATCGTTCCGCGCACCGTAGGCGGCCTCGGGTTCTCGCAGTGAGAGCAGCAGATCGGTCCGCGCCGGATCGTCGATGTGCAGCAAACTGCCGAATCGACGCCCGAAGTAATCGTCCTCGCTACCCGGCGGCGTGCTCAGTAGCCCCGCGTCGCGCTTGAGATTGGTCCAGCCCGAGCGGCCGCCGCTACGATAGAGATCATCCAGTTCGATCGCCTGCTCGCTCAGGAAGCTCGCGAGCCGGATGTCCGTCCGTCCGCGCAGAGCGGCATAGGCCTGCAGCTCTGACTTCAGCCGCCGCCAGTTCTGCTGCACCAGCTTGCGCAGGCTGCGCAGCACCTGCTCTCGGGTCTGGCGCTGCAGATGGATGTGGCAACCGGGCGGCAGCATGCCAAAGCCCTTATCCACCGCGTCGATCAACTGTGCGCGCGACAGCCCGGTGATCGTCGACAGCATGCGGTCGAAGCGAAACTCCTCGCGGTGCCGGCCGACGAAGTCGAGGATCAGGCAGCTTTCCTTGCCCTTGGCCAGACGCAGGCCGCGGCCGATCTGCTGCTGGAACAGCACCGGGCTCTGCGTCGGACGCAGCAGCAGCAGCGTATCGACGAGCGGCAGGTCGACGCCTTCGTTGTACAGATCGCAGGTCACCAGCGCGGCGACCTCGCCACGTGCCAGCAACCCGGGCGCACGCCTGCGTTCGTCCTGGGGCGTGTCGCCCACCACGCACAGCGCCTTGATGCCGGCCCGGCTCAGCCGTTCCGTCATGTCCTGCGCGTGCGCCACCGACACGCAGAACACCAGCGCCCGCCCTCGCGCCGGGTCGCCCGCCAGGCGCCGCCACTCGTCGAGCACCAGCCGCGCGCGGACATCGTTCCCGGTGACCAGCTTCTCGATCGCCGCCACCTCCCCTGCCTGCTGCCAGGGCACGGCGGAAAAATCGGTCTCGTCGTCGCAGGCGTAATACTCGAAGGGGCATAACAACTGCTGATCGAGCGCGTGCCAAAGCCTTAGCTCGACCGCTGGAGCGCCATTGGGGTGATTGTCGAAATAGCCCAGGATTGGCTTGCCATCACTGCGCTCGGGCGTCGCCGTAAGGCCGAGCAATACCCGCGGACGCACAGAGGTGACAAACGCGTCGAAGCGGTCAGCCGCCAGGCGGTGGCACTCATCGACCACTACGGTGTGCCAGTATTCCGCACCGCAGCGGGACACCAGCTCGCGCGTGGACACGCTGTCGATGGTGGCGAACAGATGGTCGAAGCGCTCGGGCTGCGCGCCGCCGACCAGCACCTCGCCAAATGCGTGGTCGCGCAGCACCTCGCGGTAGGTGCGCAGCGCCTGCTTCAGGATCTCCTCGCGGTGCGCCACGAAGAGCAGCCGCGGCCGCCCGCCGGCCTGCTGGCAGAGCCGCTTGTAATCGAACGCCGCGACCACCGTCTTGCCGGTGCCGGTTGCGGCGACCACCAGGTTGCGCCAACGGCCGTGATCCCGCTCGAGCTGTAGTTGGTCGAGCATCTCCTGCTGGTAGGCCTTGGGCTCGAGGTCGAAATAGGTCGGGCGCGCGATCAGCTCGTCACCAGACTCGCGCCTGAGCGCTTCGCCCAACGCCTGGCGATGCGCCGAGTTGGCAGGGTCGTAGGCTTGGAATTCGGTGTCTTCCCACAGCGTCTCGAAGTGCGCGCTGGCGCGCTCGAACAGATCGGGCTGGCCGCGTTCGGTGAACTTCACCGTCCATTCAAGGCCGCCCATCAAGGCTGCACCCGACAGGTTGGCGCTGCCCACGTAAGCGGAGCCGAAGCCGGTGCGACGGCGGAACAGCCAAGCCTTGGCATGCAACCGGGTACGACGGCCATCCAGCGACACCCGGATCTCGCACCCCGGCAGCCGGGCGAGCTCGTCCAGCGCACGGATCTCGGTAGCCCCGGTGTAAGTGGTGGTCAGTACGCGCAGTCGCGTACGCGGCGTACCGTCCGGCCCAACCGCGGAAATGGACTGAAGGATGTCGAGCAGCTTGCGCACGCCGGAATGCGTGATGAAGCTCACCAGGATGTCCACCTGATCGCAGGCCGCCAGTTCGCGGCGCAGCTCGATCAGCAGGGACGGCGAGCCCTTGCCCGCGGTGAAGAGCCAAGGGAAGGCCAGGCCGGTCTCCGGGATCACCGGCTTGGGCGACTGCTGGTGGATGGCCTGGAGAATCTGCGGCGGAACGGCAAGCGTCTCAGCGTCGCCAGCGCGCTTGCCGAGGCGCTGCTTCAGGCTGACGAGGAGGAAATTGACGAGGTCGAGCTGCTGGCGAAGCTTCTCTGCGCCGTCACCGTGGAGGTCATCAAGGATTCTGGAAAGTTGGGAAGCAAGCGCATCGGCCAACCGCTCGGGGGCGTCTTCAGCCGTGAGGGGTTTGAGGGTATGGCTATGCTCGTCAGTTCTCCCGGCGGCGGTCTCCAAGAGCGCCTCTGTCAGTAGCTGGTCATAGAGACCGTCAGGTAATGCCATAGGATTTCCTATATCCGCCGGCACCAGCAGCGCGGAGTCGAGCGAGTTCCAGGAACTTGGAACTCACGGTTTTGCGCAAACGGCCGGGCATGGTTTTCCGCTCATGCATCTGAGCTGGCGAGCGTCATATTGATCGATTTGCGGCCTCCGCGGAAACACTGCTGCGTCGCATGACGGGAACGCCTCACCAATTGGCCGCACGCCATTATAGATACCATGGTCATGCGTATCCCGGTCGCCTGGCATTCCTTTGGGCTTGACGCTTCAGGGAACTCACGATGTTTTTATTCCTGCACTTCTTGTTTTCTTAAAAACAGAAAACTATGCTGAACGTACCGACCGCCACCTGACAAGGAGCCCCCCATGAGCGCCATAACCGAGCGTGAAGTAAGCGCATCGGAAGATCGCGGTGCGCTGGCCCGGATGGTCATGACCCTGCTGGACCACTGGAAGTTGAGCACCGAAGACCAGGCGGCGTTGCTGGGCATTGCGGCCAGCAACCGGGCGGCGCTGTCGAACTATCGCAGCGGCAAGCCGATCGGGACGAGCCGCGACCAGTACGACCGGGTGGGGCACTTGCTGGGCATCCACAAGAATCTGCGTCTGCTGTTTCCGCAGAACCGGGATCTGGCCTATCGCTGGATGAGCACCCGCAACAAGGCATTCGACAACCTGACTCCCGTCGAGGTGGTGAAGGAATGGGGCTTTGCCGGGCTGCTGATGGTGCGGGGCTATCTCGACCGTGCCCGTGGTGTCTGAGCCGGGCTGCTGAATGAAATCGCTCTTCGCTCGCGTCACGCTGACCGACGTTCATCAGGACGTGGCGAGGAATATCGTGTCGCTGCGACAGTCGCAGGATCTGTTCGACGACCTGACCGACGATCCGGCCGAGTGGCTGCTCGCGCAGAAGGTGGAGGCGGAAGTCAGGCCGCCGTCGTATCGGTCGCCCACGCCGATCATCGACCGGCCCTTCGAGGATGCCGCCTGGTTCAGTGCCATCATCTGGCCGTTCAGGCACTGGCAGGCGAGCCGGTTTTCGGACGGCTCTTACGGCGTGTGGTACGGATCGGAGTCGGTCGAGACGACGGTCTTCGAGTCGGCCTACCACTGGTATCGGGGCCTGCTGTGCGATGCCGGGTTTGAACGCGAGACGGTGATTGCCGAACGCAAGGTCTACCTGGTGGCCTGCGGCGCCGCGCTGCTGGACTTCCGCAAGGCCACGGCCGAGCATCGCGACCTGCTGCATCCGTCCGATTACGCCTTCCCCCAGTCGGTGGGGGCGCGGATTCATCGGGAGGGGCACCCGGGGCTTCTGATCCAGTCGGTTCGCCGGCGCGCCGGCGAGAACATCGCGATCTTCAACCCGGGCGTGCTTTCCAACCCCAGGCACCACTGCCAGTTGACCTATCGGCTGGAGGCGGGGCAGATCACGGTGGAGAAACGTCCGGGGGCCGCATGGATCACCGTGGCTGTGGCGGAGCTGGGCTGATTGCGCTGCACCATTCGGTCCTTCTGGCGTATTCGACCGGCGCGCCTCGCGCAGGCTGATCGCCAATCGGCGCCCTGCCCTCAGTCGCTCACTTTCGCCCGCAACATCTTGACCGAGGCACGCTGCGCCTTCCCCTCCAGCCTTCGGGTGATGGATGCACGCGTCGGCCGTGTGGCGCGCCGAGCTCTGGGCGGCGCTGCGACGCTTTCGATCAGCTCTTCCAGGCGGCACAGCGCCTCGGCGCGGTTCTTCTCCAGGCTGCGAAATTTCTGCGCCTTGATGATCACGACGCCGTCCTTGCTGATGCGATGGTCGCGCAACTGAAGCAGCCGCATCCGGATGTCGTCGGGCAGGCTGGAGGCGGCGATGTCGAAGCGCAGATGCACGGCGTTCGACACCTTGTTGATGTTCTGCCCGCCCGCCCCCTGCGCACGGATGGCGGTGATCTCGATTTCATCCGGCACGAGGGTGAAGCGGGCATCCATCGGCGATCACCCTCGCGTCGGCGTACCCGTTCCGCCCCGTCGCGCGCTCGCGCCACCGCGCGACTGCACCATGTCGAGGTAGAGCGCCTCGACCTGCGCCCGCGCCCACGGCGTGCGCCGCAGAAACTTGAGGCTCGAGGCGATGCTGGGCTCGTGATTGAAGCAGCGAATGCTGATCTGCCGGCCAAGCGCCGGCCAGCCGAAGGCCTCGACCAGCTCGGCGAGCATGCGCTCCAGGGTGAGACCGTGCAGCGGGTTGTTGGGTTGGTGCTGAGTCATCGTGTGCTCGATTGGGTGGATGGGCACGGAACAGGCTTGATGACGCGGGGCGCGGTGGCAGTCGCCGCACTAAAAGGAAAACCCCCCGCCATTCCTGACGAGGGGTCTCTTCTACAAGGCGGCCTCGCGGCCGCCCCAGTTCAGCGTGTTACCGCGTCAGACTTCCACCGTGTCCGCGACCGAGCGGAATTCCTCGATCTGGTCGAAGTTCATGTAGCGGTAGATGTCGGCGGCCTTCTTGTTGACCACTTCCACCTGCGCCATGTACTCCTCGACGGTCGGGATCTTGCCCATCAGCGCGCACACCGCGGCCAGCTCGGCTGAGCCCAGATAGACGCGGGTGTCGATGCCGAGGCGGTTGGGGAAGTTGCGCGTCGAGGTCGACATCGCGGTGCTGCCCTTGCGGATCTGCGCCTGGTTGCCCATGCACAGCGAGCAGCCCGGCATCTCCATGCGGGCGCCGGACTTGCCGAGCACGCCGTAGTAGCCTTCCTCGTTGAGGATCATCGCGTCCATCTTGGTGGGCGGGGCGATCCACAGGCGGGTCGGGATGTCGGACTTGCCGTCCAGCACCTTGCCCGCGGCGCGGAAGTGGCCGATGTTGGTCATGCACGAGCCGATGAAGACTTCGTCGATCTTGTCGCCGGCGACTTCGGACAGGAACTTGACGTCGTCCGGGTCGTTCGGGCAGGCGACGATCGGCTCCTTGATGTCGGCCAGATCGATATCGATGACCGCGGCGTACTCGGCGTCGGCGTCGCCCGCCAGCAGTTCGCCGTTGGCGATCCAGTCTTCCATCGCCTTGATGCGGCGGCCCAGGGTGCGCTTGTCCTCGTAGCCGTTGGCGATCATCCACTTCATCAGCGTGATGTTCGAGTTCATGTACTCGACGATCGGCGCCTTGTTGAGGTGGACGGTGCAGCCGGCGGCGGAACGCTCGGCCGAGGCGTCGGTGAGCTCGAAGGCCTGTTCGACCTTCAGGTCCGGCAGGCCTTCGATCTCGAGGATGCGGCCGGAGAAGATGTTCTTCTTGCCCTTCTTCTCGACCGTCAGCAGTCCGGCCTTGATCGCGTACAGCGGGATCGCGTTGACCAGGTCACGTAGGGTGACGCCCGGCTGCAGCGTGCCCTTGAAGCGCACCAGCACCGATTCGGGCATGTCGAGCGGCATCACGCCGGTGGCGGCGGCGAACGCCACCAGGCCCGAGCCTGCCGGGAAGGAGATGCCGATCGGGAAGCGGGTGTGGCTGTCGCCGCCGGTGCCGACGGTGTCGGGCAGTAGCAGGCGGTTGAGCCAGGAGTGGATGACGCCGTCGCCCGGACGAAGCGAGACGCCGCCGCGGGTGCTGATGAAGCTCGGCAGCTCGCGGTGCATCTTGACGTCGACCAGCTTCGGATAGGCCGCGGTGTGGCAGAACGACTGCATCGTCATGTCAGCGGAGAAGCCGAGGCAGGCGAGGTCCTTCAGTTCGTCGCGGGTCATCGGGCCGGTGGTGTCCTGCGAGCCGACGGTGGTCATCTTGGGTTCGCAGTAGGTGCCCGGGCGGATGCCCTGGCCTTCGGGCAGACCGCAGGCGCGGCCGACCATCTTCTGCGCCAGCGAGAAGCCCTTGCCGCTGTCCACCGGGGCCTGCGGCAGGCGGAACAGCGTCGACGGCGGCAGCCCCAGC
>SHNC01000064.1 GCA_004295105.1 Betaproteobacteria bacterium | reverse complement strand
AGCACGCAGGAAGCCGTCGATCGCGGCCGGATTGGCCTTCGCCCACTCCTCGCGGAACACCCACCCCACCATCGGCAGCTCGGAGCGCACGCCGAGCCCGGCGAGGATGTCCTGCATGCTCAGCATTTCGTGCAGGCCTGCCGCCTGCAGCCGGGCGTTGTAGTGCCAGTAATTGAGCACGGCGGGAACCTCGCCGCCGAGCGCGAGCTGGTTCAGCAGCGGCGGCGCGGCGAAATCGGGACGCACGAAGGTGGCGGCATCCTCGCCCACCGTCTTGCGCGCATAGGCACGCAGCAGCAGCCAGCTCTTGCCCAGGGCGCCGCCGGCGATGCCCAGGCGCCTTCCGCGCAGGTCGGCGAAGGAGCGCAGGGCGGCATCCGGCCGCACCATGACGCCGCCAACGGCGAGCGAATACGGTACGAAGGCGTAGGCACGCCCCTCCGAACGCTGCCTCGACACCCAGATCCAGTCATTGACGATGACGTCCACCGCATTGCCCTGGAACGCGATGTTGGCGGCGTCATTGACTGCCAACGGCACGACCTCGATGCGCACGCCCTCGCGCTCGAGCAGCCGGGCCTTCTGCATCGCCTCGATTTCCCAGCTCACGGTTCCGAACTGCAGCACCCCGACCCGCAGCACCGCCTGCGCCGCAGCAGACGCCGGAAGCGACAACGGCATGCAGACAAGGATGACCCAGGTCAGGACGCGCTTGATTCGCGCCATCGGAATGCCTCTCCATGGTGAATGCGGGCCGCGGAGACCCGCAGATCGCCAATTCCGGGAAGCAGTCTCCATGCCATTGCCGGCCTCATGTCGATCCGGCGTCCTTTTCCGCCTGGAGCAGCGCCCGATGCGGCTCCCGAAGCGCTCGGGTGTATCGATTGAGAGCAACTGTTCCGTAGTGGAGCACACCGCATCCCGTGCGTGGGGATGATGCGGCGCCGCAAGTCAGTCGCAAAAAACCAGGCATGAAACATGCGACAAACCTCGACAACTTCGGCCGCCCATCGCGAGGATGTGGCAGAAATGAAGCCTCCCAGGCCCCATGCAACCGACGTCATGTGCTCCATGCAACGTGACCAGGCACCGCTGTTCGCCTACTCCGGCAGCACCGGACGGCACATGCGGCTGATGACGCTCGCCATGCCGGTGATGGCGAACCTCTACCAGCAGCTCGCCAGCCCGTCGCTCGAGGTGCAACTGGCGAACCAGGACGGCGAGATCCTGCGCATCATCGGCGCGACGATGCAGCGGCAGTCCGCCGCCCGTGCCACCGTGCCCGCGTTGTCGCTCGCCGTCCCCATCCATGGCACCGACGGCTGCCTGCTCCTCGTCGTCGACCACGGTGCCAGCTCGCGCGACAACTCCGATCATATCCAGGCGCTGCTGCAGACGACGGTCGAGATGATCGAGCACCGCCTCGTGGAGAGTGATGAACGCGGCTTCCTGCGCCTGCACTTCCACACGCAGCAAGCGCTTCTTGGCGGCCCGCTGGAGGGGCTCGCCGTGTTCGACCAGGACAGCCGCTTCGTCGCCATCAACCGCACGGCCGCGAACCTGCTGGCAGTCGGCGGCGACCTCACGCGCCTGCGCTGCGCCGACTGCTTCGACGTGCAATGGCTCAACCTGGTCGGCTATGCCTCCTTGCATCTGGTCGAGCCCTTTCCCCTGCGCACCTGCAGCGGCGCCCGCTTCTTCGCCCGCAGCACGCTCAGGCAGGGCATAGCCTGACACGGGATCGACGCGCTGGCGAAGGTTTCGCGCCGCGTGCGCACCACCGCTTCGACGTCCTGCACGAATGTTGCTAGATTGATATTCAGTCCCTTGCCTTCGGGTCGCGCCCTGCCCCAGGCATTTCAAAGCCGACGCGACCGCACCCGAACATGCCGTTGCCCCCCACTTTTCCCTCCCATCATCCCGTTTCCGGCGGCGCCCCGAGCCCACCGGCCGGTGCGCAGATCGCCGTGAGGCGGCGCGGCTTCACGCTGCGGGCCCGCGTCAGCCTGGTGCTGAGCGGATTGCTGCTGCTGGTGATCGCGATCGCCACCTTCGGCTGGATGCACGAGACAAGGCGGGCGATCCACGAAGAGATCAACGCGGCGAGCCGTGTTGCCGAGCAGTGGGTCAGCGTGCTGGTGGCCGAAACGCAGCGTGACCGCGCCCAAGGCTCGGAGCGGCTGATGGCCTACCTCACCGCGGTCGGACGCCTGCGCGCCAATCGCCTGGAGGTGCTCGATGCAGACGGCACGCTGGTCTATGTGTCGCCGGAATCGACCTACAAGGCCGGACGCTTCGCGCCGCAGTGGTTCGCGCGCCACCTGACACCCACCGTGCCGACCCACATCTTCGACGCGGGGGATCGCCAGATCGTGCTGCGGCCGGACGCGTCGCGTTCCGTGCTGGACGCCTGGGACTACTTCGTCGCCGGCCTCGGTTGGGCCTTTGCGGCGATGGTGCTGATCGGCGTGGTGGTGCGGCTGGCGCTGGACCGCGCGCTGGCACCGCTGGCGCAGATCAATGCTGCGCTGTCCCGCGGCGCTGCCGGCCTGTTCGATACCCGCCTGCCAACCTACGGCGCCGCCGAACTGGACCGCCTCGCCGACAGCTACAACCGTCTCGCCGACAACCTCGACCAGAGTCGGGCGCTCAACGTGCGACTCGAGGAGGACCAGGCCTTCGCCCGCGCGCTGCAGTTGCGTCTCGAGGAGGAGCGCCGGTTCATCGCCCGGGAGCTGCACGACGAACTCGGGCAAGGCATCGCTGCGGTGCGCGCGATCGCCGGCGCGATGATGCAGCGCTGCGAGCAGTTGCCGCAGCTTCATGGCAGTGCGCAGGCCATCCTCGCCATGACCGACCAGATGCAGGACGGCGTGCGCACCATCCTGCACCGCCTGCGCTCGGCAGCGGCCGGCGCATCGCTCGACCAGGTGTTGCGCGACTACTGCGCGCTGTGGAGCGGCCTGCATCCCGAGATCGGACTGGACTGCCACATCGAGCCACCCGCCTGGCCGGTGGACGAGACGACCTCGCTCGCCGTGTTGCGCCTGCTGCAGGAAAGCCTCACCAACGTCGCGCGGCACGCCCGCGCGACGCGGGCCGAAGTGGTGTTTCGCGGTGAAGGCGACATGCTCGAGCTGCAGGTCAGCGACAATGGGCGAGGCCTGGTCGAGCAGGACGCGCGGAACCGCTTCGGCATCACCGGCATGCGCGAACGGGTGGCCGCGCTGGACGGCACCCTGTCGGTCGATACGCCCGCCGAAGGCGGCCTGTGCGTCAACGCACGCCTGCCCAAGTGCAGGAACAAACCGGAATTGCACCATGGCCCAGACACTTGATGGACTCCGCATCCTGCTGGCCGATGACCACGCCGCGGTGCGCATGGGCTTTCGCCTGCTGCTCGAAGGCGCGGGCGGCACCGTGGTCGACGAGGTGGACAGCGGCGAGGCGGCGGTGACGGCCTATGCCCATCACCGCCCCGACGTGCTGGTGATGGACGTGTCCATGCCCGGCATCGGCGGACTGGGCGCGCTCGAACGCCTGCTCGCGCGCACGCCCGACGCCCATGTGCTGCTGCTGTCGGCGCACGACGACGCGCAGATTCCCGCGCGTGCGCTGCGCAGCGGCGCCACCGGCTACCTGTCCAAGCGCGCCCAGCCGCAGGAACTGATCCGCGCGGTAGCGCAGGTGGCGCGCGGCCAGCGCTACGTCGATCCGGAGCTGGCCCCCCAGCTCGCGCTCGCGCAGCTCGGCGGCGGCGTCGATCCGGCCGCGGCCCTCACCGACAAGGAGTTCGCGATCTTCCTGCAGCTCGCCCAGGGCCGCTCGGTCAGCGACATCGCCGCTGCGCACAAGCTGAGCCCCAGCACGGTGGGCACCCACCTCTACCACATCAAGCAGAAGCTCAACGCCAGCAACGCCGCGGAGCTCGCGCTGATCGCGGTGCGCTGCGGGCTGATCGAGGTGTAGCGGGCTTCGGCTGCGGGCAGGACGTCGCAGCGGAGCCGCGCTCCGCGCTATGGTGCGACGGCGTTGCGCGACTGCTCGATCAGCCGCCTCGACTCGGCCGGGCCACGGAAGACCAGGGGCAAGGCCCGCGTCGCAGACTGCAGCGGTCGCTGCGCAAGGTCCACCGCCTCGAGCACCCTGTGATGCGCCGGCGACTTGTCGCACACCGGGTCGGCCGCCGCCGCATCCCCCGCCAGCATGTAGGCCTGGCAGCGGCAGCCGCCCCTGTCCTTGTCCTTCTCCGGACAACTGCGGCAAGGTTCCTGCATCCAGTCGTCGCCGCGAAAGCGGTTGAAGCCCTCGGATTCGTACCAGATTTCGCGCACGCCCATCTCGCGCACATTGGGGAAGGCAAGACCGGGCAGCATCTTCGCCGTGTGGCAGGGCAAGGCAGTACCGTCGGGAGTGACGGTCAGGAACACGCTGCCCCAGCCGTTCATGCATTTCTTCGGCCGCGTCTCGAAGTAGTCGGGTACGACGAAGAAGATGCGGATGCGGTCGCCATAGCGCTCGCGGCGCTCGTTGGTGATGCGTTCGGCGCGCTCGACCTGCTCGCGCGACGGCAGCAACTGGTCGCGGTTGAGCAGCGCCCAAGAGTAGTACTGGCTGTTGGCGAGCTCGAGGTATTCCGCCCCCAGCTCGACCGCCATGTCGATGATGTTCTCGATGTAGTCGATGTTGAGGCGGTGGATCACGCAGTTCATGACCATCGGCCAGCCGTTCGCCTTGATCATCGCCGCTACGCGCTGCTTGAGGTCGAAAGTGCGGGTGTGCGACAGGAAGTCGTTGAGTTCGCGCGTCGAGTCCTGGAAGGACAACTGTATGTGGTCCAGCCCAGCCTCCTTCAGCGCCGCCGCACGTGCTTCGGTGAGCCCCACGCCCGAGGTCAGCAGGTTGGTGTAGAAGCCGAGCCGCCGCGCCTCGGCCACCAGCACCTCGAGGTCGTCGCGTGCCAGCGGCTCGCCCCCCGAGAACGCACACTGCACGCTGCCGGCCGCGCGCGCCTCGCGCAGCACCCGCAACCATTCTTCGGTGCCGAGTTCATCGGTTGTCGCAGCGAAATCGGTCGGGTTGTAGCAGAACGCGCAATGCAGCGGGCAGCGATAGGTGATCTCGGCCAGCAGCCACAGCGGCGGGCCGATCGCGGCGGCGGACGGTTGCGCGGAGGCGTTCATGTCACACCTCGATCCAGTGCTGTTTGCGCGCCATGTCGAGGAAGTTCGTGACCTCGCCCTGCAGGCCGGAGGCATCGAAGGCCTGCTCCAGTTCGGCGACCAGTTCGTCGACCGTGCGCCTGCCGTCGCAGCGCTTCATGATCTCGCCCGCACTGGCGTTCAGCCTGACCATGCCTTCCGGGTAGAGCAGCACCCAGGCCCCTTGTGCCTCCTCCCACTGCAGGCGGAACTTCGACGACACCTTCGGCCTCGCCGCCGGCTGCACGCCGGACGCCTCACCCGGTTGCCGGTCGCCCCTCACCGCATCGTTCACTTCCTCGGCCCCTTGATCTCGATCTCGCACTGGCTGAGCATGATCGCGTCGGCCAGCGCCCACAACACGTCAAGCTTGAACTGCAGGATCTCCAGCGCGCGCTCCTGCATCGCCCGCGTCTGGCTGAAGTATTCCAGCGTGAAGCGCAGGCCGTGCTCGACGTCGCGCCGCGCCTGGGTCAGGCGGTTGCGGAAGTACTGCAGCCCGGTTGGGTCCACCCATGGATACTTCTCCGGCCAGGTATCGATGCGCTGCTGGTGGATGTGCGGCGCGAAGAGCTCCGTGAGGCTGGAAGCCACCGCCTCCTGCCACGGCCGCTGGCGCGCGAAGTTGATGTAGGCATCGACCGCGAAGCGCGCCGCCGGCGCCACGTGGCGCAGCGAGGTGACATCATCGCGCGACAGGCCCACGGCCTCGCCCAGGCGGATCCAGGCCTCGATGCCGCCAGGGTCCGAGGTGCCGCCGATGTCGTAGCCGTCGTGATCGAGCATGCGCTGGATCCACTCGCGGCGGATCGCGCGGTCCGGGCAGTTCGACATGATCGCCGCATCCTTCACCGGAATCGCGATCTGGTAGTAGAAGCGGTTTGCCACCCAGCCCTGCAACTGCTCGCGCGTCAGCTTCCCCTCGGCCATCATGATGTGGAAGGGATGGTAGATGTGATAGCTCGTGCCCTTGTCGCGAAGCTTCGCCTCGAACTCCTGCGCGCTCCAGGGTGGCAGCCCGGGACGGCTCAGGTCTGCGACGTGCTCGATGCTGATGGCGTTGCTCACAGGCGGATCTCCATGCCGTCGTGCGATACCTCGATGCCGTGCGCGGCCAGTTCGGCACGCTGCGGGCTGTCTTCGTCGAGGATCGGATTGGTGTTGTTGATGTGGATCAGCACCTTGCGCGTCGCGGCGGGCAGGCGGTCGAGCCATTCGATCATGCCGCCGGAACCGGACTGCGGCAGGTGCCCCATCGCACGCGAGCTCTTGGACGAGGCGCCGAGGCGGATCATCTCGTCGTCGGTCCACAGCGTGCCGTCGACCAGCACGCAGTCGGCCTGCTGCATAGCCTCCCACACTTGCGGTTCCATCTCGCCGAGCCCCGGGGCGTAGAACAGGCGCTTGCCGCTGCGCGGGTCGATCAGCGTCACACCGATGTTGTCGCCGGGCTGCGGGCGGTCGCGGTGCGGCGAATACGGCGGTGCGTTGCTGGTGAGCGGCAACGCGGCAAATTTCAGGCCGGGTGCGCCGGCCATGGCGAACTCGCCCGTCAGCGGTACCTCGTTCCAGGCGATGCCGGCGTAGTGACTGAGCACGCCGAACAGCGGATTGCCGACGGAAAGATCCTCGCGCACGCAGGGCGTGCACCACACCTGCCATGGCTGGCGGTGCTCGCGCAGCATGTAGAGGCCGGTGGTGTGGTCGATCTGCGCGTCGATCAGCACGATCGCGGCGATTGCGGTGTCGCGCAGTGCCCGCGCCGGCTGGAGTTCGGGAAAGCTGCGGATCTGCTGCAGCACGTCGGGCGAGGCGTTGAACAGCACCCAATGCTCATCGTCGCCGCTCACGGCAATCGAAGATTGTGTTCGCGGCCTGGCGCGGATGCGGCCGCTGCGCACGCCATCGCATGTGGGGCAATTGCAGTTCCACTGCGGAAAGCCGCCGCCGGCGGCGGAACCAAGGACATGGACTCTCATGGGCGCTCGGCCGGAAGCGGGGGCGCCATTACCGGCGATCCCCCGATGGCATCGACGCTCAGCGCGTCGCGATGTACATGGTGATTTCAAAGCCGAAGCGGAAGTCGCAGGCCGTCGGGGTTTCCCATTTCATGATGTGTCTCCAGTCTCGTCGGAAGGTGATGGGGGTGCCCGCCATGTGCCGGGACGGACACACGGTGGCACGTCCTTACGATAGCGAAGGACGGCATTGCGCCGCGTCCGCAAATTTTGTGAAGTGAGCTCATGATTTTCATGAGCGGTCCGCCGCCCGGATTCATCACGCCGGAAAGCGACGTGAGATCCGGGCGGCTAAGATGGCGCCATGAAGACGCGACCCTTCGACGACGCGGTACGGGCAACCCGCCCTGCGACCTCATCCCGTTCAACGGCCGGTTCCGGCACCGGATCGTCCGGCGACGGGGCGCTTTTCCCCGCGATCGAGCCGTTCGACAGTGCCTGGCTGGAAGTCGGCGATGGCCACCGCATCCATTATGAACAGTGCGGGACGGCGGACGGCCCCGCTGCACTCTTCCTGCACGGCGGGCCGGGCAGCGGCTGCAGCCCGCGGCACCGCCGCTTGCTGAACCCGGCCTGGCGCATCGTGCTGTTCGACCAGCGCGGCTGCGGACGCAGCACACCAACCGGCGAATGCCGGGCGAACACGACCGCAGACCTGGTGGCCGATATCGAGCGACTGCGCGGGCATCTGGGCATCACCCGCTGGCTGGTGTTCGGGGGCTCATGGGGCTCGAGCCTTGCCCTGGCCTACTGCGCGCAGCATCGCGCGGCCTGCCGCGGCGCCATCCTGCGCGGCATCTTCCTCACCGGGCAGGCCGACATCGACTGGTTCTTCAGCGGCGCCGGCCAGTTGCTCCCCGAGCACCGCTCGTCGCTGGCGGCCATCGCTCCGCCGAATCGACGGGCGGCGCTGGCCTCATGGTATTTCGACACCGTCGCCGGCGCGGACGAAGACGCCCGCATCGAGGCGATACGCCGCTGGATGGATTGGGAGGAGGCGCTGTCCTGTCCCGGTTCCCCGCCCTCGCCCGCCGGATCGGTAACGCGCGAAGCGGCTCTGACGCAGGTGGACAAGTACCGGCTCCAGGCGCATTACCTGCGCCGCGAATGCTTCATCGGCGAAGCGCGCGCGCTCGACTTCGCACGAACGATGCGCGGACTGCCCACTGCGATCCTGCACGGCCGTCTCGACCTGGTGTGCCGCCCCTCGAATGCCTGGGCACTGCATCAGGCCCTGCCCGGCAGCCGGCTGCACTTCGTCGATGGAGCCGGGCACAGCCCGTTCGACGCGCCCATGGCGCGTGCGCTGGTTGCCGCCGGCGATCATTTCCTCGCCCACGGCAGTTTCGCCCGCTGGCCCGTCGAGGACGCGGCGTGACGCGTGGCCGCGACTGGCTGGCGCCTGGAGAGGAGAGACAGCGAGCCTTGCCGACGCAAACAGAACGCACCTCGACCGCCTGGGTTCCCGCCTCGACGATCCGGACGCTCTGAAATGCGAAAAGCCGCCCACGGGCGGCTTTTCGACACTCGGCAAACGCGGATCAGCGCTTGGAGAACTGCTTCGCGCGGCGGGCCTTGCGCAGACCGACCTTCTTGCGTTCCACTTCACGGGCATCGCGGGTCACGAAGCCGGCGGCACGCAGTTCGGACTTGAGCTCGGCACTGTAGTCGATGAGCGCGCGGGTGATGCCGTGGCGGACGGCACCGGCCTGGCCGGATTCGCCACCACCGACGACGTTCACCATGATGTCGAACCTGCCTTCGTTGCCCGTCAGGACCAGCGGCTGACGCACGATCATGCGGCCGGTTTCGCGGGAAAAGAACTCATCGACCGGCTTGCCATTGACGACGATGTTGCCGGTACCCGGCTTGATGAACACACGGGCAACCGCGGTCTTGCGGCGGCCGGTTCCGTAGTTGTAAGTCACAGCCATTTATCGGCTCCTGTCAGATCTCGAGAACTTGGGGCTGCTGGGCGGTATGCGGATGCGACGGACCCGCGTAGCACTTCAGCTTCTTCAGCATGGCGTAACCCAGCGGGCCCTTCGGCAGCATGCCCTTCACCGCCTTTTCCAGCACGCGCTCGGGGAAGCGCTGCTGCAGCTTGGTGAAGTTGGTCTCGTAGATGCCGCCCGGGTAGCCGGAGTGACGATAGTACTTCTTGTCCTGTGCCTTGTTGCCCGTCACACGCAGTTTCTCGACGTTGACGACGACGATGAAGTCGCCCGTGTCGACGTGCGGCGTGTAGATGGCTTTGTGTTTGCCACGCAGGCGGCGGGCCACTTCGGCTGCGAGGCGACCAAGCACCTTGTCCGTGCCGTCGACAACGAACCAGTCGCGCTTTACCTCGTGCGGCTTGGCAGAAAACGTCTTCATTTAAAACCTCGATCTTGTCAGGCCTTGCGTGCCGGCCACCAAACGGAAAGCTGGTAATGCTAAAGCGAAGCACGCCCGCGTGTCAATCGCGTTGCACGCGCGGGCAAGGCAGGCAAAAAAAACGCAGTCCGTTTGGACTGCGTTAAATCCACACCAAAGGAGGAGGGTGGAGGAGACACCGTTTTGGATCCGGCACCGCCTGCTGCGATGCGTCTGCGATCCGACTGAGGCAAATTATCCATAAGCCACGACCACACCGCAAGCACATTTTGTGCATTGCACCATAAATCTTTCGATCTGTAGATAAATGCAACTTATAAAAATTCAATCCCTTGATATAGCTCAATTTACAATGTTTCTGCACTACTCCCGGGCAGGTCGACCGTCGCTTCAAATATGACTTTGTAATCGTCATTCCGGCACTGCGCCATACGTATTGGTACGGCCTGCCTTCGCGTCTGCGAGGCAGGCGGGCAGATCTTTCCCCCGCCTTGCACGCATGCCGCGAAAAAGCACCAGGCGCTCTCCGGTAGAATGCCGCGCTGCCCTCGGCAGACCGGCCCCCGGCCGGGAGTTCATGGAGACTGTACGCATGGAATGCACGATCAAGTGGGTGGACGGCATGACGTTCATGGCCGAGACGGGAACCGGACACCTGGTGACGATGGATGGTGCCCCCGATGCGGGTGGCCGCAATCTTGCACCACGGCCAATGGAACTGATGCTGGCCGGCGCGGGCGGCTGCACCGCGTTCGACGTCGTGCTGATCCTCAAGCGCGGGCGGCACGACATTCGCGGGTGCGAGGTCAGGCTGGAGGCCGATCGCGCGGACGTGGATCCCAAGGTGTTTACCCGGATCCGCTTCGTTTACACGGTGACGGGCAGGAACCTGAAGCGTGAAGTGGTGGAGCGCGCCATTCACCTGTCGGCCGAAAAATACTGCTCGGCGTCCATCATGCTCGGCAAGACCGCCGAGATCACGCACGAATGCGAGATCGTCGAAGCCGAGTGAGCGACGCCGGAACCTGAAAGGCGCGGCGGAGATGCGCTCCGCCGCGCCCATGGCAGGTCGTAAACGGATCGCGCCTTCGACCCGGAGCCCTTATCGACTGGCCCGCATCGCCTCGAACCCTGATCCATCCGCCCCAGGTTTCGCCTCAAACCCAGTAGGTCGCGCGCGTCATGACCCGCGAGGCGAGCTTCATGACGCCCTTGACCGGCCGCGGCAGCTCGTGCGCGCCGAGTCGCATCGCCGTCTCGGCGTGCTCGACCTCGTCCACCTTCATCTGCTCGACGATCGCGCGCGACTTGTGGTCGTGTGCGGGCAGGCTGTCGAGGTGGCTCTTGAGGTGAGCCTCGACCTGAAGCTCGGTTTCGGCCAGGAAACCCAGGTTCCAGCGGTCGCCGAATCGGCCCGCCGCCATCCCGATTGCCAGTGCCCCGCCGTACCACAGCGGATTGAGCAGGCTCTTGCGCCCGCCAAGCTCGGCGATGCGCCGCTCGGTCCAGGCGAGGTGTTCGGTCTCCTCGTCCGAGGCCTGCTGCAGCGCATCGCGGATGGCCGGGTTGCGCGACATCATCGCCTGCCCCTGGTACAGCGCCTGCGCACAGATCTCGCCGACATGGTTGACTCGCATCAAGGCTGCCGCGTGGCGCCGCTCGGCGTCCTCCAGCGGCGCATCGGGCAGGTCGTCGCCCGGGATGGGGCGCACGCTGCGCGCAGGCGCGAAGACGGTGCGCAGCGCCCTGTCGAATTCGAGTATCAGTTGGTCGATCATGGCCGGATTCCCCTCGGATCGCCGGGATCACGCTCACCTTGCAGGCGGCGCACCGCATGCTCGCGGTTGCGCGGCGCGGCGGGACCGTCGCAGAAATAATCATAGGCCAGCGCCGCGCGCGGCCGGTTGTAAGAATTGTCGCCGATCGGCTGCCAGTCGCTGACCTTCATCGGCGTCCACTCACCGCCGCTGCGACCGCTCGCATAGATGCGCCGCTCCCCGGTCGCACAGCGGATGCCCTCGAAGGTCACGTTCTCGGCTCCGCCCGGCGTGCGCACCACCAGCACATAGCGCACGACGCCATCGGTGCCGACGGTGACGCTGCGCTCGTCAACGAAGAACCGGTTGGGCGAGGCGCTGCTGACGAAGAAGGGCCGCAAACCGGCCTCGGCCGGCGCCTGCGGCAGCGCGTATTCCGCTTCCTGCCAGTTCGGATCGGGGTCGGTCAGCAGGCCGGCGGCAAAGCCGCTCCCCGCCAGCACGAGGCCGTGAAAGCACGCGAGGGCCCGAAGGCCCCCGCGGATACTGCAACGCGATGGCTTGTTCAAACGCGCAGATCTCCACAGAGCGAATTGCGAATCGTCTCCGGCACCGGATCGACGGCCGCCGAATAGGCAGCATGGTCGATGCCGACGGCAAGCGCCGCGCCCCGCAGCATCGCGCCTGCCCGTTCCGGGCCGAGCTCGAAGCGCAGGAAATGCACCGAGGACGTCTTTACGTCATTCTCCCGCTCGAGGTCCTCGTCCGCAATGGCGAACACCGGATCGAAGCCGGCCACCCTGACCCACACACGATCCTCGACGCCCCTCAGCTTCCCCAGCCAGACGCGGCGCTCCGCCTCCTCCGGATACTCGATCAGCATCGTCGCCTTCCAGTTCTGGCCGTCGGGCACGAGCGGATTGTATGCGTCGAGTTCGTCCAGGATGCCTTGCTCCTCGAACGTGCGCTCGATGCGCAGCATCTCCTGCACCTGGTAGCGGATGGTCAGCTCGTCCTCGAAGGCGAGGGTCACGTGCTCGCCGACGTGCAGCGTGCGGGTCTTCTTATGGGCGATGACCCGCGCGCGAAACTCGGCGCGCTGGCGTGCGTATTGTTCGAGGCTCAGCAGGCTGTCGCGTGCGATCGCCATCATGCGCTCTCCTCCAGTCCATAGGCCATGCGCAGCAGGGTGAGCGGGTGTGCCTTTTCCGCCGCCAGCGTGGTGCCGCCATCGCGTATCCCCTGCTGGATGTGGCGGCCGGCGATCGGGCAGTCGGAGCTGATGAAATCGGGTTCGGCCTGTGCCATCTGGCGGAACACCGGCCGGCCGATCTTCATCGACAGTTCGAAATACTCTTCCTTCACGCCCCACGTGCCGTCATGGCCGGCGCAGCGCTCGACGGTGGTGACCTGCGTGTCGGGGATCAGTTGCAGGGTCTCGCGCGTCTTCTGGCCGATGTTCTGGACACGGCCGTGGCACGGGATGTGGTACGACACCTTGCCCAGCGGACGCTTGAAGTCGGTCTTCAGCAGGCCATCCTTGTTGCGCAGCATGAAGTACTCGAAGGGGTCGAACATCGCCTCGGCGACCGCGGCGACATCGGCGTCGCCCGGGAACAGCAGCGGCAACTCCTGCTTGAACATCAGCGCGCAGGACGGCACCGGCGCCAGGATGGCGTAGCCCTGCCTGGCCAGCTCGACCAGTGTCGGAATGTTGCGCTGCTTCAGCCGTTCGACGCCCTCCAGGTCGCCGAGCTCGAGCTTGGGCATGCCGCAACAGGCCTCCTGCCGCGCCAGCACGGTGGGGATCTCGTTGTGGCTCAGGATCGTGACCAGGTCGTGACCGATGCCCGGCTCATTGTAGTTGATGTAACAGGTCGAGAAGATCGCCACCTTGCCTGGCGAGCGCTCGCCATCCCGAACCGGCCAGCGCTCGGCCACCTTCGCTTTCGAGCGGAACTTAGCCGGCGCATAAGGCGGCAGTTCGCGCCGCTTGTCGACGCCGAGCATCGACTGCAGCACGCCGCGCGCGGCACCGTTGCGATTGGCGGCATTCACCGTCTGCGCCACCACCGGGATGGCCGCGAGCTTGCCCAGCGCGTCCGTGCTGGTAAGCAGCTTGTCGCGGAAACGCACCTCGCCCTTGCGGAACTTGACCGCCTTGGCGCGCAGCATCAGGTGCGGAAAATCGAGATCCCATTCGTGCGGCGGCACATAGGGACACTTGGTCATGAAGCACACGTCGCACAGGTAGCACTGATCGACGACCTTCCAGTAGTCCTGCCTGGCCACGCCATCGACCTCGCCCGTCTTGCTTTCGTCGACGAGGTCGAACAGGGTGGGGAAGGTCGTGCACAGGTTCACGCAACGCCGACAGCCGTGACAGATGTCGAACACACGTTCCATCTCGCCCATCAGCGCCGCTTCGTCGTAATACCTGTCGTCGCGCCACGCGATCGCGTGCCGCGTCGGTGCCTCCAGACTGCCTTCACGCTTGGTCATGACAACTCCTCCCTGCGGCGAAGGGAATCACCGCCTGTCAGCCAATGGCAGAACGGGCGGTTGGACCGCCCGTTCGTCTTCGACCGGAAGCTCAGTCGGCGAGCGCGTCCAGCGCCTTCTGGAAGCGGTTGGCGTGCGAGCGCTCCGCCTTGGCCAGGGTTTCGAACCAGTCGGCGATCTCGTCGAAGCCCTCGCCGCGCGCGGTCTTCGCCATGCCGGGATACATGTCGGTGTACTCGTGCGTCTCGCCCGCAATGGCGGCGCCGAGGTTCTGGCGGGTACTGCCGAACGGCAGCCCGGTGGCCGGGTCGCCACAGGCCTCGAGGTACTCGAGGTGGCCGTGCGCATGGCCGGTCTCGCCTTCCGCTGTCGAGCGGAACACGGTCGCCACGTCGTTCTGGCCTTCGACGTCGGCCTTCGCAGCGAAGTAGAGGTAACGGCGGTTGGCCTGCGACTCGCCGGCAAAGGCGGCCTTCAGGTTGTTTTCGGTCTGGGAACCCTTGAGTTGCATGTCTCCTCTCCTTGTCGTCAAACGAATGAACGCCCCTGACGCCGGGACATTTTCACCTTAGACAATGACCGTCACATGCCCAAATAGTCGGACGCTATATGAAGCATTGGGCGGGCCTATGCGCCCGGGCGCGGGACTGCGGCACCGTTCCCTCAGGCAGCGAGCGCAGCCTCGATCTCGGCGAAGTTGCGCGCGATTTCGGTCGCCGCCGGCAGCGGTTCGCCGAGCTGGCGCGCGATCTGGGTCATGGAGAAGATGCCCCGAATGCGTGCGCGCCCCGCGCCGGCGGCCTCGATCACCAGCGCGTGCTGGCGCCCCGAGCGCCGCAGCGTGGCGATGACATGGCCGACCTCGGCGCGCAGCACGTCTTCGAGCCGCACCGCTTCCATCGCCGACAGCGGCGTCATGACCTGCGACACGCCGACCTCGCCGACACGCAGCCCGCGCTCCTGCGCCACGCGCATCGGACGTTCGCCGAGGAAATC
The DNA here is from genome assembly GCA_004295105.1 of Betaproteobacteria bacterium. Classification (GTDB taxonomy): domain Bacteria; phylum Pseudomonadota; class Gammaproteobacteria; order Burkholderiales; family Rhodocyclaceae; genus Thauera. Next base: position 11,762 of record SHNC01000064.1, on the reverse strand, counting down.
GGCCGCGGTCACCAGACCGACGACGCCTCGCGACGCATCGGTCACCAGCAACAATCGCACGCCGCGCGCCTGCATCGCGCGATGCGCATCGTCCTGATTCATCGCCCCATCGACGCTCGCCGCGGGAATCTGGCGCAAGTCCGTCATGACGTCGAGCGCGGGCGAATCGAGCCGCACGCGACGTTCCGCCGCAACGTCCGCGATGTCGCAACGAAGTCCGTCGAGTTGCGCCTGTGGAAGAGGAGAAAAGCGATCCCGATGCATGGTGAGCCTCCCGTTCTGGTGTGGAACGGGGCCGGCCCCTGTGCGCGAGCCGGCGCAGCGGCGAGCCCCTGCATCGAGTAAAGCTCACGCCCCGGGCCGCGGCAAGCGCCGCCACCCGGGGGAAAACCCGCAATTCAGCGCGGGGAGCCGAGAACCACCTTGACGGGTTCGGCGGAACCCGGTGCTTCGGGCAGCCGGTAGCTTTCCGGCATGTCGAAGCTGCGGGAACGGTAAAGGATGCGCGCGAGCTCGATCAGCGCAAGCTGATAGACCTGCCGCTTGAACTCGATCACCGCATCGAGCGGCACCCAGTAGTCGCTCCATCGCCAGGCATCGAACTCCGGATGGTGGCTCGCGCGCAGACAGACGTCGGAATCGCGTCCCACCAGGCGAAGCAGGAACCAGATCTGCTTCTGTCCACGATAGGTATTACGCCATTCGCGCCTTATCCAGTGCTTTGGCACCTCGTAGCGCAGCCAGCCCCGCGTGCGGCCGAGTATCTTCACGTGCTCCGGGCGCAACCCGACTTCCTCGAACAGCTCGCGGTACATCGCCTGCTCCGGCGATTCGCCGTGCTTGATGCCGCCCTGCGGGAATTGCCAGGAATGTTCGCGGATTCGCTTGCCCCAGAAGACCTCGTTGCGCGCGTTGACCAGAACGATGCCGACGTTCGGGCGGAAGCCTTCACGGTCGAGCATGCTGAAACCTTCAAATTTTGGTGAATTGATCGAATTTTTTCACACTTGCCGACGCTTTGAAAGCGCGCCCCGGCGCCGGTTCCGTTGCCCGCCGCTTCATGCTGCAGTGCCATGCGCTAGAATCCGGGGCTCGACCAACGCTCTCCCGTCTTTCCCATGCGCGCCAGCCAGTTCCACCTCTTCACATTGAAGGAAGCTCCCTCCGACGCCGAAGTCGTCAGCCAGAAGCTGATGCTGCGCGCCGGCATGATCCGCAAGACGGCGGCGGGCATCTACAGCTACATGCCGCTGGGCCTGCGTTCGATCCGCAAGGTGGAAGGCATCATCCGCGAGGAGATGAACCGTGCCGGCGCCATGGAACTGGTGATGCCGCTGGTGCAGCCTGCCGAGCTGTGGCAGGAGACCGGGCGCTGGGGCACGATGGGCGAGGAAATGCTGCGCATCAAGGATCGCCACGAGCGCGACTTCGCGCTGCAGCCGACCTCCGAGGAAGTCGTCACCGACATTGCGCGCCAGGAGCTCAAGAGTTACCGGCAACTGCCGAAGAACTTCTACCAGATCCAGACCAAGTTCCGCGACGAGCGCCGGCCCCGCTTCGGTGTCATGCGCGGACGCGAATTCGTCATGAAGGACGCCTACTCGTTCGATCGCAGTGCCGAAGCCGCAGGACGCAGCTACGACATCATGTACGCCGCGTACCAGCGCATCTTCGGCCGCCTCGGCCTCGAATACCGCGCAGTCGCGGCCGACACCGGCGCCATCGGCGGTGACCGCTCGCACGAATTCCAGGTCATCGCCGACACCGGCGAGGACGCCATCGTCTATTGCCCCGCCTCCAGCTACGCCGCCAACATCGAACTCGCCGAGGCGGTGTCGCTGTTGCCCAACCGCGCCGCGCCCGAACAGGGGCTGGAAAAGACCCCGACTCCGGGCCGCGAAACCTGCGCCGACGTCGCCGATCTGCTGGATCTGCCGCTCGCGCGCACGGTGAAGTCGCTGGTGCTGGCGACCGACGACGTTGATGAAGCGGGGCGCCCCGCCGGCGTCACCATCTGGATGCTGCTGGTGCGCGGCGACCACGGACTCAACGAGGTCAAGGTCGGCAAGATCGAGGGCCTGAAGGCGGGCTTCCGCTTCGCCACCGAGGCCGAGATTCTCGAATACTTCGGCAGCAAGCCGGGTTATCTCGGCCCCATCGGCACACTCAAGCCGGTCCGCATCGTGGCCGATCGCACGGTTGCCAACATGGCCGACTTCGTCTGCGGCGCCAACGAGGAAGACTTCCACTACACCGGCGTCAACTGGGGGCGCGACCTGCCCGAGCCCGAGCGGGTGGCGGACATCCGCAACGTCGTCGAGGGCGACCCCTCGCCCGATGGCAAGGGCAAGCTGGCGATCCAGCGCGGCATCGAGGTCGGCCACGTGTTCTACCTCGGCACCAAGTACTCCAGGGCGATGAACGCGACCTTCCTCGACGAGGACGGCAAACCCAAGCATTTCGAGATGGGCTGCTATGGCATCGGCGTCACCCGCATCCTCGGGGCCGCGATCGAGCAGAACCACGACGCGCGCGGCATCATCTGGCCGCTGTCGATCGCGCCGTTCGAAGTCGTCGTCTGCCCGGTGGGGTGGAGCAAGTCGCAGGCGGTGCGCGAGGAAGCGCAGAAGCTGTACGACGCGCTGCTCGCCGCCGGTGTGGACGTGATGCTCGACGACCGCGACGAACGGCCCGGCGTGATGTTCGCCGACTGGGAGCTGATCGGCGTACCGCATCGCGTCACGCTCGGCGATCGCGGCCTGAAGGAAGGTGTCGCCGAGTACCAGGGACGGCGCGACGGTGAGGCGACGAAAGTGGCGGTGGCCGACATCGCCGCCTTCGTCACCGAGCGCCTGAAGGGGACACGCTCCTGAACATGCTGCGCTCGGCACCTGCCCTCGCCACGCTCGTCGCCGCAATACTGCTCGCAGCCGCAAGCGGCGGCGCGCGAGCGGGGGCGCAGCAGTACGAACCGCTGGCGGCCAGCGTTCGCGCGGCACTGCATGCGGCGGTCAGCGATGCGGCGGCCCCCGCGCTGCCGATCGCGAACGCGGGCGAACGCGCGCGCTGGCTCGCGGAGATGTCGCGCCGGCTCGAGCGGCGCATTCCCGACCCTGCCTATCGCACCGAACTGCTCACCTCCATCCACTACGAGGCGACCCGCGCCGGGCTGGATCCGCAACTGGTGATGGGCCTGATCCAGGTCGAGAGCAACTTTCGCAAGTACGCCATCTCGTCTGCCGGCGCCCGCGGCTTCATGCAGGTAATGCCGTTCTGGCTGAAGGTCATGCAGCGGCCGGACGACAACCTCTTCCACCTGCGCACCAATCTGCGCTACGGCTGCACGATCCTGCGTCACTATCTCGACATCGAGAAGGGCGACCTGTACCGCGCGCTCGGCCGTTACAACGGCAGCCTCGGCCGGCCGGAGTATCCGAATCTCGTCCGCGCGGCGTGGGAGCGCAACTGGAGCTGGCGCCCCGAGCAGCTCGCTGCCGGCGACATGGCGGCCGGCCGGCGCAACTGACTCGCGGCCCTGGGCGACGCACAGCCGCCGATAAGACGCCGTGGAGGCGCCGGGATGCGCGCGGATCCCGGCCCGAACGTGGCGCCAAGGCGGGTCGTGCCCGCCCCGCCCCCCATGCTTCAGCCGGCGACTGCGGCCAGCGGCTTGGCCTCCACCGGGAACTTGTCGGTCGCACGACTGCTTTCCTTGCCTGCCACGGCCAGCGATTTGACGTCGCCGGAAATCTCGCCACCCTCCTCGATCAGGATCTTGCCGTAACGGATCTTGCCGCTGACGCGGCCGGTGGCATGGATGATCAACTGCTTGCGGGCGGTCAGCTCGCCCTCGAACACACCATCGATTTCGGCGACGTCGATGCCGACGGTGCCCGAGTAGGAGCCGTTCTGGGCGATGCGAATCACACGGCTGTCCATGGTCGCCTCTACGCGGCCCTCCACGACCAGCGTGTCGCAGTCCAGGATCTCCGCGCCCTTCAGCTTCACGTCGGGGCCGACGATCAGGCTGCTGCCGGCCGCCTTGTCGGGCTCGGCAGCAAGCGGCGTGGAGGTCGATGCAGTGGTCTCCGTCGTGTCGGAAGGCGGAATGTCCCGCACCGCAGTGACGGTGCCGGCTGGAACGGAGGCCAGCGTCGAGCTGGCGGTGCTGCCGCTCTGTCCGGGCCGCAAACCGCGATCGGCCTGAGTCTCGCCATTCTTCGGGAACATGGTGGGCTTGCTGAACATGGTTTCTCCTTGAACATGGACCGGGTCGTCCGACGCAACCCGACCCCGGACTTATGCAAGCGATGTGCCACGATAAAACTTGTTCAATCTTGTCATATGCTTGCATCGATTCAGCGTTCGCTGAACAGGAGCCGGGGGTATCGGCGAGATGGCCCAACTGTCGCTGTTTCCCGACAATTCCGACGCAGTCGCCGCGCAAGTCCATGAACTGCCGGGGCCAAGGCCTGTCGCCGAATAGCGACGCTTCTGCGGCCCGGGTGACACATCGCCTTGCACTTGCCTTGCCCGACGGGCCACGCCGAAGCCTAAACTTCATTCCCGCAAATCGAATTCGAGCTGTCGCCGCAATGCCGCACCCCTCCTTCCGCGCCACCCTGCTGGCGAGTTTCATGCTGATTGCCGGCATCCTGGGAGCGGCTGCGGCAGGCGGCTGGCTGAGCCTGGAGCGCTTCTCGCGCATGAGCCGCGACGCTGGCAGCATGGCGCTCGGGCTGACCACGGCGGTCCAGCGCCTCGGCGAGCGCACGGTGGATGTCGAGCGCAGCGCACGCCAGTACCTCGTGCTGCGTGAGCCCGCCCTGATCAGACGCTTCGATGCCGCACACGATGACGCGCTGTCCGCCCTCTCGGTGCTCGAAGCCGACCTGCCCGATGTCGCGCCCGCTGCAATCGAATGGCGCCGCGTCGCCAGCACGGTTCGCAGCGCCATCGACGGCGGCGAACGTACCGATGGTGAGACCGCAGACGCCGATCTGCCGCCCCTCCTCGCCCGCCTTGCGGCCCTCAACGACGAGCTTGCCCAGCGCGTGCGCACTGCGCTGTCGAACAGCAATCGGACGCTGCTCGACACGCTCGATCGCAGCCGCGACCAGCTCGCGGTGCAAATTGCCATCGCCCTTGCCGCCGCGATCGCGCTCGCCCTGCTTGCCGGCTGGTGGACGCTGCGCCCGCTGCAGCGGCTCGAGCAGGCAATCGTCCGCCTTGGCGACAACCGTCTTGACGAGCCCGTCCCGGTCGGGGGCCCCGCTGATCTGCGTCAGCTCGGCCAGAGGCTCGACTGGCTGCGCCAGCGCCTCGCGGCGCTGGAAAGCGATCGCAACCGAGTGCTGCGGCATGTATCGCACGAGCTGAAGACGCCGCTGACCTCGTTGCGCGAGGGCATCGCCCTGCTGCGTGACGGCACCGTGGGCCCGCTTGCAGGCGGGCAGCACGAGGTGGCGGCCATCGTCGAGCAGAACGCCCATCTGTTGCAGGCGCGCATCGAGCAACTGCTGGATTTCCATGCGGTGCAGTTCGACGCCACCCGCCTGCGGCGCGAGCCGATCGAGGCCAGGCGGATCGCGGACGCGGTCGTCTCCACCCTGCGCCTGCCCGCGCAGGCGAAGGGCGTGCGCATCGAGGTGAGCGGCACCGGGGGCCGCCTTTACGCCGACACGGCAAAGCTGGAAACGGCCTTGTCCAACGTCCTCGGGAACGCCATCGCCTACGCGCCGGCGGGGTCTACCGTACGGCTGACGCTGAGTCGGGAAAGCTCGGCGATCGTGATCGACTGCGTCGACGACGGGCCGGGCGTCGCGCCGGCAGAACTGGAACGCATCTTCGAGCCCTTTTTCCGCGGCAGCATCGTCACCCCCCGCTCGAACAAGGGCAACGGCCTGGGACTGGCCATCGCGCGCGAGCTGCTCGAAGCCCATGGCGGGCGCATCGTCGCGCTGCCTGCGGTGCGCGGCGCCCACTTCCGGATGCAACTGCCCGATGTGCGCTGATCGCCCCACCCCCCGCACGAACGCCCGGCAACGCGCGGCCTGCGTCATGGCCACCCTGCTGCTGGTGACGGGCTGCGCCACCATCGCCCCCGCGCCCCAGACGGCGCCTACGCCGATGCGGGAGGAAGGCGAGGCTGCCGCCCGCGTCCTTGCCTTCCAGCGCGGCATGCAGACCTTGGGCGCAGCCGAGCTCGCTCGCGAGCGCCGTCGGCTGAGCGCCGATCGCGGCGCATGGTCGAAGATGCAGCTCGCCCTGCTCGCGCTGCACCCGCGCAGCCTCAACCTGCTGCGCGCCCGCGCGCTGCTCGACAGCGTGCTTGCCGCGCCGGACACCGAGGCACAGTCGCTACACGACTTCGCACGCCTGCTGCTGGAGCAGGTGAATGAACGTCTGCGGCTCGAGGCGCTCAACGAACGGCAAGCCCAGCAGCTCGAGCGCGGCACTTCCCAGCTCGAACAGGCCTCCGCCCAGGTGGAGGAACTGCGCTCACGCGCCGACGCACTGCAGCGCAAACTCGACGCGCTCGCTCAGATCGAGCGCGACTTGTCGGCGCCCTCCCCGCAGCCCCCCACGTCCCCTCCACCGGCAGGGCCGGCCGGCTCGACGCCCCCGGAAGACCGCACCCCACTACGATGATCCGCCAAGACATACCGCCGGCCCCGGCCAGCCACACCCCCCGCCTGCTCGTCGTCGATGACGATGCGGACCTGCTGCGACTGCTCGAGATGCGACTGGGCGCCAACGGTTACCGCGTCGTGACCTGCGCCCGCGCTGAAAGCGCCCTCGCCCATCTCGCCGCCGAACGCTTCGACCTGGTGCTGAGCGACGTGCGCCTGCCTGACCGCGACGGGCTCGCGCTGTTCGGCGACATCCACGCCCAGTTCCCGGCACTGCCGGTCATCCTCCTGACCGCGCACGGCACGATTCCCGATGCGGTGGAGGCCACATCGCGCGGCGTCGCCGGCTACCTCACCAAACCCTTCGACAGCCAGATCCTCCTCGAGCGCATCCGCGACGCGCTGCATCACGCGCCGACGCCGACGGCCCGGCGCACCGCTGCAGTCGACGGCGGCGGCATCATCAGTCGCAGCTCGCGCATGCATGCCTTGCTCGACGAAGCGCGCCTGGTGGCCGCCTCGGACGCCAGCGTGCTGATCCGCGGCGACAGCGGCACCGGCAAGGAACTGCTGGCGCGCGCCATCCACGACGCCAGCCCACGCGCACATGCGCCCTTCGTCGCCATCAATTGCGGCGCGATCCCCGAACCCTTGCTCGAGTCCGAACTGTTCGGCCACGTGCGGGGCGCCTTCACCGGAGCCACCAGCCACCACACGGGGCTCTTCCAGACCGCCCACGGTGGAACGCTCTTCCTCGACGAGATCGGCGACATGCCGCTCGCGGTGCAGGTGAAGCTGCTGCGCGTGCTGCAGGAACGTACGGTACGGCCGGTCGGGGCGATCCGCGCCGCACCGATCGACGTCCGCATCGTTTCGGCCACGCATCGCGACCTCGATGCCCTGCTCGCCAACGGCGAGTTCCGCGACGACCTCTACTACCGCATCAACGTCGTCACGTTGGCCCTGCCCACGCTGGCCGAACGGCGTGAGGACATTCCGCTGCTCGCGGAGCATTTTCTTGCCGCACTGGCACGCAAGTACGGCAAGAAGGTGCGCGGCTTTGCGCCGGACGCGCTGACCGTCCTCGCCACCGCCCCCTGGCCGGGCAACGTGCGCCAGTTGCAGAACGTGGTGGAGCAAACCTGCGCGCTCGCGACCACGCCGTTGATCCCGCGCACCCTGGTCGAGCGAGCGCTGCGGGTGCGACCGCTCGAGGCCCTCGGCTACGCCGAGGCCAAGCAGCGCTTCGAGCGAAACTACCTGATACAGCTCCTGAAACTCACCGCGGGTAACGTGAGCGACGCTGCACGGCTGGCGGAGCGCAACCGCACCGAGTTCTACCGCCTGCTGCAGCGCCACGGCCTCGACCCCGGACTGTTCCGCACCGAAGCACCGGAGCCCGAGCCGGAACGACAACAACGACGATCCTGAGAACAGAGAAGGAGCCACGCATGATCAAACGCCAGACCATTGCCGCCGTTCTGACCACCACTGCCATCGCATTCTCGATCTGCCCTCCGGCACGCGCCGCCAGCCTGGCCGCGTCCGTCGCCGAACGCGCCGCGCCGCATGGCGACAGCCGCGCCAACAAACCCGTTGACGCGCCCTCCGGCGAGGCCGAAACTCGGCCTCATGAGTGTAAATAAATACAGTCTTCCAACACCTACCCTGACGCCGCGGGGCCGCGGCACCGGCCTGCGCCCCGACGGCCGCTTCCTGCAATGGCAGCGCGCAGCATTCGACGACGGCTGGCCGCACGATGACATCGACGCCGATCGTCGCATCCCCACCCGGCTGCACATCGATCACGCGCGGAGCGTGATCACCTACAACCGCTCGCCGGACGTCCCGTTCGACCGCTCGATCAACCCCTACCGCGGTTGTGAACATGCGTGCGTGTATTGCTTCGCGAGGCCGAGCCACGCCTATCTCGACCTGTCGCCCGGCATCGATTTCGAGACGCAACTGTTCTGGAAACCCGACGCAGCGGCGGTGCTCAGGCGCGAACTGGCGCAGCCGGGTTACCGCTGCGCGCCGATCGCGCTCGGTGTCAATACCGATGCCTGGCAGCCGGTGGAACGCCGCACCGGGCTCACCCGCAGCATCCTCGAGGTCCTGCTCGAGGCGCGCCACCCGGTCAGCCTGATCACCAAGTCCGCGCTCATCGAACGAGACCTCGATCTGCTGGCCGAATTCGCACGCGATGATCTGGTGCACGTCATGGTGTCGGTCACCACGCTTGACGACGAGCTCGCACGCAGGCTCGAGCCGCGTGCGGCACGGCCTGGCCGCCGCATCGAGACGATAAGGCGCCTGCGTGAGGCCGGTGTGCCCGCGGGCGTGCTGTGCGCGCCACTGATACCCGCGCTCAACGACCATGCCCTCGAGTCCGTCGTCGAAGCCGCATGCGCAGCCGGCGCCGACAGCGCGGGCTACGTGGTGCTCAGGCTGCCGCACGAGCTCCGCACCCTGTTCGCCGACTGGCTCGCCCGCCATGTGCCCGATCGCGCACGACACGTGATGAGCCTGATCGCCGACCTGCGCGGCGGCGCCCTGAATGACGCCCGCTTCGGCCACCGGATGCGCGGCACCGGCGTGCTGGCCGACCTGTACCGGCAGCGCCTTCATCGCTTGCAGCGCAAGCACGGGATTGGACGCATGCGTCGCGAGCTGAACACCGCGCTGTTCCGTCCGCCACGTGGCGACGGGCCGCAGCTCGCGCTCTTCTGAGGACCCGCGTGCGGCCCATGCGGCGCCATCGCCGTGCGGGGCGGAGGGGACGTCGATCGAAGTGCAGTGCAGCCCGATTCAGCGGCCGCGGAGTCAGGTGCCGGAGTCAGGACCTCGGGCTGCGCAGCAACGCCAGCAGCTCGTCCACCACCGCGTCGGCCTCGTCATCGACCTTCGCTACGCGCCGCTCGATCTCGTTGGCGATGTCCAGCATCAGCCACTTCAGTTCGTCCATCGTCGCGGCGAGTTCGGAAGCCACTTCCGGATCCTCGTGAATCATGTCGATCAGGGCGTCGTGGTACTCCGGGCTCATCCCCGAGTTATGCACCAGCAGCCGCAGCATGGACACGCGGTCGCGGATGAAGGCGACTTCCCGCGCGCCGCCGGGCCGCGCCTCCAACTGCTCGATGAGCCCTGGCGAGTCGGCAAAGAGCCTTTCGAACTGCTTCAGTTGCACCGTCGGATCGAGAGAAGCCGCATGGGTGTCTGACGGTCGATGACCGATCAGCAGCAGATCACGCAAGGCATGCGTCACCTCGGCATCGAAACGCTGGTGATTGAGCCGCAGCAGCACGTCGACGCGCCGGGGATCGCCGCGTCGCACCAGCCCCTCGGCGACCTCCGCCACACACAGGATGCGGGCGAAGGCATGGATGCTCGTGCCGCTCAGTCCGGCAGGATAGCCGCTGCCGTCCAGTCGCTCGTGATGCTGAAGCACCGCCTGCAGGGTCGCGTTCGAGATCGAGGGCACATCGGACAGCAGCACGTAGGCGGTGACCGGGTGCACATGGATGAAGCGCCGTTCATCCAGGGTGATCCGGTGCCCCGGAGCGAGCAGTGCGGGGTCGGTGTGCATCTCTCCCAGATCGTGGCAGAGCGCGGCGACAAGCAAGTCAGTCAGATCGCGCTTGGGCACCTTCATGCGCACGGCCAGCGCATAGGTCATGAGCGCGATGCGCAGCGTGTGCTCGAAAAGGGCCAGGCGCATCTCGCGCATGACCGTCAGCCGGAACATGATCGGCGCCGGTAGCGGCAAGGCGCCCAGACACTGGCGAAAACCCAACGGATCGCCGGAACGTTCGGCCAGCGCCGTCATGATCGGATCGGTGGCGAGCAGCTTGTTCGCCTCGAACGCGAGTTGGGTCGGATCGACCTGGTTTTCTGCCGACAGCGCAAGATCGAGCGGCGCACGCAGCTTGTGCATGCTCAGGAGGTCGAGGTGGCTGCGATCGACGCTCGCCCCGCGCGCCATCAGCTTCATGCCGTTGGACGCGTAGATGTCCTCGTGCGCGACGATGGACTGCGTTTGCCCCATCTCCGTCACCGAGCGGACGTAGTGGGGGCGTTGATCCATGGGTTCGGCCAGGGATGCCGGAATCGACGCGAGCGACATGTGTTTGCAGGGCGGAAGTTGTCCCGCCGATTCTACACGGCCCCTCGCCCCACCGCCGCTTCGACCTGAATCGGCTCAAAGCCCGAAATGGGCACGCCGCACCATGCTGCGGTGCGGCACGCCGCGCTCCTCGGCCACCCGCCGCACGCTCAGGCCGTGCCACCCACCGTGAGTCCATCGATGCGCAACGTGGGCTGCCCTACCCCCACCGGCACGCTCTGCCCGTCCTTGCCACAGGTCCCGACACCCGGATCGAGCGCCATGTCGTTGCCGATCATGCTGACGCGTGTCAGCACGTCCGGACCGTTGCCGATCAGCGTTGCGCCCTTCACCGGGCGGGTGACCTTGCCGTTCTCGATCAGATAGGCCTCCGCAGTGGAAAAGACGAACTTGCCCGAGGTGATGTCGACCTGGCCGCCGCCGAAGTTCACGGCGTACAGGCCCTTCTTCACTGACTTGATGATCTCCTGCGGGTCGCGGTCGCCGTTCAGCATGTAGGTGTTGGTCATGCGCGGCAGCGGCAGGTGGGCGAAGGATTCGCGACGGCCGTTGCCGGTCGGCGCCATGCCCATCAGGCGCGCGTTCATCATGTCCTGCATGTAGCCGGTGAGGATGCCGTCTTCGATCAGCACGGTGCGTCGCGTCGGATTGCCCTCGTCGTCGATGGTCAGCGAACCGCGACGATCGGGCAGCGTGCCGTCATCCACCACGGTGACGCCCTTGGCCGCCACCTGCTGGCCGATGCGGCCGGAGAAGGCCGAGCTGCCCTTGCGGTTGAAGTCGCCCTCCAACCCGTGGCCGATGGCCTCGTGCAGCAGGATGCCGGGCCACCCCGGCCCCAGCACGACCGGCATCGTGCCCGCAGGGGCCGCATCGGCACCGAGATTGACGCGCGCCTGATGCACCGCGGCGCGCGCGTAGTCGTGCAGGCGGTCGTCGCAGAAATAGCCGTAATCGTAGCGCCCGCCGCCCCCGGCGCTGCCCTGCTCTCGGCGGCCGTTCTCTTC
>SHNC01000292.1 GCA_004295105.1 Betaproteobacteria bacterium | reverse complement strand
CGTCGTCGTCCAGCTCGATGGTGACCCTGCCGCCGTTGGCCAGGCGGCCGAACAGCAACTCGTCGGCGAGCGCGGAACGGATCGTGTCCTGGATCAGGCGGGCCATCGGGCGCGCACCCATCAGCGGGTCGAAACCCCTGTCGGCGAGCCAGCCCTTCAGCTCGTCGGTGAAGTGCGCCTCGACCTTCTTCTCGTGCAGTTGCGCCTCGAGCTGCATCAGGAACTTGTCCACCACGCGCAGGATGATTTCGTTGTCCAGCGCCTTGAAGGAGATCATCGCATCCAGGCGGTTGCGGAACTCGGGCGAGAACATGCGCTTGATGTCTTCCATCTCGTCGCCGGCCTCGCGCTTGGCCGAGAAGCCGATCACCGACTTCTGCATGGTCTCCGCGCCCGCGTTGGTCGTCATGATGATGATCACGTTGCGGAAGTCCGCCTGCCGGCCGTTGTTGTCCGTCAGCGTGCCGTGGTCCATGACCTGCAGCAGGATGTTGTAGATGTCCGGATGCGCCTTCTCGATCTCGTCGAGCAGCAGCACGCAGTGCGGCTTCTTGGTGATCTGCTCGGTGAGCAGGCCGCCCTGGTCGAAGCCCACATAGCCCGGGGGGGCGCCGATCAGGCGGCTGACCGCGTGGCGCTCCATGTATTCGGACATGTCGAAGCGCACCAGTTCGATCCCCAGCACGTAGGCGAGCTGGCGTGCGACCTCGGTCTTGCCCACACCGGTCGGCCCAGAGAACAGGAAGGAACCGATCGGCTTCTGCGGGTTGCCGAGGCCGGAACGCGACATCTTGATCGCCTGTGCCAGCGCGTCGATCGCCGCGTCCTGCCCGAACACGACGTTCTTCAGATCGCGCTCGAGCGTCTTCAGCGCAGCCTTGTCGTCATTCGACACCGTACGCGGCGGAATGCGCGCGATCTTGGCGACGATCTCCTCGATTTCGTTCTTGCCGATGGTCTTCTTCTGCCTGGACTTAGGCAGGATGCGCTGCGCAGCGCCGGCTTCGTCGATCACGTCGATCGCCTTGTCGGGGAGGTGGCGGTCGTTGATGTAGCGTGCCGACAGTTCCGCCGCGCTCGACAGCGCGGAAGTCGAGTACTTCACGCCGTGGTGTTCCTCGAAGCGGCTCTTGAGACCCTTGAGGATTTCCACCGTCTCGGCCACCGACGGCTCGACCACGTCGACCTTCTGGAAGCGGCGGGACAATGCGTGGTCCTTCTCGAAGATCTGGCGGAACTCGTTGTAGGTGGTGGCGCCGATGCACTTCAACTGGCCGGACGACAGCGCCGGCTTGAGCAGGTTGGAGGCATCGAGCGTCCCGCCCGATGCGGCGCCGGCGCCGATCAGCGTGTGGATCTCGTCGATGAACAGGATCGCATTGGGGTTCTCGAGCAACTGCTTCAGCACCGCCTTCAGGCGCTGCTCGAAGTCGCCGCGGTACTTGGTACCGGCAAGCAGTGCGCCCATGTCGAGCGCGAAGACCTGGGCGTTCTCGAGGATCTCCGGAACCCGGCCCTCGACGATGCGATGCGCCAGACCTTCGGCGATCGCCGTCTTGCCCACACCAGCCTCGCCGACCAGCAAGGGGTTGTTCTTGCGCCGGCGGCACAGGGTCTGGATCACGCGCTCGACCTCCTTCTCGCGACCGATCAACGGATCGATCTTGCCCACCAGGGCCTGCTGGTTGAGGTTCTGCGTGTAGTTCTCGAGTGCGCCGCCCGGCTGCTTCTCTTCGGGCTCCTGCTCGTTCTGTTCCGATTCGCTGCGGTTCGGCTGGTTCGCACCCGGCTGCGGCGTCTTGGCGATGCCGTGCGAAATGAAGTTAACCACGTCCAGGCGGGAGATGTTCTGGCGCTGCAGGAAATACACCGCGTGCGAGTCCTTCTCACCGAAGATCGCGACCAGCACGTTGGCGCCGGTGACTTCCTTCTTGCCCGAAGACTGCACGTGCAGGATGGCGCGCTGGATCACGCGCTGGAAACCCAGCGTCGGCTGGGTGTCGATCTCCTCGCTGCCCTCGATGGTCGGCGTATGCTCGTTGATGAAATTGGTCAGCTCGCGGCGCAACTCATCGATGTTGGCGGCGCAGGCGCGCAATACCTCCGCGGCCGACGGGTTGTCGAGCAGGGCAAGCAGCAGATGCTCTACGGTGATGAACTCGTGTCGCTTCTGGCGTGCCTCGACAAAGGCCATGTGCAGGCTTACTTCAAGCTCTTGCGCGATCATTCAATTTTCCTCCATCACGCATGCCAGCGGATGTTGATGCTGACGAGCAAAGGATACGACCTGTTCGACCTTCGTCGAGGCAATGTCCCGCGGAAACACTCCGCATATCCCCATGCCCTCTCTGTGCACTTGGAGCATGACTCGCGTGGCACGTTCGCGATCCATGCCGAAAAATTTCTGCAGAACGATGATCACGAAATCCATCGGCGTGTAGTCGTCGTTGAGCAGAAGCACCTTGTATAAGGGCGGCGGCCTGGTGCGTGTCCGCTTCGCCTCCAGCAGGAATTCGTCTTGTTTACGGGTACCCATGGAATTCATTCTAAAGAACTCGGGGCAGAGTGCAACAAGCCGAATTCACGGATGAGATGGGGGTGTGTTGCGCGACTTCAAGGAGGGGTCTTGCGCTGCGGCATACCCGAGCCGGCAGAAAAGTGCCAAAGAATTGAAAGATTTCCGCTGGTATCGTTCGCCGGCAATGTTGCAATGCGCCAAATTTGGCCCCGAATTAGCCGTTGACGGTGTGCGGGCAAGTGCGTAAAAGCCAAGCTGTGTGCCGGTTTCAGGCGTGTCGAGCATATCGGCGCCGGGCTGGTGCCGATGTTTCGGCCGGGGGTCCGGTCGTATCAAGCAACCTTGAAGGAAAGATGCAATATGGCAACTGGTACCGTGAAGTGGTTCAACGATTCCAAGGGTTTCGGCTTCATTACTCCCGATGACGGCAGCGAAGACCTTTTCGCGCACTTCTCTGCCATCAACATGAGTGGCTTCAAGACCCTCAAGGAGGGTGAGAAGGTTTCCTTCGAGGTGACCCAGGGCCCCAAGGGCAAGCAGGCCTCGAACATTCAGAAGGCTTGATGTGGCCAGGCCGGCCCTGAGCGAAAGCGCGGGCCGGACTTGGAAAGCATGAAGGCCATCGGTTTTCCGATGGCCTTCATGCTTTCTGGAGTCGGTATGCGTCGCGTGCCGCGGTGCAGTCAGTCCTGCATTCAGTCCCTGTGCGCGATCGCGACAGGGTCGGCATGGACAGGGCGGATGAACTCCGCCCGGTGCTTCACTTCAGCTTGATTTCCTTGTACGGCACGTGCTTGCGCGCGACCGGGTCGTACTTGTTGAACTCGAGCTTTTCCGGCGTGGTGCGCTTGTTCTTGGACGTGGTGTAGAAATGACCCGTGCCGGCGGTCGATTCCAGCTTGATCTTTTCGCGGATGCCTTTGGCCATGGCGTTCTCCGTTCAGTGCGGGCGGTTTACAGCTTCTCGCCGCGGGCGCGAAGCTCGGCAACGACGACGTCGATGCCCTTCTTGTCGATGGTGCGCAGGCCCGCGTTGGACACGCGCAGGCTGATCCAGCGGCTTTCGGCCTCGCTCCAGAACCGGCGGTTTTGCAGGTTCGGCAGGAAACGGCGCTTGGTCTTGTTATTGGCGTGGGAGACGTTGTTTCCCACCATCGGTGCTTTACCGGTGACTTGGCAGACGCGAGCCATACGTTGCTCCAGGGAATTCTTGGTTCGGAAAACGGCGGAGGATACTGCAGAAGGCGGCCGGCTGGCAAGGGTTGTTTGCATCCCGGGTGAGAGCCGGAGGCGCGCATTCAGAGCAGGCCCCGTTCGGCAAAGGAAACCGGCGTGCCATGGGCAGGCACGACGAAGTGGTCGAGCACGCGCACGTCGACCAGCGCGAGGGCGTCCTTGAGCGCGCGCGTGAGCAGCTCGTCGGCATTGCTCGGCTCGGTGGCGCCTGACGGGTGATTGTGTGCGAAGACGACTGCTGCGGCATTGCGCGCCAGCGCGAGCTTCACGACCTCGCGCGGGTAGACGGACGTTTGCGTCAGCGTGCCACGGAACAAGTCGATGGCATCGATCAGGCAGTGGCGCGCGTCGAGCAGCATCACGCAGAAGGTCTCGTGGGGCAGATGGCCGAGGCGCAGGCGCAGCCAGTCGCGCACCGCCTGCGGTGAATCGAACAGCGCGCGCTCGCTCATCGTCTCGGTGAGCGCACGCCGGGCCAGTTCCATCACTGCCTGCAGTTGGGCATACTTCGCCAGCCCCATGCCGCGGACGGCGGCAAAGTCATCGGCGCTGGCATTGCACAGCCGGGTGAGGCTGCCGAAGCGGTGTATCAGGCTGCGTGCAAGATCGACCGCACTGTGGCCACGGATGCCGACGCGCAGGAAGATGGCCAGCAGTTCTGCGTCGGACAGTGCCTGGGAGCCGCGCGTGAGCAGTTTCTCGCGCGGTCGTTCGTCGGTGGGCCAGTCGGTGATTGCCATCGAGGTTCCTTTGCCTTGGGCGGTGGCGGCACGAAGTCTGATTCGGGGGCGCGATCTCGGGTGCGCGGCAGACCGCGCAGATCTCCATTTTAGTCGAATGTCATGAACGGTCTACAGGGCAGGAAAATCGTGCTGGGGGTCACCGGCGGTGTCGCGGCGTACAAGGCGGCGGAACTCGTGCGGCTGCTCGGCAAGGCGGGCGTCGATGTGCACGTGGTGCTCACCGAAGGCGGTGCGCGCTTCGTCACGCCGGTCACCTTCCAGGCGCTGTCGGGCAACACCGTATGGTCCGACCTGTGGGATGCGCGCATGCCCAACAACATGGCGCACATCGACCTCGGGCGTGATGCGGACGCGATCCTGGTGGCGCCGGCGACGGCCGATTTCATCGCCCGGCTGGTGCATGGGCTGGCCGACGACCTGCTGACGACGTTGTGCCTCGCACGCGACGTGCCGCTCGTCGTGGCGCCGGCGATGAACCGTCAGATGTGGGACTCGCCGCCCACCCGGCGCAATGTGGCCCAGTTGCGTGCCGACGGCACGACGGTGTTCGGTCCGGCGGCGGGCGACCAGGCCTGTGGCGAGGTCGGAATGGGGCGCATGCTCGAGCCGGAGGAACTCGTCGAACTGCTCGAGGGCTTCTTCGTGCCCAAGCGCCTGGCCGGGCGCAAGGTCGTGATGACTGCTGGTCCGACCTTCGAAGCCATCGATCCGGTACGCGGCATCACCAATATCAGTTCGGGCAAGATGGGCTACGCGCTGGCGCGCGCCTGCGCCCAGGCCGGCGCCGAGGTAGTGCTGGTGAGCGGCCCGGTGTCGCTGCCGGTGCCGCTCGGCGTCGAGCGCGTTTCGGTTGCCAGTGCGCAGGACATGCGTGCCGCGGTGTTGAGGGCGTTGCCCGCGGCCGACGTGTTCATCGGCGTGGCAGCGGTGGCGGACTACCGGCCGACGCAGGTGTCGGAACACAAGATCAAGAAGACCGGCGACGCCTTGTCCATCACGCTGACACAGAACCCTGACATCCTCGCGGAGGTGGCGGCGCTGCCGGCCGCGCCGTTCTGCGTCGGCTTCGCGGCCGAGAGCCGCGACCTCGATGCCTATGCGGAAGGCAAGCGGCGCAACAAGCGCCTGCCACTGCTGGTGGGCAACCTGGTGAGCGACGGCATGGGCGGCGACGACAATACCGTGATCCTGTACGACGATGCCGGACGCCACCCGTTGCCGCGCGCGTCGAAGGCCGAGGTGGCGCGCGGCATCGTCGACCACCTGGCCGCCATGCTGCCGGCCAGGGGCTGATCGGCAAGCCCCCGGCAGTAACGACCGATATCGACGGACGAGCACAGGGAGCGCGACATGCATCGAATCGACATCAAGATCCTCGACGAGCGGCTCAGGAGCCACCCACCTGCCTACGCCACCGGCGGTTCGGCCGGGCTCGATCTGCGTGCCTGCCTGCCGGCGGCGGTCACGCTGCATCCGGGCGAGACCACGCTGGTGCCGAGCGGGCTGGCGATCCATCTCGCCGACCCGGGCCTTGCGGCCATGGTGCTGCCGCGCTCCGGCCTCGGACACAAGCACGGGATCGTGCTCGGCAACCTTGTGGGGCTGATCGACTCCGACTACCAGGGCCAGATCTTCGTATCGGTGTGGAACCGCGGCCGCGGCAGCTTCACGATCCAGCCGATGGAGCGGGTCGCCCAGCTCGTGGTCGTGCCAGTGCTGCAGGTGGCGCTGAATGTCGTCGATGAGTTCGATGCCAGCGAACGCGGCACTGCCGGTTTCGGCAGTACGGGCCAGCACTGATGCCGCATCCGGGTATCCCGACCGGCGTGCATGTGCTGTGCGAACGCGAGGGCCGCATCCTGCTGATGCGCCGTGCAGGCACCGGCTTCTTCGACGGCCTCTACAGCCTGCCGGGCGGCCATGTGGAAGCGGGCGAATCCGTGCTGCAGGCCGCGGTGCGCGAGATGCGCGAGGAAACCGGCCTGTTGATCGACCCGCAGTGCCTGGAGTGGATGGGCGTGGTGCATCGTTTGTCGGACACCAATCGCATCGATTTCTTCTTGCGCGCCATGCGCTGGAGCGGTGAGGCGGCCATCTGCGAGCCCGGCAAGTGCGATCGCCTCGAATGGTGCGATGCTGCCGCGCTGCCCCAGGGGATCGTGCCCTATGTGCGGCAAGCGTTGCGGGCCGGGCAGGGCCCCTGGATGCTCGAGCTCGGCTGGCACGCCTGACAGCCGCCGAGCTCCGGGGCTGCCTTCAGGCCAGCATGTCGGCCCAGATGTTCTTCGCCCAGGCCAGCGCGTACTGCCCCTCGATTTCGCTTGCCGCGGTCGACACGCCGCCGGCGCCGTCGACCGGCATGGGCTGGCGCTTGGCCGCATCGTACTGATGCACCGAGGCGATGTGGATGCCATTGCGCTCATCGACGAAGCTGTAGCAGGTGTTCATGACCACCGGCGCGGGGTTCGGCGCCTCGCCTGCGAGGAGGTTCACGATCGCCGCTGCCGCGACCTTGGCATGCTGGTTCGCGATGTGGCCGGACTTGGGCATGGCCGGCGCGGGCTGCAGCGCATCGCCCAGCACATGCACGCCGGCGACGCCCCGGGCCTCCATGGTGAGCCAGTCGACATCCACCCAGCGCCCATTGACCAGCGGCAGGCCCGACCGGGTAGCGATGGTGCCGGCGCGCATCGGCGGGATCACGTTCAGCACGTCGGCGCGGATGCGGTCGAACTCCAGTTCCGCGGTCCGCGTCGCGGCGTCCACCGAACGCAGCTCGCTGTTGGGCACGTAGTCGATCAATCCGCCGTAGCCCTCGAAAGCCTTCGCGAACAGCACCTTCTTCGACTGGATTTCGCCATTGGCGTCGAGCACCAGCACCTTGGACCGCGGCTTGTGCCGGCGCAGGTAGCTCGCCACCACGCAGGCGCGCTCGTAGGGGCCGGGCGGACAGCGGTAGGGAGCCTTCGGGATGTGCAGCGCGAAAACGCCGCCGTCGGCCATGTCCTGCAATTGCTGGCGCAGCAGCAGGGTCTGCGGCCCGGCCTTCCAGGCGTGAGGGACGTGCTCGAAGTTGCCCTCGAGGCCCGGGACGGCGTTCGGGATGAAGTCGACGCCCGGCGACAGCACCAGTCGGTCATAGCGCAGCACGCCGTTCATGGCGGTGCCCACCGTGCGCTTGTCGATGTCGATCGCGGTGGCTTCGTCGGTGATCAGGCGTACGCCCCATTTCGACTGCAGCCCGGCGTAGGAGACGCTGATGTCCGCGAGCTCGCGGTAACCACCCAAGACGAGGTTGGAGATGGGGCAGGAGACGAAGGCGGCGTTACGCTCGATCAGAGTCACGTCGACGGTGCCCTGGCTCCACATGCGCAGGTACTTTGCCGCCGTGGCGCCACCGAAGCCGCCACCGACGACCACGACGTGCGCACGTGCGCGGGACTTGCCGCTGGCGCAGGCGGCGAGACCGCCCAGCGCAGTGGCGCCGATGGCGCCGGCGAGGCCCTTTACGAAGCTGCGTCGAGTCGCCATGCCGTCGGCCTCCTCAATCCCGAACACGCTGTGCGGCAAGATGGCCGGCGATCAGCGCGAGTTGCTCGTCGCTGTAGCCCCGGGCGATCTGATGCATGATCGTCGCAGGCCGCTCGCCCGACTTGAATGCGAGCAGCTTCTGCAGCAGTCGGTCGCGCGGTTCGCCGGCCAGCGAATCCATGCCGCCGACGCTGCGACCGTCGGTGCCGTGGCAGTTGGCGCAGGTTGCCGCCAGGTTTCGAGCAAGATTCGGATCGGCCGCGGCCGCAACGCCTGCTGCGCCCAGCAGGCAGGTGAGGGCGAAAGCGTGAGCGAGTTTCACGTCGAGTTCCTTTTTTGCGTCGCCAGGCGAACTTCCGCGTGTGGCGCCGGTCGTGCATGCGAATGCGTCGCAATGGCGCCGCTGCAGGGCGACGTGAGTATAGCCGAGCGTGCCGGCCTTCGAGCCGGCGGCCGTGTCGACCGGTGCGAGACGCTGCCCCGGGCATGCGCGACGAACTCCCGGGCGCGAGTGTCGCTCGGTCGTCGGAGCACTTGTCGCGGGGATGCGCCGGCCGCGATGGTGCGCGGTGTCGACGACAACTTATTGCTGGAGATTGGGGGATGAATCATCAACGCAGGGAAACGCTCCGGGCCGCGGGCGGGCTGGGCTTGTTCGCGTTGCTGGCGAGCGCCGGGCTGCTTGGGCCGCAGCTTGCCCAGGCGGCGCAGGGCCGCGCCGGCTTCGAGGCACGTACGCTCGACGCTGCGCTGGCGGCACTCGGCGCGGGCAAATCGACGACGAGTGGCGACATCGAACTCAACGTTCCCGACCTCAACGAAAACGGCGCGGTCGTGCGCCTCGGCATCGCCAGTCGCCTGCCCGACACGGAGCAGATCGCGATTCTGATCGATCGCAATCCGAACCTGCTGGCGGCGGTATTTTCACTTCCCGCCGGCACCTTTGCCGACATCCAGACCGAGGTGAAGATGGCCGAGTCGTCCGACATCCACGTGCTGGTGAAGGCGAACGGCCGCTTCCATGCGATGAGGAAGGGCGTCAAGGTCACCATCGGCGGTTGCGCCGGCGACGACGGGGCTGGCGTGGCGAGGATCGGTTCCTCGCGCATACGCGCGACGGTGAAGGATGGGATCACCGACGTTCGGGTACGCATGTTCCATCCCATGGAAACCGGGCAGCGCAAGACTGCTGCCGGGGTCCTTGTGCCGGCGCACTACATCGCCGAAGTGAGCGCAATGCACAACGAGCGGGTCGTGCTGAGCGCGCAGTTCGGTCCGTCCGTTTCGGCCAACCCTTACCTGGCGTTCAGGTTTCGTGGCGGCGCGACCGGCGACAGGTTGCGCGTGAGCTGGACCGACAACAAGGGCGAAAGCCGCAGCGACGAGGCCACGATCGCCTGAATCCTCCCGCATCTGGCGTGCCTTCGTGGTCCGTACGCCGGGAGGGGGCGACTACGCAGCCTGGCCGGGCCTTCCGACGGTCGACGCAAGGTCGGCGAACTGGTTGCGGAAGCGAAGAGCGTGCGGGTAGGGAAAGAAGTCCTCCACGTAGCCGTCGCGGATGCGTTGCTGCGCCTGCTGCCAGAAGCCGGGTTCGAGCAGGTCGCGGTGGTGCCTGATGAAGGCCTTGCGCACGCGCGGGGAGCCGAGCAGGAAGGTGGCGAACTCCTCGGGGAACACGTCCATCGGCCCGGCCGAATACCAGGGTTCGCCGGACATCTCCATGTCTTCGTAGGGCGCGGGCGGAATGCGCCGGAAGTTCATGTCGGTCATGTACTCGATCTCGTCATAGTCGTAGAACACCACGCGACCGTAGCGGGTGACGCCGAAGTTCTTCCACAGCATGTCGCCGGGAAAGATGTTGGCCATCGCCAGCTCGCGGATGGCATTGCCGTACTCGATCACCGCCTGCTCCACTTCGTCATCCTTCGCCTGCTCGAGATGGATGTTGAGCGGCGTCATGCGCCGCTCGATGTAGAAGTGCTTGATGACGACTTTGTCGCCCTCGATTTCGAAGGCGCTGGGCGCCAGCGTGCGCAACTCGTCGAGCAGCGCGGGGTGGAAGCGCGACAGCGGCAGCGCCGCGTTGGAGAACTCCAGCGTGTCGGCCATGCGGCCGACGCGGTCCACGTGCTTCACCATCAGGTACTTGCGCTGGACGGTGGCACGGTCCATGTTCTTCGAGCTGCCGAACACGTCCTTGATGATCTTGAACACGTAGGGGTAGGACGGCAGCGTGAACACCAGCATCACCAGCCCGCGGATGCCGGGGGCGATGATGAATCGGTCGTTCGAATGGCGCAGGTGGGACACGAGATCGCGGAAGAACATCGTCTTGCCCTGCTTGCCCAGCCCCAGCATCGTGTAGAGCTCGGAGCGCGGCTTGTTGGGCATGATGGAGCGCAGGAACTGCACGTAGCCCGAGGGCACCTCCATGTCCACCATGAAGTACGCGCGCGACAGCGAGAACAGCACCGAGATGCGCCACGGGTCGAGCAGGATGGTGTCGATGTAGAGCTGGCCGGCGTCGCTGTGACGCACCGCGATCGAGAACGGGTATTCCTGGTAGCCGTTGATCGCCTTGCCGATGATGTAGGCCGTCTTGTTGCGGTAGAAGGCCGAATACAGCACCTGCAACTGGCAATTGACCTCCATCTTCGGCCACTCGCCGAGGTGCGCCTGCGTCGCGCGCAGGATCAGGTCGACGTCGCGGTCGAGGTCCTCGAAGCTGCGCTGCCAGTAGAAGTCCTCGACGATGCGCTTCACCGTCGCGCGCAGGCCGCTGTCCTGCGGGTAGTAGCTCGAATAGACCGGCGGGTAGGATTCGATGAACTCGGTCGAGATTGCCGGCCGCGCGAACAGGTAGTCGTTGTTGAAGTAGCTGCGGTGCAGGATCTTCGTCGTGACCGAATTGAAGAAAGTCTCCGCCAGTTCCGGCTGGCGGTGGTTGATCAGCATGCCGATGTAATGGAGCTTGACCTGCTGCCAGGTCGGGTTGTCCACCGAATCGGCGTCGAATTCGTCGTGCAGGCGGCGTACCGTCTCGTCGACGCGGTCATCGTAGAACTGCACCCGCTCGCGCACGGCGTTGAGCTGGTCCAGCCATTGCGCCGCCTCGAAGTATTCCTTCGCCCGCCGTGAGGTCTCGCGGAAGATGCGGTAGTGCTTGTCGAAACCCTCGATCAGCGCGTGCGCGATCGCCTGTGCAACCGGGTTTTCTCCTGTCTGGGTTTCCATCGCATCGACTCCGGCGGGCGCTGTCGCGGGGGCTGCCGGCGCGGCGGCAGCGGCGGAAATCTTAGCATTTCGCCCGCCTGTCACTCCGCAGCCGGCCCGGCTGCATTGCTTTCGAGTGGCCGGGCTTTTGGGCGATAATCTTGCGCCGGTCGCGCTGTCCTGCCTGCCCGTTCGGTGATCCGCGCACCCCGGCCGTCGCACTGTGAGCGCAAGCACTCGCAATGCAGTCAGAATCCATCGAGAGGGAGCAGGTATGAGCGAATCGAAGATCAAGGTACCCGCCAGCGGCCAGAAGATCGTTCCGGGGCAGCCAACCCCCGACAACCCCATCATCCCCTTCATCGAGGGCGACGGCATCGGCGTCGACATCACGCCGGTGATGATCAAGGTCATCGACGCCGCGGTCGGCAAGGCCTACGGCGGGCAGAGGAAGATCCACTGGATGGAGGTCTATGCCGGCGAGAAATCGGTCGCGCTGTACGGCCCCGACCAGTGGATTCCGCAGGAAACCTTCGACGCGTTGAAGGAATACTCGGTGTCGATCAAGGGGCCGATGACCACACCGGTTGGTGGCGGCATCCGCTCGCTGAACGTCGCGCTGCGCCAGGAACTCGACCTCTACCAGTGCCTGCGTCCGGTGCGCTACTTCAAGGGCGTGCCGTCGCCGCTGAAGGACCCGAGCAAGAACGACATGGTGATCTTCCGCGAGAACACTGAGGACATCTACGCCGGTGTCGAATGGCAGGCCGACTCGGACGGCGCGAAGAAGGTCATCAAGTTCCTGCAGGACGAGATGGGGGTCAAGAAGATCCGCTTCCCGCAGAACTGCGGCATCGGCGTCAAGCCGGTATCGGTCGAGGGATCCTCGCGCCTGGTGCGCGCCGCCATCCGCTATGCGATCGACAACGACCGCCGCAGCGTGACCCTGGTGCACAAGGGCAACATCATGAAGTTCACCGAGGGCCTGTTCCGCGACGTCGGCTACCAGGTGGCGAAAAACGAGTTCGGTGCCCAGCCGATCGACGGCGGCCCGTGGTGCTCGTTCAGGAACCCCGCCACCGGCCGCGAGATCGTCATCAAGGATGCGATCGCCGACGCCTTCCTGCAGCAGATCCTGCTGCGTCCGGCCGAGTACGACGTGATCGCATGCTGCAACCTCAACGGCGACTACATCTCCGATGCGCTCGCCGCGCAGGTGGGTGGAATTGGGATTGCTCCGGGCGCCAACATTTCCGACCAGTACGCCTGCTTCGAGGCGACCCATGGCACGGCGCCGAAATACGCCGGGCTCGACAAGGTTAACCCGGGCTCCATCATCCTGTCGGCGGAGATGATGCTGCGCCACCTCGGCTGGCGCGAAGCGGCCGACCTGGTGATCAAGTCCATGGAGGCGGCGATCGGCGACAAGGTCGTCACATATGATTTCGCCCGCCTGATGGAGGGAGCGACCGAGGTCAGTTGTTCGGCCTTCGGCGATGCGATGATCGCACGCATGTGAGACAAGCCTCGCCATCGGGACATCGAGCCGGCGGGCGGCAGGCCGCCAAGCACGTATTGGAGCGGCGTTGCCTGAAGGCACGCCGCTCGAGGCGGCTGCCGCTCAGCGCCGCTCGCCGACGCCGTAGCGCCGATCCAGCCTGTTCATCACGAACACGTAAATGCCGACGATCGCCAGGTAAACGATGAGCGAACCCTGCGCGAAGATGTAGAAGCCGAGCGGGAAGTCGAGGAAGCTGAAGGCGTTGAGTTCGCGGGCGTAGTAGCCGGCGACGAAGGTCACCGCGAACCACACCATCAGCAGCGAGACGGTCAGGATCCGGTTGCGGAGCCAATAGGCACGGTGCTGGTCGGTCAGCTTCATCGTCAGCCGGACGTGTCGCTGGGCAGCCGCGACGACCCCGCCTCGGGGCCGGTCGCGGATGCCGTGAGGAAGGCGTGATTTTGCCGCAGCATCAGCCGCCGTTGCCGCTTCCGGTCGCGGAGAAGCTGCGCGAGAGTTCGACCTGAACTTCCTGCGGCGCCGGCTCGTAGCCGCCAGCTTCGAGCACGAACTCGCTTTCGCCGGCGCAGATCGCCTTCAGCCGGCTCTCGAAGCCGTCCATCTCCGACATCGGCACGCGTGCGGAGATCAGCATCCAGCCTGCGGCCGGGCTGTCGGTGCTGGTGAGGCGGCCGCGGCGGGCCGACAACTCGCCGCTGACTTCGCCGAACAGCGCGTCGGCCATCTTGACCTGCACGTCCAGCATCGGCTCCAGCACCTGTGGTTTCGCGGCCAGCACCGCTTCGATCAGCGCATGGCGGGCCGCGGTGGCGAAGGACACCTCGTTCGAGTCGACCGCATGGTGCTTGCCGTCGGTCACCACCACGCGCAGGTCCTGGATCGGGAAGCCGGCGAAGGCCCCGTCGGACAGCGCCTGGCGCACGCCCTTTTCCACCGCCGGCATGAAGTTGGTCGGAATGGCGCCGCCCTTGACCTCGTCGCCCAGTTGCAGGCCCGCGCCGCGCTCCAGCGGTTCGACGCGCAGCGCCACCTCGCCGAACTGGCCGGCACCGCCGCTCTGCTTCTTGTGGCGATAGCGCGCCTCAGCGACGATGGAAATCGTCTCGCGATAGGGAATCGCCGGCGGCGCGGTGTCGAGCTGCAGGTTCCAGCGCGCGGCGAGCTCGTCGAGCACGATCTTCATGTGCTGCTCGCCCAGGCCGCGCACCACCGTGTGGCGGCCGCGCACGTCGTAGCTGACCTGGAGGCAGGGATCTTCGTCGGTGAGGCGGGTGAGGGCCTCCGACAGCTTCTGCTCGTCGGCCGGCTTCCTCGTGATCAGGGCGAGGCCATACACCGGTTGCGGATAGGCCTGTGGCGCGAGGTGGAAGTAGTCTTCGTCGTGCGAGTCGTGCAGCACGGCGTCACGATGGATCTCGTCCACCCGGGCCACGGCGCACAGATCGCCGGGTACGCCGAGCGGGGACTCGACCGCATTGCGGCCCTGCATGCGCAGCAGATGAGCGACCTTGAACGGCTTGCGGCCGTCGCCGATGTAGAGCTGCGAGCTGGGCGTGACCTGACCCTGGTGGATGCGGAACAGGCCCAGCTTGCCGCGATACGGATCGTTGGTGACCTGGAACACATGGGCGACGACATGGCGCTCGGGGTCGAGCGCGACCGCGACCGGCGCCGCCGCCGTACCTTCACCCTTCAGGAACGCAGGCGGGTTGCCTTCGGTAGGATCGGGCGCCAGCTTGCCGAGGATGTCGAGCAGCTCGGGCACGCCGGCGCCTGTGCGCGCGGACACGAAGCACACCGGCACGAGGTGGCCTTCGCGCAATGCCTGTTCGAAGGGCGCATGCAACTGCTCGGGATCGAGCGATTCGCCCTGCTCGAGGTACTTGGCCATCAGCTCTTCGTCGAGCTCGACGATCTGGTCGACGATCTCACTATGCGCGGCAGCGACGCTGGAGAACGCGGTCGCGGCCCCATCGTCCGGGGCGAAGAAGCAGTCCACCACCTTGTCGCCGCCGGCGCCCGGCAGGTTGATCGGCAGGCATTCGCGGCCGAACTCGCCGACGATGGCTTGCATCAGCGCGGCGAAGTCGACGCCGGCGGCATCGATCTTGTTGACGATGATCATGCGGCACTTGCCCTTTGCCGCCGTCATCATGCGGCGTGTGCCGCTTTCGACGCCGGCGGCCGCATTGACCACCACCGCGGCGGTGTCCACCGCGGGAAGGGTGGCCAGCGCGCGGCCGGCGAGGTCGGGCAGGCCCGGCGCATCGAGCAGGTTGATCCAGTGGCCCGCCAACTCGAGATGGACGAGGGAGGCGTGCAGCGAGTGACCCATCGATTTTTCCTGCGGGTCGTAGTCGGAAACCGTGTCGCCGCGCTCGACGCTGCCGGCGGCGCCGATCTCGCCGGACGCGGCCAGCAGCGCCTCGGCGAGCGTCGTCTTGCCGCTGCCGGCGTGGCCGAGCAGGCTCAGGTTGCGGATGTCGTGCACCGAGCTGGGTGTCATCGCTGTACTCCCTGTGTTTGTGTATGCGATCGCGCCAAGTTTCCGCCTGCCGCGGGCCGAAGGCAATGCATCGGATCAACATGCGGCAGATCGACGAAGCGCGCGGTTGCGCGCCTCGCGGCCGGTTCACGCGCTGCGCAGGCCGAGCAGCCGGGTCAGCGCAATCGCCGCGACCGGCAGCACGAGGCCGAGCACCGTCACCGTCACCAGCAGCGCGCCCAGCTCGCTGTAGTCGGCTGGCGTGGTGATCGCGCCGGTGACGGCGTCCTTCACCTCGCGGCTCACCGTGTAGATCTGGTTGAGGTACCGGGTGCCGAGCTGGGCGGCCGACAGCGCGAGGTTGGTAAAGGAGGCCATCACCGCGAAGTAGGTCGCTTTCAGGTGCGGTGGTGCGGAGTTGGCGATCCACGCCAGCATCGGCACCATGGACACCTGGCCGAGGGGGGACTCGAGGGCCGTGTTGGCGATGGCGATGAAGCGCGCATCGACCACGCCGCCGGTGACGCTCGCCGTCCAGAGGTGCAGGCCGTGGAACATGCCGATGATAGGCAGCGACAGCAGGGTCGTGGTGACGGTCAGGAACAGGACGATCTGCGCGATCGACTTCTCCGCCATGAAGCGCCGGAACAGGAACAGTCCCGCCAGCGTCAGGCCGCTGGTGATGAGATCCAGCCGTGACAGGAAGGACTGGTCGAAGCCCAGTTCGTCGATCATCCACCAGCTCGCGCCCGCGCCCGGCCCCGGCAGGGCGCGGAACACGAAGATGACGATGATGGTCCCCAGCAGCATGCGCCGCGCATCGGGCGCGAGTTCCCGCACCAGTCGGAAGATCATGAAGCCGATGACGGTGAAGGAGCCGGCGAAGATCAGCTCCTGGCCGTAGGTGACGCCCGACAGCCCCACCGCCAGCGTGATGGCGACGAAGAGGGCGCTGCCACCAAGAATCCACCAGTTGGGGGTGGTCTTCTCCTCCGGTTCGTGCAGCAGGCGGTCGATCTCGGCACGGCTGCGCCCCAGCGCGGCAAGCCGGCGCGCGTCGCGCCGCTTCAGCAAGCCAGCGAGCAGCACGCCGCTGATCGACAGCAGCGGGATGATCAGCGCGTATTCATAGATGCGCAGGTAGATCGCCACCTTCTGCGCTTCAGCGAGAGACTCCGCGCCCTGGAACATCACCACGTTGGCGAGTGCGACCAGCACCGTGCCGCCGATGATGGCGACGCGGCCAAGCATCTGCATCGTCGTGTGCATCAGCCTTACCGTGTCGTCGGGCAGCGGCTCGCCGCGCTCGTCGAGGCGCGGCACGGCCTCCACGGTCATGGCGTCGGCTACCGCGTCCTGCATGACATAGCCTACCGGCGCCAGCAGCGCCGACAGCACGAACCAGGCCTCGACCGGCATCACCGTGCGCATGGTGTCGGGCTGGCCGATGAGGCCGATCATGATCGCCAGGCTGGCCGCGATCAGCGCCGCACCGAGATAGACGAGCCCGGCCTTGTGCCGCCACATGAGGTCGACGAGATGTCCGATCGGCATCTTCAGCGCCCACGGGATGCCGGCCCAGAAGCCGAGGGCGGCGAGGAAGGCGGCGGACAGGCCGAGGTAGTCCTTGACGAAGAAGGTGCCGACGATGCCGGTGAGGCCTGACACGCCGGCGGCGCAATAGACCATCAGCGGCGGCAGGTAGGACAGGCGCAGTTCGCGGCCCAGCTCGAGGATGTTGCGGTCGATCCAGCGGTGGAGGGCAATCAGCACTTGGCGTCCTCGTCGGGGGGCTGGGGGCAGGATGAAGGGGCGGGGCGTCGGCGGCCGCTGGCGTAGCCTAGCGGTCGAGCAGACGTTCGACCAACGGCATGATCCACGGCAGTGACAGCGCGGTGACGAGTCCGTTCAGGCCCATCGCCAGCGCCGCGAAGGCGCCCGACTGCTCGCTGATCTGGAAGGCGCGCGCGGTGCCGATACCGTGCGAGGCGAGCCCGATGGCGAAGCCGCGTACCGCCGGGTCGTCGATGCCCAGCCAGCGGTAGAGGTAACGCGCGCCGACGGCGCCGATGATGCCGGTGCTGATCACCAGCACGGCGGTGAGCGAGGGCAGGCCGCCGAGCCGTTCGGCCACCGCCATGGCGATCGGGGTGGTCACGCTCTTGGGGGCGAGCGACATCAGCGATTCGCGGCTCGCCCCGAGCAGGGCGCCGATGCCCCACGCCGACAGCGCGGCGGTCAGCGAGCCCGCCACCAGCGCGAGCGCGAGCGGGGCTGCCATCGCCTTCAGACGCGGCCACTGGGCGTACAGCGGGATGGCCAGGGCCACCGTCGCCGGTCCGAGCAGGAAGTGCACGAACTGCGCGCCGTCGAAGTAGGTCTGGTAGGGCGTGCCGGTGAGCAGCAGCACGCCCGCAAGGAGGCCGACCGCGAGCAGCACCGGGTTGGCGAGCGGATGGAATCCGGCACGCTGGTAGATGCGGAAGGCCGCCTGATAGGCCAGCAGGGTCAGCGTCAGGCCGAGCAGCGGTGTCGCCGACAGGTAGACCCAGATCTCGTCGAGGCGCGGCGTCATTGTGGTGCTCCCGACGAGGACGTCCGCCCCCGTGTGAGGGCGCGAAGCACGATGGCAGTGACGACGATCGCCAGCGCAGTGCTGGCAACCAGCGCCACCACCAATGGCAGCCACTCGGCGGCGAGGCGGTCGCCGTACAGCACGATGCCGGTGCCTGCCGGCACGAACAGCAGCGACAGATGCTGCAGCAGCGTGCCTGCTGTCTGACGCAGGTCTTCGCCGGGGCCGCCGCGGATCATCAGCGCGAGGAACAGCAATGCCATGCCGATCACGGGGCCCGGCACCGGCAGCGACAGGGCGCGGGCGATGATCTCGCCGATCAACTGGAAGACGAGCAGCAGGGTCAGGGCGGCAATCATGGTCGGGTCTCCGGGAAACAGGTCGGAAGAGGACGCGTCAATACATCCGTCCGGCGGTGGCGTCGGCGGCCGGGCTCACAGCAGCGCGTGGCCGGTCATGCGTACCGCGATGCCGAGCGCGGCACCGAGGGCGGCGGGTTTCCACACTGCGGCGACACGCCGGCCGGCGGAGATCAGCACCGCCACGCCGCCGACATCGAGCGGGTGGATCAGGAAACCGGCATTGGCGTTCAGCATCGCCGCGCTGGCCGCGCCGCTCTTCAGCATGTCCTCCATGACCCCCATCATCGCGGTGCCGCCGGCGATCGCCTTGGTCAGCGTCAGCAGCACCATCGACGGATGGATGCCGAGCGTCGCGAGCAGCGGCGTCAACGCACCGGTGAGCGCGTCGATCGCGCCGCTCGCACGCAACGCCATCACCACCACCAGCGCCAGTACCAGCATCGGGATCGCGCCGACCGCGATCTTGAAGGCTTCGGCGCCGGCACGGTTGATCACGTCGAGCACGCCCTTGGCGTCGTCCGCGACGCGGTGCTGGAGCGTCTCGTCGAGCGTGCCCTCGGCCGTCGACAAGGCGCGGCCGAAGCCGTGATAGGTGACCGCTGCCGCCGCCAGACCGCCGAGCAGTGACAGCAGCAGCGCCGGTCCGAAGGCCAATCCCATCGCCGCCATCGGGAAGGTGACGTTGGCCTGCGCCATGGCCATGACCATCGCCAGCGTGGCAGCGAGGTGGCGATCGGACGCGCCGCGGCTTTCCATCATCGTCAGAGTGGCGACCGGCGCGGCGAAGCTGACGAAGTTGATCTGCAGCGCGGCAAACACGCCGAGCCCGGTCAGCCCGGCCGGACGCAACACGGGGGCGAGGCGCGCGACGACCCAGTCGAGCGCGCCGCGGGCCTCGAGCAGCCGCATCAGCGCGAGCATCACCACCATGATGGGCAGCAGCACGAACAGCGCGAGTTCGATGGCCGAGCGTCCGGCCTGCAGAATGGTCTGGGTCAGGAGGTCCATGGTGGAGAGCGTCGGTGCAGGTGCCGCGAGCGGCCTCGGACGAATCTGTTGCGATGCCGCATGTTAAGCGTCATGGCATCTGCCGTCGATCGCGGGAGCCATCAGTCGCGTTTGAACGCCCGCACGCCCAGCAGCACGCCGATGGTCAGCACGACGATGCCGGCGGCCTCGGCCAGGGTGGGCCAGCGCTGGTGCCACACGAAGGCATACAGCAGGGCCGACAGCGTTTCGAAGACGATGAGCTGCCCGGCCAGGGCTGCGGGCAGGCGGGCGCTGGCATGGTTCCACAGCAGCGTTCCCAGCCACGAGGCGGCAAGCCCGAGGGCGAACATCATGCCGACGAAGAGGGTCGGCCGCGGGCCGAAGGGCCAGTCGAAGCCGGCCCCGGGCGACGACGACAGGCCGTCCCAAAGCGCATAGCCGAGTGCAGCGAGCAATGCCAGCGGCAGCGTCGCGAGGCCTTGCGCGGTCGCCCAGGTACGCGACAGGCCGTTGCCGCGCGCGCGCAGCCAGCGGCTGTTGCGGATCGGGTACCAGGTCCAGCAGGCGAGCGCGCAGATCGCAAAGGTGATGCCGAGCAGGTAGCTCCCGTCATCGCCGCTTGCGCCGCCCTGTCGCGCGGTGTCGGCATGGACCAGCAGCAGGCCGCCCAGCATCGCCGCCAGCGGCAGCGCGAGCTGGCGCCAGGGCACACCGCCGTCGGGGTCGGTGCGCCGGTCGATCAGGTTGGCGCAGACCGCGATCACCACCGGCAGCGTGCCGATGATCAGCGTGGGCAGGGGCGCGCCGGCGAGCTGGATGGCGCTCGACAGCGTTGCGTAGTAAAGCAGGTTGCCGATCGCCGCCAGCTTGAATGCTTCGACCCAGTCGTCGCGAGTGAGCTTTGCCAGCGTGCGGCGATCGAGCCAGGCGAAGCCGACGGCCAGCACGCCGAATGCGGCGTAGCGGCCGATCGACAGCATCAGGCCGGGATAGTCGTTCAGCACCAGCGGCGTCACGAACACGAGGCCCCACAGCAGACCTGCGCCGAGCGCGCAAAGGATTCCGGGAATCATCGTGATCGGGCAGCGGGACGGGTGGTCGGCATCGGTTGAACGGGAGTCATGCATGGGAACCGGTCGGGCGTCAGCATGCGGACGGGACGGACCGGGAGCGGACGTCGAGACGATGGCAGACGCCACATGAAAAACGGCGCCCGCAGGCGCCGTTCGGGATTCTACGCGCGGCGACGCGGCCGCGGCGCATCACTCCATCGCTTCGTACAGAGGCAGCGTCAGGAACTCCGGGAAGTCCTCGCTGAGCGACATCTTCTCGAAGATGCCGGCAGCCTGGTCGTAGGTCGCGGTGGCTTCGCCCTGCGCGGTGACGGTGGCCTTGACCTTGGCCAGCTCTTCGGGGATCAGGCCGCGCACCCAGTCGGCGGTGACCTTGCGGCCGTCGTCCAGCACGCCCTTCGGCGACACCACCCACTGCCAGATCTGCGAGCGCGAGATCTCGGCGGTGGCGGCGTCTTCCATCAGGTTGTGGATCGGCACGCAGCCGTTGCCGGCGAGCCAGCTACCGAGGTAGTGGATGCCGACGTTGATGTTATTGCGCACGCCCGTCTCGGTGATCGGCTGCTCGGGCTGGAAGTTCAGCCAGTCCTTCGGGCCGAAGCGGCCTTCGACCTGTTTGTCCCACTGGTTCGGGCGGTCGCCCAGCACCTTGACGAACTCTTCCATCGCGATCGGCACCAGGCCCGGGTGCGCCACCCAGCCGCCGTCGTAGCCGTCGTTGGCGTCGCGCGTCTTGTCGTGGCGGATGCCGGCGAGCGCCTTTTCGTTGGCGACCGGGTCGCTCTTGATCGGGATGAGCGCGCTCATGCCACCCATCGCCGGGGCGCCGCGCTTGTGGCAGGCCTGCACCAGGGCCAGCGCGTAGCTGCGCATGAAGGGCACTTCCATCGTGATGGAGCCGCGGTTGGCGAGGCAGAAGTTCTTGTTCTTCTTGAACTTCTTGATGCAAGAGAAGATGTAGTCCCAGCGCCCGGCGTTGAGGCCGGCGGAATGCTCGCGCAGTTCGTAGAGGATCTCTTCCATCTCGAAGGTGGCAAGGATGGTTTCCACCAGTACAGTGGCCTTGATCGTGCCGCGCGGCAGGCCGAGTTCGTCCTGCGCCATGCAGAAGATGTCGTTCCACAGTCGCGCCTCGAGGTGCGACTCCATCTTAGGCAGGTAGAAGAAGGGGCCGGCGCCGCGCGCGATCTGCTCGCGGGCGTTGTGGAAGAAGAACAGCGCGAAGTCGAAGATCCCGCCGGACACGCGCTGGCCGTCGATCAGCACGTGCTTCTCGTCCAGATGCCAGCCGCGCGGGCGCACCTGCAGCGTGGCGATCTTGTCGTTGAGCGCGTAGCGCTTGCCGCCGTCGGCGGTGAAGTCGATCTGGCGGCGGATGGCGTCGTAAAGGTTGACCTGTCCCTGGATCTGGTTGTGCCAGTTCGGGCTGTTCGAATCCTCGAAGTCGGTCATGTAGGAATCAGCGCCCGAGTTGTAGGCGTTGATGATCATCTTGCGCTCGACCGGGCCGGTGATCTCCACGCGGCGGCACTCCAGCGCCTTGGGCAGCGGCGCGATCCTCCAGTCGCCTTCGCGAATGTGCCTGGTCTCGGGCAGGAAGTCGGGCATTTCCCCGGCGTCGATGCGCGCCTGGCGGGCGACTCGCGCCTTCAGCAACTCCTGGCGGCGGGGTTCGAAGGTGCGGTGCAGCTTGGCGACCAGAGCCAGCGCATCGCGGGTGAGGATCTGGTCGAAGCGGGGCGACAGCGGGGCGTTAATCTGCATGCCCTGGGGCAGGTCGAGGCTCATGGGAGGTCCTTGTGCGTGCGGGTGGGGGGTGACGAGGGGAGGTCAGAGTTTGCAACGATTCAGGCGAAACCGCCGGTCAGAGGGTCTTGACGAAATAATGGACGGTGAGCAGGCCACCGACCGCGATGATGAAGCGTCGCAGCCAGATCGCCGGGATGCGGCGTGCCAGCGCGGCACCCACATAGCCGCCCAGCGTCGCAGTGACGAGCATGATCAGCGTGTGTGGCCACGACACCGCGTTGGCGATGACGAAGGTGCCGACGGCAACACTGTAGATTACCGCCGAAAGCCAGTTTTTCAAGGCGTTGATTTCATGCACATCCTTGAAGCCCTGAATGGCAAGTGCGGCGATCATCAGGATGCCCA
The DNA here is from genome assembly GCA_004295105.1 of Betaproteobacteria bacterium. Taxonomy (GTDB): domain Bacteria; phylum Pseudomonadota; class Gammaproteobacteria; order Burkholderiales; family Rhodocyclaceae; genus Thauera. Next base: position 4,660 of record SHNC01000292.1, on the reverse strand, counting down.
TGCCGGCGCCGAAAAAGCCGCCATAGATCGACACCACGAGCTGGAACAGCAAGCCGCCGGGGCCGATGTGCCGTTCGTCGCCGTCGCCAGAGCCGGGCCTGAGCCTTTTCACCAGTGCGGAGATCTGGCTGCTGAAGGCGAACAACACGGTCGCCACCAGCAGCAGCCACGGGATGAGCCTGGCGAAGGCGGCGTTGGACGTCGCCAGCAGCAGCAGCCCGCCGGCGATGCCGCCGACGAAGGCCACGACCGACAGCATTGGCAGGCTGCGCCTGAATCGCGCCAGTTCCTGCCGGAAGGCCCATGCGCCGGCGAGGCTGCCCGGCCACAGCGACACCGAGTTGCTGGCGTTCGCCACCACCGGCGGCACGCCGACGGCCAGCAGGGCAGGGAAGGAAAAGAAGGTGCCTCCGCCGGCGACCGAATTCACCGCACCCGCCGCGAAGGCGGCGATGCCGATGAGTGCGATCTGGAAGAAGTCCATGCCGGCCATGTCGTGTGTCTGCGATCGGTTTGAGCAGCGGGCTGGCAGGCTTGCGTAAGGGCATATGGTCCCCTGTCACCCGACGCGCGCGGCTCGCTGCGGAGCTTGCCTGTGCTGCGCCGCAGTGTAAGCGAGTCTTATATAAAACAACAGATCGGCTATGATCAATTCGCTTTTTACTTTTTATCAACAATGGACCAGCTCAAGCAGATCGAAAGCTTCGTCGCCGTCGCTATTCGCGGAAGCCTGTCGGCCGCCGCGCGTGCCGAAGGCGTCACGCCCGCGGTCATCGGCCGCCGTCTGGATGCCCTCGAGCAGCGGCTCGGTGTCCGCCTGCTGCTGCGGACCACCCGCAGCGTGACGCTGACCTTCGAGGGCAGCGCCTTCTTCGAGGACTGCCAGCGCATCCTCAACGACCTGTCGAACGCCGAGGCGGCTGTCAGCCTGGGCAGCGTGAGGGCCAGCGGGCACCTGCGTATCTCGGCGCCGGCGGGTTTCGGGCGGCGCCACGTTGCACCGCTGCTGAGGGACTTCCTCGACGTCCATCCGGAGGTGAGCTGCACCCTGGATCTCAGCGACCGCCTGGTGGATCTGGTGAACGAAGGGATCGATTGCGCGATCCGCATCGGCGAACTGGGCGATTCGAGCCTGGTGTCCGTGCGGCTGGCCGAGAACCGGCGTGTCGTCGTCGCCAGCCCGGACTATCTCGCCCGTTACGGCATGCCGACCACGCCGGCCGAGCTTGCCGGCCATGCCTGCCTGTCGTTGGGCCAGCAGCGCGGCTGGCAGTTTCGCGATGTCACCGGCGAACTGGTCACGGTGAAGGTGGGCGGCCGCTTCGAGTGCAATGATGGCGCGGTGCTGCACGAGTGGGCGCGCGCTGGCCATGGCCTGGCATGGCGCTCGCTTTGGGAGGTGGATGGGGATCTGCGCGCCGGCCGCCTGGTGTCGGTGCTGGATGATTTCGCCGCACCGCCCAACGGCATCCACGCGGTCTTTCCGCAGCGTCGCAACCTGGCGCTGCGCGTGCGCCTGTTCATCGACTTCCTGCGCAGCCGCTATGGCGAGCCGGCATACTGGACGGAAAAGTGAGATCGTCGCGCCGGGCCGCCATGCAGGTGGTGTTGGCGGGTGGTTGAAACCGCCCCGGAGCTCGGGTAAGATGCGCGTCCTTCGCTGCTGTAGCTCAGTCGGTAGAGCAACTGATTCGTAATCAGTAGGTCACCAGTTCGATTCCGGTCAGCAGCACCAGTAAAATCAAGCACTTGGCGCAAATTATCGAGTGTGGCAGTAGCAGGGTGTAGCTTCATGTAAGCACTTTGTAAGCAGTTTTCGGACGCGGGGTGGAGCAGTCCGGTAGCTCGTCGGGCTCATAACCCGAAGGTCACAGGTTCAAATCCTGTCCCCGCAACCACGCATCAGGCAAAAGGCCAGTTCTCACGGACTGGCCTTTTTGCTCTCTGGCGTCGGCTTCCTTGTCCGGTTGCCGTAAGCCGGACGTTAAGCGATAAGCGCGTTGCCACGTGATTGCTTCAAGCGAGGCCGATGGACCGCATCATTGATCCTCCTCGCTGACACCGCGCCGCCTCGCATCCGTTGACTTTCCTTGAGTAATCCCCACTCGCCCTTGTGGCGTCGACGGGCGGGGACGACGGCCCCGGTTGGCGTGCTTGCGGCGGAAGGCTTGGGGGCGCCGTAGCCCGGGCAAGTCGCACCAGTCTTTTACATCCAACTCCGACTGTGCCGCCAGTTGTCTACACCGCTCATCGGTGACAATGACATCTGAAAAATGTGCTTCCGATACATATCCATCCGATTCAGCAGTCAACTTCCGCTCCTTTACAAAACCTTCAGGTCGACGATACGCCCCACCTTCGGGTGTCGAGCCAGCCGGGCGATGGTGCGACCTTCTTTCGGATGGCCGTCATAGGGCGCGCCATGCTCGGTCAGATGGTGCGCTCGAGTCGCACCACGGCGCGGCTTCCGGTCGCTTCTGCATAGCGCGCCAGGGTGCGCATGCTCGGCAGCGTGCGGCCACTCTCCAGGCGGGCGATGGTTGATTGTGTCGTGTGCATGCGCTCGGCAAGCTCGGATTGGGTCAGCCCGGCGCGGGCGCGGGCGGCGATGAGTTCGCGCGCGAGGTCGAATTCCGGCGCTTGCGCGTCGTATTCGGCTCGGGCCTCGGGTTTCGCCAGGATGCGGGCCTTCAGGTCGGCAAGCTCAGTCATCGGTCAGGCTCCTCAATCGCGCATGGGCCGTCTCGATGGCCTTGCGCGGGGTTTTCTGGGTCTTCTTGGTGAAGACATGCAGGACCGTCAGGCGCTGCCCGGTGCGGGCCACATAGACCGCGCGGGCGATGCCGTCGCGGCCGGTCATGCGCATTTCCCACAGCTTCCCTTCCAGCGGGCGGATATGCGGCATGCCCACCTTCTGCGGGCCGAAGGATTCCAGCAGTTCCGCGATGTGCAGGAAGCGGGTTTGCATGTCGGCGGGCAGCGCCAGCAATTCGGCCTCGGCTTCCGGGATAACGGTAACGGTCCAGTGCATAGAGTATCGCATTTCTGATATGTTCCCGCGCCGGTCGTCAGGCGGCGCGCAGGGTCCGCACGTTCGCGGGCTGTTTCTCGGCTCGGACGATAGCCGATAGCCTCGCCTCCCATGCCACCAGCGCGGCGCGCTTCTCGTCCGTGTACGCGTGCCGGTCGTAGTGCGCGGCCTGCACTCCGCTGATTCCATGACTCAGTAGTTGCGCGCGGGTGTCCTTGGTGATGCCCAGGCCGGCAAGCATGGTTTCCACCGTGCGGCGCACGTCGCGCAGGTCGAAGGGTTCGCCTCCCATGCTGGCGCTGATTTCGGCGGCGCGCTTGCCCGGTGTCGTCTCGGTCATCGGGATGCGGCCATGCGTCGAGAGAAGCCACAGGCCGGCCATGTCGGGCGCGCGGCCCTCTACCTTGGCGCGTGCCTGTTCGCGGCTTTTGGCGCGCTCGACAAGGGCGGAAACGATGTCGGCAGCCTTGGGTGCCAGCGGTAGCAGGTGTTCCCGCGCCGTTGTGCGCTTGCCCTTGCCATCCCACAGGCGAAGCGTTGCCGTGTCCGGGTCGAAGTCCACCACCTTTGCGCGCAAAAGTTGCGCCATGCGTTGCCCTCCCGCGTACAGCGCCAGCAGCAATGCCACGTCGGGCAGCTCGGGCCCGGCCGCGTCGGATTGACCGATGCGCAGCAGGTGCCCGACATAGGCGCGCAGTTCGCCAGCGGATAGCGTGCGGTCGCCTCGCTGCACGGGGATTGCCGGTATGGCGTCGACCGGGTTGTGTTCGATGCCGAACGGAATCAGGTCGGCGGGAAGGGCGGAATCGAACGGCGCACGCTTGGCTGCGTTGAACGCGGCAAGCAGGTAGCTTCGCAGGATGCCGGCGGCGCGCTCTTTTCCCGCCTCCCGGACCTTGCGCACCAGCGCGGCGACTTGGTGCGGGGTCACGTCTCGGGCGGGCGTGTCGGCAATCTCGCCATGCGGGAAAACATGGCACTTGAAGGCGGAGCGAGTTTCGGCGGCGCTCTTGGTCTTGCCACCACGTTCGAGAGCGTCCGCATAGGCGCTGCAAAGGGAGCGCAGGGTGTAACGTGCCCGGTGCTCGGTTTCCGACTTGGCGGCCTGTTCTGCGGCCTCTGCTGCGGCGATGCGCTCGCGCTTTTCTTCGCGCGGGTCCGTGCCTTGGTCAATCTGGGTTTGCAGGCGGCGGGCTTCCGCGCGGGCAGCGTCGAGGTTCCAGGCGCGAACGTCTCCGATGGTCACGCGCAGGTCTTTCCCGTTCAGCTTCCCTTGGAACACGAAGGCACGCGCGCCAGCGGTCGCACGCACGGCGAGGCCGGGCACTTCGGTGTCCCACAGGAAGGCTTGGGCCTTGTCGGTCGGGCAGGTGAATTCCCGGATGCGGCCGGCGGTCAGTTTGGTTCGAGCCATGTTCTCGGTCCCCCTCTGGAGCTTACACGGGAGTTCATGTAAGCACTTTGTAAGCGTGATTCCAAAATATCGATCAACTTCCTTCAATGCGCTTTGCCGTTCAATTTACGTAAAAACAGTAGCTTACTGAACTGATTGAACGTTGTTCAATCTGGCTCAATCGTCGAAAGTTCTGATTAGGAATCAGTAGGTCACAAGTTCGATTCCGGTCAGCA
>SHNC01000158.1 GCA_004295105.1 Betaproteobacteria bacterium | reverse complement strand
CGCCTTGATCGCCTGCTGCCGCATCACCTGCAAGGTGTGGTGATCGTGAGCGCGGCCGTCCGAACTTCGCTTGCATTTCATGCGTCATATTGTAATCGATATGACAATACTTATGGGAAAGTTAGTATTCGAGGCATGATGATCATTCGTGGCTTCGATTGCATTCCGGAACGAAGCAAACCCTAAACCCTAAGGTGCTGGCTTTCAGCGCATCAGCGTAATAACGGAGAACTGCCATGTCCCTTGCGCCCGGTTTGTGATCCCACCCCTCCCCAATCGGCCATAGGGGCCTGGGGTCGCTGCTCCATGGTCTGGGATGGACAACCCATTCGGCAACATTGCCAACTACATCCATGACTCCATCATCGGAAGACCCGTGGGGGTAGAGCCCAACCGCTGTGGTTCGTCCAATCGCACTACCTTGTCCATCCTCGTCCGGTTCGCGGCAGTTGGCATAGCCTACTCGGTACTCTTTTCCCCAAGGAAATTGGACGCCATCGGGGCCACTACGCATGGCTGTCCACTGTTCCTCCGTGGGGACACCGACAGGAAGGCCAAGGGCGGACCCAAGCCAGTTGCAGTAGGCCTTGACTTCATATTCGGTAACCGACTCCCGAGGGGCATTGGGATCATCCCATTCAGGTGTGCTTGGCTCAGTGACTCGCAATTTGCAGCCAGCCCACCATCGGTCGTCACGATATCCTCCGGCCTCCACAAAGGCTTGAAACTGTCGATTTGTTACCGGATAGCGAGCGATGCAGAATTCTGCAACGTGAATCGGCACACCATCACTGCCGGCAATTGACCTTGTGGAAATCCATTGCCAGTCGATATCAGGCAGCCCGTCGTGTCGTAGTCCGACGCCCCGGCGATGATCCAACCCAAGGCGCCCCAGCGCACGGCCGATCGCCGCGCGGGCGCGGGGCTGGGGTTCGAGTGTGGGGTCGGTCATGCGGGCCAGCCAGCGGGCGGAGAAATGGGACAGCACGTCGTCCGGTAGGCGGGGTTCGCCCGCGTGGCGCCAGACGTCCGCGGCGACGTCCGGGTTGGCTTCACCGATCCAGGCGATTAGTCGGATCTGCACGACCTCGTCGCCGACGCAGGATTCGACGGCGATCTCGGCGACCACCTCCCAGCCGGAACGCTCCCACCAGCGCGCAGGCGGCCAGAAGTCGGCTGCCGGACGGCCGCCCTGGCTGGCGTCCAGCAGCAGCCGGCTCGCGAGGTATTCCTGCAGCAATTGATGGGTGAAGCGCAGCGCGTCGGCGCGCAGCTCGAGCACGCTGGCGTCGCGCGAGAAGTCGAGCAGGTCCTGGTCGAGGGTAGCCGGCCATTCGGCCCGTGGCAAGGCTGTGCGGGCGCCGGCTTCGTTTGCGCTGCCGGCAGTCTGCGGCAGTCTTTGCAACAACTCCGCGAGTTCGGTCAGCGCAGCGAGCCATTGCCCGTGGTTCGGCACGCGGCGGTCGTGGCGGTCTGCGCGCGCCTTGTGTTCGCGTTCGTAAAGCGTTTCCAGAAAGCCCTGGAACAACTGCGCGCGGTTGGCGGGCAGATCCGGCAACACCGCCATGATGTAGAGGAGATAGGGGTTGGCAGCCAGCCGCAGCAGGCTGCGGGGGTCGAAGCGGGCGCGGTGCCACGCTTGATACTGTTGCCAGGTGGTCCGCGAATGGACGTCGAGGTTCTCGCGCGGGATCTCGTCGGCCGTCCAGAACAGATCCTCGGCACCGGCGGCGCCCCAGGCCTCCCAGGCGTCGCGCACGGCGTCGCCGCCGGCGATCTGCCAGAAGCGTGCGTCTGCCGCGTCGATCGTGCCCTTACCCATCTGTACTTCGTGGTAGCGGCGCAGGAAGTCCCGCACCCGCGGCGGGCTCAGCGGCTGCAGCGTGAGCGTGTCGAAGGGCAGCGAGAATTCGGCGAAGTCCTTCTCACGGCAACTCACGACGACGCTTGCCAGCCGTTGGTCATGCGCCAGCGCCAGGATCTGCGTGGCCTTGTGCCGGCGCTGGCCGGGCGGGATTTCATTGATCGCATCGAGTAACAGCACCGCGCGGCGCTGCGCGATCAACGCCGGCAGGTGGCGCCCCAGCCCGCCGAGGCTGCGCGCGATGAATTCCTCGAGGCTTTCGCCTTCGCGCGTCCACAGGCCCAGCGGCACGAGCAGCGGGATCGGCGCGAGTTCGTCGTGGATCGCGCGGTCGGCATCGGCTAGCGCGATACGTTCGAGCGAAAAGCTCTTGCCGGCGCCGGGCTCGCCGAGCACCGCCAGGCGGCGCACCGGGCGGCTGCCCAGTGCGCGGTAGGCGTCGAGCACGTCGGCGTAGGCGGTGACCTCGAGGCTGCGCGAAGCCGCTTCGGCCATGCCGAAGGCCCTGAACAGCGATTCGGTCGCGATGGGCACTTTCTTCAGCACGCGTTCGGCGGCGGGCGAGCTGTGCTCGACACCTTCGAGCGGAACGTAGAGTGCGGCCCGATCGGTGAGTTTGCGATGGAGCAGGTTGTGGAGCCAGGCGATTTCGGCGCGGCGTTGGTCGGGTGGAATCGCTTCCGGCTGGGAATCCGTGTGACTTGCTGAACGGGTTGGCATTGGCGTTGGCGTTGGTGCTGGTGCTTGTCCGGCACGGCCAATGGCCTCGACAAGTGCGGCCAGCGTCGCAGTCTGGTCCGGGCGAGCTTCGACGGGCTGATTCTCGACGATCGCGAAGGGCATGCGCGCGCGGTCGTCGATGCGCAGCGCAACGACGGGCGTGCGTCGATCGTCGGCGGTCAGCAATTCGCGCTTCTGCCAACGGCAGATTTCGGAGTCCATGCCGACGATGGCCACCACTAGATCGGCGGCGCGCAGAGCACCTTCGATGCGGTCATGCCAGCTCTGTTCGCCTTCCCGCACGCCCGTCTCGTCGCGCCAGGCGCGGGCGCCCTCGCATTCCAGATGAGCTTGAACGGCTTCCGCCCAGGTGTGAGCCGCCCCGCCACGCGGATAGCTGATGAAGATGCGCAGGTTTTCGAGGGTCATGACCTGCTTTGTGGTTTCCCGATATTCATGCGTAGTCAGCGCATGGCATCAATGCCAGCCACGAACACCTGTGGCGCAATCACCCGACCCTCCATGCCGGAATCCTCGAGCAATAGCTTGTCGCCGGTAACCAACACCAGATCCGCCCTCGCGGCGAGCAAATCCCAAAGCAACTGATCCCCGGGGTCGGGAGCGGGCGCTGCGGCCAAGGGCGGAGGATTCAGCACGATGGCGTGCTGCGCCAGGTCGGTCAGGATGGTCTCGATCTCGGCGACGCTCAGCCGGTGCAGCTTGCACAGCTTCGGCCGCACGAGCACCGTGCGGTACTCCGCCAGCAGGGCATTGGATACCACGAACGGAAACGCTGCAGCCAGCATGCCGTCCAGGATGCGGGCGACGGGCGAAGCGCCGTTCGCCGTCAGCAGGCCCGCCACGACCATATTGGTGTCGACGATGACGGCAACGCGGCCCGGTGTTCCGCTCATGGCTTGCGGCGTACCGCCTCGATCTCGTCCTGCGCCGCCGTCAGGGCCTCGTCCTCGGTCAGCCTGGCGTGGTCCCGGGCGCGGCGGACGAGATCGCGGGCGCTCTCCCGCGATTTGATGCCGTAGAAGTCCAGGCTCTCTTCGATCAATTGCCCGATGGTCTTGTTGCGCTGTGCGGACGCCTCCTTGAGTGCCCGGTAACGCTCTTCCGACAAGGTGATGGTCAGGCGGCTCATGTCAGCCTCGTATTGGTGACAAAACACCAATATGCTAGCGCGTCGCGCCAACGCGCGCCATCCCATGGCCGCAACCGCAACCGCAACCGCAACACCGATCGGTGAGTTCGCGATGGAGGAGGGTGTCGAGCCAGGCGATTCTGGCGTGGCGCTGGCCGGGTGGAATCGCTTCGGGCCGGGAATCCGTGTGGCTTGCTGAACGCGTTGTCGCTGGCGCCGGCACTGATGTGGCAGGGCCACTGGCCTCGACGAGCGCGGCAAGTTTCGCGGTCCGGTCCGGGTGAGCTTCGCCCGGCTGCGTCTCGCGGATCGCCGCTCGATCGATGACCGCCACCTCGGGCACGATACGAAGGCCGATACCGTGCGCGTAGCTCCGGTCGAGCCTGAACGATTCGTGAATCACCGGCGGATCATCACGAACCGGGGGTCAGGTACTGCGCAGCAGGTTGCGGGCGATCGTGTAGCAGTGCAGGGCGACGGGCACGAACTCGATGACAAGACCGTCGCGTTCGGCCTGCCCTGTATAGCTGCGGGTGGTGACCAGCGGCGTGCGTGCCAGGTGATGGCGCTGCGCGAGTTCACGCAGGCCGCGCAGTTCATTCAGTGCGGTGGGCGCGCGATCGGACCATTTGATTTCGACGGCGAAGCGAGGTTTTTGCGTGCGCGCGTCGAGGGAGACGATGTCCACCTCGAGATCCTGCCGGCCGGCCTTCCAGCGCGCGTAGTGGAGCGAACGGCTGACCTCGGCGCTGTGCAGCCACTGGCTCCAGACAGCGGTCTCGGCCAGGTTGCCCATGGCCTCGTCATCGGGCAGGACCATGCCGAACAAGGCGGCGCGAATGGACGGGTTGGTGAGATAGACCTTGAAGGTGCGGGCTCGCTGCATGCGCAGGGCGTTGTCGTCGATGCGGTGCACGCGGCGGATGAGGTAGGCGGCTTCCAGGTATTCCAGATAGTCGGCCAGCTTGGTTTTGGTGATCCCAGAGTGCTTGCTCAGGTCTTCCAGGCCAAGTTCGTTGCCGGTATTGAAGGCCAGCACGTTGAAGAAACGGTTGAGCTCCTGGGTGTCGCCGATGCCGTAGAGGCTGGGCAAATCCTTGAGCAGAACCTTGTCCACGATGTCCTGCCGCAGAAAGCGTGCCGGGTTGGCGCGCACGACGGGGTTCATCACGGCTTCGGGGAAGCCGCCGTAGTTCAGGTAATTGATGAATTCGACGTTGAGCGCGTGGATGTCGGTGGCGAGGTAGCCCGGAGCGCGGTCGGGCTGCGTGTCCGCGTCACGGATCAGTGCCTCCTCCTGGTCAGCAAAGCGCAGATACTCGGCAAAGGTAAGCGGCGGGAGGATGAATTCGCTGAAGCGGCCGGCGCCCGACTCCCGGCTCTTCATGCGCAACGCGGCGGCGGCAGAGCCGCTGGCCACGAAACGGATGTGTCCATACGTATCGACCAGTGACTTGAGGTGGACCTCCCAGTCCTTCAGGTACTGCACTTCGTCAAACAGTATCCACAGGGGCTTGTTCGCTGCGTGCTGATGCAGGTCGACGAACATCTGCACCAGGCTTTCGAGCGAACGGCCGGAATAGAGGGGCGTATCCAGCGAGAGGAACAGCAACTGCGTACCGGCGATGCCGTCGTCAAGCAGCCGGGCAATCAGATGCTTGAGCATCACCGTCTTGCCGACGCGGCGCGGCCCGATGAGCACCACCGCGCGCCGGACCGCCATATCGAGGGCCAGGCTTGCAAACTGGGGGAAATAGGCGCGGCGCGGCCAGCCAGCCTCTTCGGCATCGATGCCGTATCCTGCTTTCCACCACGGATTGTCCAGGGCCAGCCGGCGCTGCACCTCATGGGCGGGAATTTGCAGGTTGGTCGACATTGCGTTGTTCGTTAGAGCTAAAAATGTCTAAATAGGGATTCTCTTTTCATTCTAATCGAACGAATTGAAATTTTTCTATTTATTACAAGCACTTGGTGCGTTCTGCTTGACCAGGCAAGGTAGGTGTGGCCACGACGTCATGATTCGACAGCTTGCTTGCCAAAGCGACTCGCTAACGTCGCCATGGTCAAGAACCCGCCAACAACAAAAAACCCCGTGATCACAGCGATCTACGGGGTTTCCGGGTGGCGTGGGATGCCTTCATCCCCCTGCGGGGCTCAAACGTTGAACAGGAAGTTCATCACGTCCCCATCCTTCACCACGTATTCCTTGCCTTCCGCGCGCATCTTGCCCGCTTCCTTGGCGCCGGCTTCGCCCTTGTACTGGATGAAGTCCTCGTAGGCGATGGTCTGGGCGCGGATGAAGCCGCGCTCGAAGTCGGTGTGGATGACGCCGGCGGCCTGCGGCGCGGTGTCGCCGACGTGGATGGTCCACGCGCGCACTTCCTTGACGCCGGCGGTGAAGTAGGTCTGCAGGCCGAGCAGCTTGTAGCCGGCGCGGATCAGGCGGTCGAGGCCGGGCTCTTCCAGGCCCATGGATTCGAGGAAGTCCTTCTTGTCGGCGTCGTCGAGGTCGGCGATCTCGGCTTCGATCGCGGCGCACAGCGCGACGACTTCGGCACCCTCGGCGGCGGCGTGGGCGCGCACCGCGTCCAGGTGCGGGTTGTTGTCGAAGCCGTCCTCGGCGACGTTGGCGGCGTACAGCACCGGCTTGGCGGTGATCAGGCAGAAGGGCTTCAGCGCGGCCCATTCTTCCTTGGAGAGGTCGAGCGCGCGCACCGCCTTGCCCTGGTCGAGCTGGGCGAAGCACTTCTCCAGCACCGCGACCAGGATCTTGGCTTCCTTGTCGCCCGAGGCGGCGGGGCGCTTGTAGCGGTTGATCGCCTTTTCGACCGTGGCGAGGTCGGCCAGCGCGAGTTCGGTGTCGATGACCTCGATGTCGCGGATCGGGTGGACGCTGCCGGAGACGTGGATCACGTTGTCGTCGGCGAAACAGCGCACCACGTGCACGATGGCGTCGGTCTCGCGGATGTTGGCGAGGAACTGATTGCCCAGGCCTTCACCCTTGGACGCACCGGCGACGAGGCCGGCGATGTCGACGAACTCGACGATGGCGGGCTGGATCTTCTGCGGCTTGACGATCTCGGCCAGCGCGGCCAGGCGCTGGTCAGGGACCTCGACGATGCCGACATTGGGTTCGATGGTGCAGAAGGGGTAGTTCTCGGCCTGGATGCCGGCCTTGGTGAGGGCGTTGAACAGGGTCGACTTGCCGACGTTGGGCAGGCCGACGATTCCGCATTTCAGGCTCATGGCTTGGGTTCGTCCTGGGGTGTTTCGGGGGCGGTCGCGGGCTTGGGCGCCCTGGGCGGTTTCGGCGGCTTGGGTGCCGCAGGTCGGGCGTTGAGCTTCGTGGCGGCCGCGTTCAATTCGCCGCGCGCAAGCTGCGGCCAGACCGCGAGTGCCTTGGCTATCGCGTCGTCGATCAGCTCGCGCTCTTCGCGGCGGGGGGGCTTGAGCACGAAGTTCACCACCTCGTTGCGGTCGCCCGGATGGCCGATGCCGATGCGCAGGCGCCAGTAATCGTGGGTATTGAGGTGGGCGGAAGTGTCCTTCAGCCCGTTGTGGCCGCCGAGCCCGCCGCCGAACTTCAGGCGCAACTGGCCGGGCGGGATGTCGAGCTCGTCGTGCACGACGAGGATCTCGGAGGGTTCGATGCGGTAGAAGCGCGCCAGCGCGCCGATGGCCTGGCCGGAGCGGTTCATGAAGGTCTGCGGCATCAGCAGCCACACGCCGGCGTCGCGCGCGTTGGCGACGAGGCCGTGGAAACGGGATTCGTGCGAGAAGCGCGCGCCGAGCGTGTCGGCGAGCCGCTCACAAAACCAAAACCCGGCATTGTGCCGGGTTTCGGAGTATTCGGCCCCCGGGTTGCCGAGGCCGACGACCAGGCGAGGCGGGCGCGCGGGCGCGGTGCTCATCGGGCGTCGGTCTCGGGCATCCGTGGGGCAGGAAGGCAGGCTTACGCCGCGGCGCCTTCCTCGGCCTCGGCTGCGCCGCCCTTGGCGACGGTGGCGTTGGCCACGACCGGGTCGCCTTCGCCGTGGTGCACGATCTCGACGCCGGCCGGCAGCTTGAGCTGCGACAGGTGGATGGTTTCACCGGCCTGCAGCGCCGACAGGTCGACTTCGATGAATTCCGGCAGGTCGGCCGGCAGGCACTGGATGTCGATCTCGTTGATCGGGTGCGCGATCATGCAGCCGCCCAGCTTGACGGCCGGCGACACGTCGCCATTGACGAAGTGCAGCGGCACCTTCAGGTGCATCTTCTGGTCGGCGGCGACGCGCTGGAAGTCGATGTGCAGCACTTGCTGCTTGAACGGATGCCACTGGGTGTCGCGCAGCACCACGGTCTCCTTGGCGCCGTCGACGTCGATGGTCAGCACGGACGAGTGGAACGCTTCCTTGCGCAGCAGGTGGTACAGCTCGTTGTGGTCCATCTGCACCGGCAGGGCGTCGCCCGCACCGCCGTAGACGATGCCCGGCAGTTGGCCGGCGCGACGCAGGCGGCGGCTCGCACCCGTACCCTGAGCGTCACGCCTGGTGGCCTTGAATTCGATCTGCATGTTGTTGCTCCTGAGTTGAAGTCTCCGCCCGCGACCAGGCGGAGAGGGTGAAGCCCGTGATCACGCGCGGTGGGCACGGGCCGAAAGCTTTATTCCATGAACAGCGAGGACACGGATTCCTCGTTGCTGATGCGCAGGATGGTGTCGGCCAGCAGCGAGGCCACCGAAACCTGGCGGATGCGGCTGCAGGCGCGCATTTCCTCGCGCAGCGGGATGGTGTCGGTGATGACCAGCTCGTCGAGCTCGGAGTCGTTGATGCGCGACACCGCGGCGCCCGACAGCACGGCGTGCGTGCAGTACGACAGCACGCGCTTGGCGCCGTGTTCCTTCAGCGCCGCAGCGGCCTTGCACAGCGTCCCCGCGGTATCGACGATGTCGTCCATGATCACGCAAGTGCGTCCCTCGACCTCGCCGATGATGTTCATCACCTCGGACACGTTGGCCTTCGGGCGGCGCTTGTCGATGATCGCCAGGTCGCACTCCATGCGCTTGGCGAAGGCGCGCGCGCGCACCACGCCGCCGACGTCGGGCGACACCACGAGCAGGTTGTCGTACTTCTGCTTGTCGAGATCGGCGAGCAGCACCGGGGCGGCATACACGTTGTCGACCGGAATGTCGAAGAAGCCCTGGATCTGGTCGGCGTGCAGGTCCATCGTCAGCAGGCGCTGGACGCCGGCGGCCTGCAGCATGTTGGCGACGACCTTGGCGGTGATGGGCACACGGGCGGAGCGCGGGCGGCGATCCTGGCGCGCGTAGCCGAAGTAGGGCATGGCGGCGGTGATGCGGCCGGCCGAGGCGCGCTTGAGCGCGTCGACCATGATCAGCAGTTCCATCAGGTTCTCGTTGGTCGGAGAACAGGTGGGCTGCAGCACGAAGACGTCCTTGCCGCGGACGTTCTCGAGCAGTTCGACGTTGACTTCGCCGTCGGAGAAGCGGCCGACGGTGGCGGCTCCGAGGGAAATTCCCAGTCGCCGCGCGACATCCGCGCCGAGCTTGGGGTTGGCGTTGCCGGTGAAGACCATCAGGCTGCCGTGGGGCATTACCGCTACTCCGATGCCGTAAGAATCATCGCGCAAAAACGACTCGGGCAGGCTCCCGGAATAACCTGGGCCTGCCCGTCGTTGATTGGCTGGGGAGGAAGGATTCGAACCCTCGAATGCCGGAATCAAAATCCGGTGCCTTAACCGACTTGGCGACTCCCCAAGAAACCTTTTTCGTTCTCGCTTGCGCGTCGATCTGCGAAACGGCGGCTATTGTAACCACTCGTACAGCGGATGGCGAGCCAGGCTGCGAACTTTCCACGCCTGCCACTGCGGCGGGCAGCTTTCGACGATGCGGCGTGCATCGGCTTCAGATGCCGTTTCCGCAAAGACGCAGGCGCCCGAGCCTGTCATCCGCGCCGGTGCATGTTGCGCCAGCCAGTCGATCACGCGCTCGACTTCCGGAAACCGACTGCACGCCACTGGCTGCAAGTCGTTTCGGGCCGTGCTCGTAACGAAGTCCGCTATTTTGATGGGGGCGGTGTTTCGCGTCAACTCCGGCGCACGAAAAATTTCCGCGGTGGGGATGCCGACTTTCGGGAACACGATCACGTACCACGCGGGCGGCAGGGCCAGCGGTTGCAAGGCCTCGCCCACGCCTTCGGCGAAGGCGTCGCGGCCGAACACGAAAACCGGCACGTCGGCGCCCAGTTGCAGCCCCAGCGCCTGCAGCTCGGCGCGTGACAGGCCGGTGCGCCACAGCCGGTTGAGCGCGATCAGGGTGGTGGCCGCGTCGGAGCTGCCTCCGCCGATGCCGCCGCCCATCGGCAGCACCTTGTGCAGGGCGATGTCGGCGCCCAGCCGGGAACCGGTGGCCTGCTGCAGCAGGCATGCGGCGCGCACCACGAGGTCGTCCGCCTCGGGCACGCCGGGAACGTCGTTCAGGCGGCGAATCGCGCCGTCGTCGCGCAGGGCGAAGTCCAGTGTGTCGCCCCAGTCGAGCAGGCGGAACGCAGTCTGCAGCAGGTGGTAGCCGTCGGCGCGGCGGCCGACGACGTGCAGGAACAGGTTGATCTTGGCCGGCGCCGGGCAGCCGATGAGCCGGTCTGGAACCCGGGTGCGTGGCGTGCCGAGGTGGGGGCTGGCGGCTGCGTCGGGGGGCGTGCTCAGGGTCGTGGACTCCAGGCGTCGATGATCAGGCGGATGCGCGCGTCGCCGCGGGAGATGTCCAGGCGCGCGGGCATCGCATCGGGGGTCGGCTCAGCGTAATCGAGGTAGTCGATGCGCCAGCCCTGGTCGAGCACCAGGGCCGGCCGGCCGAGCGCATCGACGCTGCGCACTTCCGCTCCGGCCGCCGGGGTGGCCTGAATCCAGCCACCCAGTCGTGCCACCGGCACGTCCACGCCCAGCACCTGCGGCAACAGCGCGTCGGCGTGCGGCGCCTCGATGCGCTGGCCGGCGGCGTCAGTGAGGCGGGCGCCGCCGGCATCGCTTTCGAGCCGCGCCGCGATCTGGCCCAGCGGCGTGTACACCGTCCAGATGTCCGCCCCGGGCGCGTGCTGCCATTCCACCCGGCCGCTCGCCGCGCGGCTGCCGTCGCTGGCGGACATGCGTCCGTCGAGTTCGAATGCGTCGACGGCGCGACGTTGGGCGACCGTGGGTGCGGTGACGGGCGCAAGGGGGGCGCACGCGGAAATCAGCACCGCTGCGACGAGCGCGGCAAGCGGCCCGCGACGCCCGGCATGCGCAGTCGCCGGCGCCAGCAGCAGAGCCGTGCTCATTTGCGGCGCAGGCGCTGCGCGGTGTCGCGAAGCAGCTTGTTGTCCGGATGTGCGGCGATCGCCTCGTCGAGGATGCGGTCGGCGTCGGTCCGGCGCTGCAGGCTCCACAGCACCTCGCCGAGGTGCGCGGCGATCTCGGGATCCTGGCGCATGCGGTAGGCGCGTTCGAGGTGGGTCAGCGCACCCGTGCGATCGCCGCGGCGGAAGCGCACCCAGCCCATGCTGTCGAGGATGAAGGGGTCGTCGGGCGACAGTTGCAGCGCCCGGGTGATCAGTGCTTCGGCTTCCTTCAGCCGCAGGCCGCGGTCGGCCAACGAGTAGCCGAGCGCGTTGAAAGCATGGGCATGATCGGGCTTCAGCGCGATGACGCGGCGCAGGCGGGTTTCCATGATGCTGATGCGGTCGAGGCGTTCGGCGAGCATCGCCGCCTCGTACATCAGGTCGACGTCGTCCGGGCGGCTGCGCAGGGCGGCGTCGACCACTGCCAGGGCCTCCGCGGGCCTGTCGGCGTCGCGCAGCAACTGGGCCTCGGCGAGCACGTAGCGGCGGCGTGCGGCTTCGTCCCCTTCCTCGCGCTGCAGAAGCTGACGGGCATCGTCCAGGCGGTTCTCGCGGGCAAGGCTCTGCGCGTTGCGGATCACCGCTTCGGCGCGATGCTCGGGCGAGCGCACTTCGTCGAACCATTTGCGGGCGGTGGCGCCGTCGCCGCGGCTCTCGGCGATCTGCCCCAGGTGCAGGCGGATGAGATCCTGCTCCGGATGGCCGGCAGCCAGCGCGCGGGTGAATTGCGTCTCGGCATCTGCCCTGTCGTTGAGCTGCTCCGCCAGAAGGGCGGCGGCGAACAGCAACTCGCGGTCGTCCGGTGCGGCTTCCAGAAGGCGGCGGAATTCGGCGCGCGCCTCCTCGTAGCGCTTCGCGCCCACCATGGCGCGCGCGCGCGCCACCTGCAGGTTGCGGTTGTCGGGCTGGCGCGCGAGCGCAGCATCGATCTGCTTGAGCGCTTCGTCGGCCGCCCCCGCGTGCTGCAGCACCTGGGCCTTGAACAGGATGGCCGGCTCCCAGTCGGGACGCAGGCCGAGCGCGGTGTCGAGCGCGGCGACGGCTTCCATCGGATCCTGCGCGATCATGGCAGCCTGGGCGCGCGCGAAGTGCGCCTCGGGCAGGTCGAGGTAGGGCTCGGTCAGCCGCATCACCATCGCCTGCACCGCCTGCTTGTCTTCGACGCGGGCGAGCGCGCGATTGAGGCCGAGCAGGTTCTGGGCGAGGCGCTCGGGGTGGGTGGCGAGGGCGCGCGCAAGCTGGACCTGGGCATCGTCCAGGCTGCCGTTGGTGCCCGCCATCACGCCTGACAGGATGCGGCGCGCGTCGGGGGAGTCGGGTGCGATTTCGGCCCAGATGCGCGCGGCCTGGCTGGTGGCCTCGAAGTTGCGCGCGAACATCGCGATCTCGGTCGCGCGGCGGGCGATGCGCGGGTCGCGCGTGTTGCGCGCCAGATCCAGGTAAAGCTGGGTGGACAGGCTGATCTGGCCGCGCGCACCGGCGATCTCGGCCAGCAGCAACTGGTACAACGTGCGCGGCGTCAGTTCCTGTGGCGGCAGCTCATTGGCGGCCTTGTCGGGTCTGTCGGCCGCGGCCGACAGACCGGCGCCGAGACACAGTGCGACGGCCAGGGTCGTCCGGCGGGCGAAGCGGGCAAACGTGAAAGTCATGAATACGGTCCGGCGGACGGGGTCGGGGCGCATCGCCGCGTGCGAACGGGGCGGCGACGCCGCAGCGATGACGGCCATTGGATGGCTGAACTAGAATTCGGTTCGCTCCATGTTAGGCAGATTGCTGCCGCGCCTGCAAGCGAGCTCCGCCACGCGCGGCACGGCTGCGGCGGCCGCGGTTTGTCCGTCCCGTCAGCACTTTCCGGATCTTCATGCCCGAGTTGCCCGAAGTCGAAACGACCCGCAATGGCGTGCGCCCGCATGCCGAGGGACGCGTGCTCAGCGCGCTCGTCGTGCGCAACCCGCGTCTGCGCCAGCCGGTCCCGGCCGATCTGTCGGCGCACATCGTCGGCGCGCGTCTGCGCGGCGTGTCGCGACGGGCGAAATACCTGCTGTTCGATTTCGGTGCCGGCAGCGTCATCGTGCATCTGGGCATGTCGGGCAGCCTGCGGGTCGTGTCGGCCGCCGAGCCGCCGCTGGCGCACGACCACATCGACTTCGTGTTCGGCGACACCGCGCTGCGCCTGCGCGATCCACGGCGATTCGGCATGGTGCTGTGGCAATCCGGCGATCCGATGCGCCACCCGCTGCTCGCGCACCTCGGGCCGGAGCCGCTCGACGACGCGTTCGATGCCACCTGGCTGCACCGCGCCACGCGCGGACTGCGCGCACCGATCAAGCACGTGCTGATGGACAGCCGTCGCGTGGTCGGCGTGGGCAACATCTACGCGTCGGAGAGCCTGTTCCGCGCCCGCATCCATCCGATGACGCCGGCCGGCCGGCTCGGTCCGCGGCGCTGCGAGCGCCTGGTGGCAGCGGTGCGCGACACCCTGCGGGCTGCGATCGCCGCCGGCGGCAGCACGCTGCGCGATTTCGTCGGCGGTGATGGCAGGCCGGGCTACTTCCAGCAGCAATACTTCGTCTATGGCCGGGACGGCGAGCCCTGCCGGGTGTGCGGCAGCGAGATCCGGCGCGTCGTCAGCGGCCAGCGCGCCACGTATTTCTGCCCGCGCTGCCAGCCGCGCGCCTGAACTCCACCTTGCGTTTGTCGGCGATGCCATGCCGCTGGTCCGCAGCTCGGTCGCCGCGCATGGATGCCGCGCGTGATCGCGGCTATGCTCACGCTGTATCCGGCGCGCACTGTCTCCGCGCAGCGCCATGAGCTCAATTCTGCGGCAGCCCGTGCGATGAACACTCCGATCCTGAACCTGGCCGACCAGTTTTCCGCCTACAGCCGCTGGCGCAGCGGCGCTGCCGACGCGGTCACGCGGCTGCGCAACTGGCTGACGCGCAACGAAGTCGGCGACGTGCAGACGGATCTGCGGCTGCAATACCTGCTCGAGCGCCTGCGCGACGACAAGCTGACGGTCGCCTTCGTCGCCGAGTTCTCGCGTGGCAAGTCCGAGCTGATCAACGCCATCTTCTTCTCCGGCTACCGCGACCGTATCCTGCCGTCGAGCGCAGGGCGCACCACGATGTGCCCGACCGAGCTGCAATGGACGCGCGACGCCCGTCCCGAGCTGCGCCTGCTGCCGATCCGCACGCGCGTGATGCAGGCGCCGGTCAGCGAGCTGAAGCGTTTCACCGAGGAATGGCGCGTGTTTCCGCTGCCTTCGCTGGAGGCCGTCGAGCTGCAGGCGGCGCTTGCCCGCGTCGGCGACACCGAGCGGGTGACGCAGCAAGAGGCGGAGCAGCTCGGCTTCAGGATCGATCCCAAGGGTGAGACCGGGCTCAGGCCGGGCGCCGACGGCAGGGTCGAGATTCCGAGCTGGCGCCATGCGGTGGTCCAGTTTCCGCATCCGCTGCTGGAACAGGGCCTGGTCGTGCTCGACACGCCGGGCCTCAATGCGATCGGTGCCGAGCCCGAGCTGACTTTGTCGCTGCTGCCCAATGCGCACGCGGTGCTGTTCATCCTCGCCGCCGACACCGGCGTCACGCACAGCGACCTCGCGGTGTGGCGCGACTACGTGCAACCCGGCCAGGCCCGCCGCAAGGGGCGGCTGGTGGTGCTGAACAAGATCGACGGCCTGTGGGACGGCCTGCGCGACGACGAGCAGATCGGCGAGGAAATCGACGGCCAGGTGCGCACCGTGGCCGAGACGCTGGAGATCGACCCGGCGGTGGTGTTCCCGGTGTCGGCGCAGAAGGGACTCGTCGCCCGCGTCACCGGCGACGGTGCGCTGCTGGCGCGCAGCCGCCTGCCCGAGCTCGAACGCGCCCTGACCGAAGAGCTGCTGCCGACCAAGCAGGACATCGTGCGCGACGACACGCTGGGCGAGACGGGCGACGTCGCACACCAGACCCGGGTGCTGCTCGAGGCGCGGCTGTCGGGCCTGCGCGAGCAACTGCAGGAACTCACCGACCTGCGCGGCAAGAACCAGAGCGTCATCGAGTACATGATGCGCAAGATCCGCGCCGAGAAGGACGAGTTCGAGCAGGGGCTGCAGAAGTACTACGCGGTGCGCTCGGTGTTCTCCAACCTCACCAACAGCCTGTTCGCCCACATCGGCATGGATGCGCTGCGCGACGAGACGCGGCGCACGCGCGAGGCGATGCTCGAGTCGACGTTCACCAAAGGCCTGCGCGACGCGATGGAGGGCTTCTTCACCCACCTGCGCGACAACCTGCGCCGTTCCACCGACGAAATCGGCGAGATCACCCGCATGCTGGACGCGATGTACCGGCGCTTCGCCGTCGAGCACGGCCTCAAGCTTGCCGCGCCGGCCGGCTTTTCCACGCTGCGCTACGAGAAGGAGATCGATCGTCTCGAGGCGGCGTTCAATCGGCAGATCAACACCGCGCTGACCCTGGTAACCACCGAGAAGCACGCGCTCACGCACAAGTTCTTCGAGACCATCGCGGTGCAGGCGCGCCGCACCTTCGAGGTCGCCAACCGCGACATCGAGCAATGGCTGCGCGCGGTCATGTCACCGCTGGAAACGCAGGTGCGCGAATACCAGATCCAGCTCAAGCGGCGGCTCGAAAGCGTCAAGCGCATCCACCAGGCCACCGACACGCTGGAGGACCGCGTCGAGGAACTGAAGCAGGGCGAGGATGCGGTGCTGGCGCTGATCACCGAGCTCGACGCGCTGTCGGACGGCATCCGCAACGCCCTCGGCGTCGATGCTGTGGCCGGGCACGCGCCGCACGCGCGGGCCGCCTGAAGGCCCGGCTGAGCTCGAGCCTCGGCGCGGCGCCATGAGCGTCGGCGCGTAAGGACGAAAGGCCGGCTGGTGCCGGCCTTTCCCGTGTTCCGGCTGATACCGGGCTCAGGCCTTGCCGGTCAGCTTCAGGAACTTCTCCATCAGTTGATCCTTGGATTCCTTGCGGTTCGGGTCGAGCGGAATACAGTCGACCGGGCACACCTGCTGGCACTGCGGCTCGTCGAAGTGACCGACGCACTCGGTGCACTTGTTAGGGTCGATCTCGTAGATTTCGTCGCCCTGGGAGATGGCGCCGTTGGGGCACTCCGGTTCGCAGACGTCGCAGTTGATGCATTCGTCGGTAATCATCAGAGCCATGGTTTTCGCTTCCTTGCCTTTCGCTTGTGCAATTACTTGCTGTGGTTAACCTTGTCGTGCAGGCGCGCGAGCACCGATGGATGCACGAACTTGCTGACATCGCCGCCGAGGCGGGCGATTTCCCGCACCATCGTTGCGGAAATGAACATGAATTCGTCGGCCGGCGTCAGGAATACCGTTTCGACGTCGGGAAAGAGCTTGCGGTTCATCCCGGCCATCTGGAATTCGTACTCGAAGTCCGAGACGGCGCGCAGGCCGCGCAGGATCAGGCGTGCATTCTGCGCCGCGAGGAAATCCATCAGCAGCCCGTCGAAGCCGACCACCGAGACGTTGGGAATCGGCGCCGTCACCTCGCGAGCGATGTCCACCCGTTCTTCCATCGTGAAGATCGGATTCTTGCCGCTGCTCTTCGCCACGCCCACCACGACGCGGTCGAACAGCCGTGCCGCCCGGCGCACGAGATCCTCGTGGCCACGGGTGAACGGGTCGAACGTCCCCGGGTAGATCGCCACACCTTCCCTCATTCCTGCCTCCCACGCAGTAGATGGAAATGCACCTGTCCCGCGTGTCCCTGTTTGACGACCTGCCAGCCGCCCACGTGAGTCAGCGCTGCTTCGGACTCGACGTAGAGCCAGCCGTCCGGATCCAGAACCCGATCGAGCAGGGGACTCACGCGCTCGATCCAGCCCTGTCTGTAGGGGGGGTCGAGAAAGACCACATCGAACTTGCGATGGGTGGATTGCAGGAATCTTACCGCATCGCCGCGCACGATCTCTACTTGCGCCGCCTGTAGGGTCTTTGCGGCGTTGTGCAGTGCATCGATCGCATGGGCGTCGCGCTCGACCAGCACCACCTCGGCAGCACCGCGCGAGGCCGCCTCGAAGCCGAGGATGCCGGTGCCGGCGAAGAGGTCGAGGCAGCGCAGGCCGTCGAGATCCTGGCCCAGCCAGTTGAACAGCGTCTCGCGCACGCGGTCGGGCGTCGGGCGCAGCCCGGTGACGGAGGCGACGTTCAACAGCCGCGACCGCCAGGCGCCGCCGACGATGCGTACGCGGCTCATGGGCGCGCAGTGGCGCCGTTGGCGGGCGGTGTCGCGACGGGCGCCGTGGCAGCCCCATTGGTGGCAGCGCCGGCAGGCGGCGCATCCGCGCGATCGCCGTCGCCGCCGGCGATCACCGTGACGAGGTGCTCGGGCCGCACCCGGCGCGTGAAGGCGTCGCGCACCTGCTCGGCGGTGACCGCGGCCACCTTGCGCGGATAGCTGTCCAGCCAGTCGAGCGGCAGGCGGTAGAAGCCGATCATCGCGACGTAGTCGAGCACCTTGCGGTTGGAGTCGAGGCGCAGGCCGAAGCCGTTGACCAGGTTGTCCCTGGCGGCCTGCAACTCAGCCGCACTCGGCCCGTGGGCGATGAACCCCGCCAGCGTGTCGGTCACCACCTGCAGCGCATCCTCGGCCTGGCTGCCCCTGGTCTGCAGACCGATCTGGAAGGGGCCGGCGACCTGCTGTGGCATGAAGTAGCTATAGACGCTGTACGCGTAGCCGCGCTTCTCCCGCACTTCGCGCGTCAGTCGCGACACGAAGCCGCCGCCGCCCAGCACGTAGTTGCCCACCAGCAGCGGGAAGTAGTCGGCGTCCTCGCGCGCCATGCCGGGCTGGCCCACCAGGATGTGGGCCTGTGCCGACGGATTGGGAACATGCACGCGCTCGGCTTTCGGCTGCGTCGGTGGCGGCAGCGGCGCAGGCGGCTCGACCGGCGGCAGTCCGGCGGTCAGGCGGATTGCGATCTGCTCGGCCGTGGCGCGATCCACATCGCCGACGATGGCGATCGACGCGCGCGACGCGCCGTAGTGGCTGCGATGGAAGGCGACGAGATCGTCACGGCCGATCGCCGCGAGGCTTTCCTCGGTGGTGAGCTGGCCATAGGGATGGCCGGCGTAGGCCAGCGCGGTGAAGCGGCGTTCGGCCAGCGTCGCCGGCTTGGTCAGCGCCTCCTTCAGCCCGGCGATCGCGCGCGCCCGCTCGCGCTCGAGGATGCCAGCGGGGAAGGTCGGGCGCGCGAGCAGCGTGGCCGCCAGTTCCACCGCGGCGTCGCGCTCGGCCGGCGCGGACAGGCTGCGGATGCTGAGGCTGGCACGGTCGTCATCGGTGCCGCCGCCGATCTGCGCACCGATGTCGGCGCTGCGGTCGGAGATGGCCTGCTCGTCGAGATCCCCGGCACCGGCGTCGAGCAGGCTGCGCGTCAGGCCGGCGAGGCCGGCCCTGGTGGCGGGCTCGTGCGCGCTGCCGGCGGCGAAGTCGATCTGGATGTCGACCATCGGCAGCGCATGGCTCTCGACGAACAGGACGCGTGCGCCGGTCGGCGCGGTCCATTGCTCGATGTGCGGGCCGGCCTGCGCCAGCGGGGCGAGCAGGGCGAGGGCGGCGATCAGCAGCAGGCGCGGCAGCGGGCCGCAATAGCGGGAGAAAGTGTGGATCATGTCGAGGCGGTGTCGGTTTCGGGAAGGCGGCAGCGAGGCCCGTCAGTGTCGGGGCGCGACGGCCGCACGAGGTCGCCTGGTCGCCGGCGGCTGCGGCTCGAGGCGCGCCACCGTGAGGCTGTCGTCGCTGAAGTAGCGCCTGGCCACTGCCTGCACCTCGTCTGCGGTGACCGCGCGCAGGCCCTCGAGCAGGCGCTCCTCATCGCGCCACGACAGCCCGGCCGATTCCAATTGGCCGATCTCCATCGCCTGTCCCATCAGCGAGTCGCGCTTGTAGACCCGCGTGGCCAGCGCCTGCGCCTTGACGCGCGCGAGTTCGGGCTCGCTGACGCCTTCGTCGCGGATGCGCTGCAGTTCGGCGCGCAGCGCGCCCTCGAGTTCGGCCACCGTCCTGCCCGGGGCGGGCACGCCGTCGAGGTAGAACAGCGATGGCCCGCGGCCCGACCCGTCATAGCCGGCGCCGGCCGATACCGCCAGCCGGGCGTCCCGCACCAGGCGGCGGTTCAGGCGCGCGCCGTCGTAGCCGTCGAGCACGGCGGCCAGCATCTGCAGCGCGTAAGGCTCGCGGTCGGTGGCCGGGTCGCGCAGCGCCGGCACGTGCCAGGCCATCGCCAGATAGGGCAGTTCGGCCGGGCCCTTCACCACCGTCTCGCGCGGGCCGCGCTGTTCCGGCTCGGCCGACACGCGGCGCGCGGGCAGCTCTTGCGTGGCTATCCTGCCGTAATGTTCGGCGGCGAGGCGGAACACCGCCTTGTGGTCGACGTCGCCGACCACCACCAGATAGGCATTGTTCGGCGTGTACCAGCGCCGGTACCAGTCGCGCGCATCCTGCGGGCGCATCGAATCGAGGTCGGTCATCCAGCCGATCACCGGGCGGCGGTAGGGATGTGCCTGGAAGGCGGTCGCGGTGATCTGCTCGTACACCAGCGCGCGCGGCTGGTCGTCGGTGCGCAGGCGGCGCTCCTCCTTCACCACCTCGAGCTCGCGGCGGAACTCGGCG
Source organism: Betaproteobacteria bacterium (assembly GCA_004295105.1). Taxonomy (GTDB): domain Bacteria; phylum Pseudomonadota; class Gammaproteobacteria; order Burkholderiales; family Rhodocyclaceae; genus Thauera. Next base: position 8,081 of record SHNC01000158.1, on the reverse strand, counting down.
TCGGTGATGACGAGATTCTTCATGCGGTCGGCTTCCAGCGCCATCATCTCGCCCAGCCGTTGCGGCGGCACCTGCTGGAAGTACGCGGTGTAGTCCTTGCTGGTGAAGGCGTTGTCGCGCCCGCCGACCGCGGCGACGCGCTTGTTGAACTCGCCCGGGCCGACTTTGCGCGTGCCCTTGAACATCATGTGCTCGAGCACGTGGGCGACGCCGGACACGCCATCGGGCTCGTCCATCGCGCCGCTGCGGTACCACACCATGTGCACCACGGACGGCGCGCGGCGGTCTTCCTTGACGATCACCTTCATGCCGTTGGGCAGCGTGGCCTCGAAGGGATTCGCGTGCGAGGGCGTCGTCGCGAACGTGGCGGCGGCGATCAGCAGTGCCCGGCCGGCGGCATGGCTAAAGGTCTGGCGAAACATGGGGGTGTCCTGCATCTGGTAAAATCCGCGGCACTTCGCAGGGGCTGGCGCGTGGCCGCCGGCGCGATGCGGAGCCGCATCTTAACGTGATCGGGACCGGGTGCCCACGGCTCAGGCGCGTCCTGCGCCCTTGCGAACCGATCCTTCTGACTCGAGCCTTTCATGTTTGGTTTCTTGAAGAAAAAGCGCGGCACCACGGGCGAGGCCGGAACGGCCACGCCGCCGCCCGAATCCATCGCCGCCGACGAGGTGGTTGCAGAACCGGCGGCCGAAGGGCCCGCCGCCAATGTGTCCGCGTCCGTGGACGAGACCGGCGCTGCCAGCGCCGCACCGGACGCCGCGCTGCCGTCCGCGCCCGTATCATCCCCCGTCGCCGCGGCAGCCGAAGCCGCTTCGGCGCCGAAGCGCTCCTGGGCCGAGCGCCTGAAAGCCGGTCTGGCGCGTACCCGCCAGCAACTCGGCGGCGGCCTTGCCAGCCTGTTCGGCCGGCGCAAGATCGACGAGGACCTGCTCGAGGAGCTGGAAACGACGTTGCTGATGGCCGATTGCGGCGTCGAGGCCACCCAGCACCTGCTGGGTGAGCTGCGCACGCGCTGGAAGCGTGACAAGCTGGAGACTGCGGACCAGTTGCAGCAGACGCTGGCCGATGCGCTGCACGCCATCATCGCGCCGCTCGAGCAGCCGCTCGACGTGTCCGGCCATTCGCCCTACATCATCATGATCGCGGGCGTGAACGGCTCGGGCAAGACGACCTCCATCGGCAAGCTCGCCAAGTACTTCCAGGCCCAGGGCAAGAGCGTGCTGCTGGCGGCGGGCGACACCTTCCGCGCGGCGGCGCGCGAACAGTTGATGACCTGGGGCGAGCGCAACAACGTCACCGTGGTGGCGCAGGAAGGCGGCGACGCCGCGGCGGTGATCTTCGATGCGATCAACGCCGCGCGTGCGCGCCGGATCGACGTGGTGCTGGCCGACACCGCCGGCCGCCTGCCGACGCAACTGCACCTGATGGACGAGATCGCCAAGGTCAGGCGCGTCATCGCCAAGGCCGAGCCCAGCGGGCCGCACGAGGTGATCCTGGTGCTCGACGCCAACATCGGCCAGAACGCGCTGGCCCAGGTCAAGGCCTTCGACAAGGCGATCGGCGTCACCGGCCTGGTGGTCACCAAGCTCGACGGCACGGCCAAGGGCGGGGTGCTGGCGGCGATCGCGCGCCAGTGCCCGAAGCCCTTGCGTTTCATCGGCGTCGGCGAGGGCATCGACGACCTGCAGCCGTTCAAGGCGCGCGAATTCGTCGATGCGCTGTTCGAGCCGGTCCCCGGCGCGGTCAGGTCCGGTGCGGAGGCGGGCAGGCGCGCATGATCGTCTTCGACCAGGTCGTAAAGCGTTACCCCGGCGGCTACACGGCGCTCGCGGGGGTCAGTTTCGAGATTCGCCACGGCGAACTGGTGGTGCTGTCGGGCCACTCCGGCGCCGGCAAGAGCACGCTGATGAAGCTCATTCCGGTGATGGAGCGCCCCACCAGCGGCACCGTGCGCATCAACGGGCAGGACGTGTCGCACCTGCCCAGGCGGGCGATCCCCTACCTGCGGCGCAACCTCGGCCTGGTGCTGCAGGAGAGCCGCCTGCTGTACGACCGCAGCGTGTTCGACAACGTCATGCTGCCGCTGGTCATCACCGGCCACCCGCCGCGTGATGCCGCGCGGCGCGTGGCGGCCGCACTCGAGCGCGTGGGGCTCGACGGTCGTGGCAAGGAGCGGCCGGCGGGCCTGTCGGGCGGCGAGCAACAGCGGGTGGCGATCGCGCGGGCCATCGTCAACCGTCCGTCCATCCTGATCGCGGACGAGCCCACCGCACACCTCGATCCGGACTACGCGCACGACATCGCGGATCTGTTCCGCTCGTTCAACGAGGCCGGCGTCACGGTGCTGGTGTCGACCCACGACGCCAGCCTGTTCGCCGCCAGTCGCCCGCGCCGCCTGGTGCTGGGCAAGGGCCTGCTGGTGGGGGACGACGTGGCGGTGGAGGTGGCGGCATGATGAACTGGTTCTACCTGCATGGCCGGGCGATCCTGCAGGCGCTGCGCCGCCTCGCCGGCCAGCCCCTGGGTACGTTGCTGTCGGCGCTGGTCGTCGGTATCGCGTTGTCCCTGCCCGGCGGCGGCTATCTGCTGCTCGACAACGTCGCCTCGCTGGCGCGCGGCGTGTCGGGCGCGCCGGAGATCAGCCTGTTCCTCGACAAGGAGGCCGGCGCCGCGGACGTCGCGCTCATCGAGCGCAGGCTGCGGGCGGAGCCGGCGCTCGCCAGCTACCGCTTCGTGCCGCGCGACGAGGCGCTGCATCAGCTCCAGCGCGGCGGCCTCGGCGATGTGCTCGGCGGACTCACCGCCAACCCCTTGCCCGATGCCTTCGTGGTGGCGCCGCGCGGCGAGGATCCCGCAGTGTTCGAACGCCTGGCGCAGACGATGAAGGCCTGGCCCAGGGTGGCGCACGTGCAACTCGATTCGGCCTGGGTCAAGCGCCTGCACGCGCTGCTCGGCCTCGGCCGCTCGGCGGTGCTGATGCTCGCCGGCCTGCTCGGCTTTGCGCTCGTCATCGTTACCTTCAACACCATCCGCTTGCAGATCCTCACCCAGCGCCAGGAGATCGAGGTCAGCCGCCTGCTCGGCGCCACCGACCCCTTCATCCGCCGGCCGTTCTACTGGTTCGGCGGCCTGCAGGGCGCGCTCGGCGGCCTGGTCGCCCTCGGCACCGTGTGGCTGGGCGTGCAGGCACTGGCGGCGCCGGTCGCCGCGCTGGCGGAGTCCTATGGCGCGGTGTTCGCGCTGAGCGGACCCGGCCTGCCCGAGTCGGCCGCGATCGTGGTCTTCGCCACCTTCCTGGGCTGGCTCGGCGCGGCGATCTCGGTGCGGCGTCATCTGGCCGAGGCTTGAAATCAAGCAATCCGGCTCCAGATGAACAGAAGTCTGGAGCCGGGGCGTGAGCGCGAGATCCTTCGATAGGATCATTCAATCGTCGATATCTCGACAATCAATTAGAGCAATCTAGCGCCCGAGGCTACACTTCGTCCCGTCGATTCTCACCACGCAGTGCCATCAACCACCCGGAGGATATGCAATGCCCCTGATCAACAGCAAAATCAAACCCTTCAAGGCGAATGCCTATCACAATGGCAAGTTCGTCCCGGTCTCCGAAGAGAACCTGCTCGGCAAGTGGTCGGTCGTGTTCTTCTACCCCGCCGACTTCACCTTCGTGTGCCCGACCGAACTCGGCGACCTGGCGGATGTGTACCCCGAATTCCAGAAGCTGGGCGTTGAGTGCTACTCGGTGTCGACCGACACCCACTTCACGCACAAGGCCTGGCACGACGCGTCGGACACGATCAAGAAGATCAAGTACCCGATGATCGGCGACCCCACCGGTACCATCAGCCGCAACTTTGACGTCATGATCGAGGAAGAAGGCCTGGCGCTGCGCGGCACCTTCGTGATCAACCCGGAAGGCGAGATCAAGGTCGCCGAAATCCACGACCTGGGCATCGGCCGTGACGCCAAGGAACTGCTGCGCAAGGTGCAGGCTGCTCAGTACGTGGCCTCGCACCCGGGCGAAGTCTGCCCCGCCAAGTGGACCCCGGGCGAAGCCACCCTGGCGCCGTCGCTGGATCTGGTCGGCAAGATCTGAGCCGCTGCGATCCCCTCCGGGCGGCTCTCGCCCGGTCAGTCTGTACCGCAGCCGGCCCCGAGCCGGCTGCGTCTTTTGCGGGCCGCGGCTTCGCGGTCGGCCTTCGATCGTCCGGTGCGAGGCGCGGTCCCCGCCCGATTGCCGTTGTCCGCATGCCGATCGAAGCGCTGCGCGTGCGGGGCTTCCTGTGTGGGATCGCCCCCCGTCGCTAGAATGCGGCCATGAACCAGCTTGCGGGCATCCACATGCGCGACAGGGCCTACCGGCTGCAGGTGGCGCTTGCCTGGCTGCTGTCGGCGCTCATCTGTGCAGTGCTCTTCGCCGACGATCTCGAGCGCATCGACAATCGCATCGAGGCGATGGCGCGCGAACGCGGCGCGGGCCTGTTCAGCCTGATCGAACGCACGCGGGAGTGGAATGCGCGCCACGGTGGCGTCTATGTGCCGGTCACCCCGCACACGCCGCCCAACCCTTACCTGGAGCATCCCGCCCGCGACGTCATCACTACCGACGGTCAGGTGCTGACCATGGTCAACCCGGCCTACATGACCCGCCAGATCGCGGAACTGGCGCAAAGCAGCGAAGGCGTTCGCCTCCACATCACCAGCCTGAAGCCCGTGCGGCCGACCAACGGCCCCGATCCCTGGGAGGCGGACGCGCTGGCGTCGTTCGAACAGGGGCGCAAGGAGGTCGTCGGTCTCGTCGGCGAAGGCGCGCAGGCGGTGGTGCGTTACATGGCGCCGCTGATCGCCGGCGAGGCCTGCCTGCAATGCCACGAGTCGCAGGGGTACCGGGTCGGCGACATTCGCGGCGGCATCTCGGTGACGATGCCCGCGCAGCGTCTGCTCGGCGTGCGCGGCGAAGAGCGGCGCCATGTGACGGTGCTGTATCTCGCCGCGTTCCTGATTTCCGGTGCGCTCGCGCATCGCATGCTCCTCCTCAACCGCCGCAGGCTGCTGGCGGCCGAGCGCCTGGCGCGCGATCAGGAAGCCGTGATCGCCGCGCGTACCCGCGCGCTGGCCGACAGCAATGCCCGGCTGGAGCGCGAGGTCGCCGAGCGGCGCGACGCCCAGGCCCTGCTGCAGGAGAGCGAGGCGCGTCACCGCGCTGTGTTCGAGAGCGCCGCCGAAGGCATGATCGTGACCGATCCGGTGGGCACGATCGTCGAGGTCAATCCGGCCTTCAGCGCCATCACCGGCTATGCGGCGTCCGAGGTCGTCGGCCGCAATCCCGGCCTGCTCAAGTCCGGCCGCCATGACGAGGCGTTCTACGCCGAGATGTGGCGCAGCCTGGCGCAAAGCGGACGCTGGGAGGGCGAGTTGTGGAACCGGCGCAAGGACGGCAGCGTGTATCCGCAGCGGCTGTCGATCACCCGCATGGCGACCGACGGCGGCTACGTGGCCACCTTCGCCGACATCACCCGGCGCAAGGAAGCCGAGGCGCAGATGCAGTTCCGCGCCGATCACGATGCGCTCACCGGGTTGCCCAATCGCGGCCTGCTGCACGACCGCCTGGACGAGGCCGTCGCGCTCGCCGCGCGACACGGGCGCAGGTTCGCCGTGCTGCTGGTGGATCTGGACTTCTTCAAGGAGGTCAACGACAGGCTCGGCCATGCCGCCGGCGATGCATTGCTGGTGGAAGCCGGCCGCCGCATGGCCTGTTGCGTGCGCGCATCGGACACGGTGGCGCGGCTGGGCGGTGACGAGTTCGCCGTGATCCTGCAGGAGGCAGGCTCGGCGGCCGAGGTCGAGGACGTCGCCCGCCGGCTGTGCGCCATGCTGGAGCGGCCCTTCGATCTGGCCGACGGGTCGGCGCAGGTGGCGGGGTCGGTCGGCATCGCGCTCTATCCGGATGACGGCATGGACAGCGCAACCCTGCTGCGCCATGCCGACGGCGCGCTCTACCAGGCGAAGCGCGCCGGACGGGGCCGCTACCGCTTCCATCGGGCGCAGCCGACGGCCGGCACCGCCGACAACCCAGAATCCTAGGTCCTTCAACGTGTTCAGATTCTTCGAAAGCCGGGTCGATCCCTATCCCGACTCGCCGCCGACGCTGCCGCCGCGCGGCTTCTTCGCTTTCCTCTGGGCCGGCACGGCCGGCATGCGGCCCTTCATCCTGGCGATGACGCTGCTCACCGCCACCATCGGCGCGTTCGAGGCGCTGCTGTTCGCGATGCTGGGCCGCGTCGTGGACTGGCTGGCGCGCGTCGAGCCGTCGCGCCTGTGGGACGAGGAGGGAGGCCGGCTGCTGCTGCTGGCTGCCATCATCCTCGGCAGCAGCGTGCTGGTGGCGCTGCAGACCATGCTCAAGCACCAGACGCTGGCGGGGAATTTCCCGATGCGGCTGCGCTGGAACTTCCACCGCGTGATGCTCGGCCAGAGCATGAGCTTCTACCAGGACGAATTCGCCGGCCGCGTCGCCGCCAAGGTGATGCAGACCGCGCTGGCGGTGCGCGACACGGTGATGATCCTGACCGACATCCTGGTCTTCGTGGTGATCTACTTCGTCACCATCGCCGCGGTCGTCGGCAGCTTCGCCACCTGGATGCTGCTGCCCTTCCTCGCCTGGCTGGGCCTCTACAGCCTCGCACTGCGCTGGTTCGTGCCGCGCCTGTCGCGCGTGTCGCGTGCCCAGGCCGACGCGCGCTCGCTGATGACCGGGCGCATCACCGACGCCTACACCAACATCGCCACGGTCAAGCTGTTCTCGCATGCGGGGCGCGAGGCCGCCTACGCGCGCTCGGCGATGCGCGAGTTCATGGTCACCGTGCATGGGCAGATGCGCCTCGTGAGCGGCATCGAAGTCGTCAACCACACGCTCAGCATGCTGCTGATCCTGAGCACCGGCGGTGTCGCGCTGTGGCTGTGGAGCCGCGGCGAGGTGGGGGTCGGCGCGGTGGCGGCGGCCACCGCCATGGCGCTGCGGCTGAACGGCATGTCGCACTGGGTGATGTGGGAAATGGCCTCGCTGTTCGAGCACGTCGGCACGGTGCAGGACGGCATCAACACCCTGTCGCGTCGCCAGCTCGTGCGCGACCGTCCGGATGCGACACCGCTGCGGGTACGCGAGGGCGAGATCCGTTTCGAGAAGCTGAGCTTCAGCTATGGCGCCACCGGACCGCAGGCGCGCAGGGTCATCGACGACTTCTCGCTGACGATCCGCCCCGGCGAGAAGATCGGCGTGGTCGGGCGCTCCGGTGCCGGCAAATCGACGCTGGTGAATCTGCTGCTGCGCTTCTACGACATCGAGCAGGGGCGCATCCTGATCGACGGCCAGGACATCGCCCACGTCACCCAGGACAGCCTGCGTGCGCAGGTGGGCATGGTCACCCAGGACACCTCGCTGCTGCACCGCTCGGTGCGCGACAACATCCTGTACGGCCGCCCCGACGCGAGCGACGCCGAGATGATCGTTGCGGCCAGGCGCGCCGAGGCGCACGACTTCATCCAGACCCTGACCGACCCCAAGGGCCGCCAGGGCTACGACGCGCATGTCGGGGAGCGCGGCGTGAAGCTGTCGGGCGGTCAGCGCCAGCGCATCGCCATCGCCCGGGTGATGCTCAAGGACGCGCCCATCCTGCTGCTCGACGAGGCCACCAGCGCACTCGACTCCGAGGTCGAGGCCGCGATCCAGGTCAGTCTGTACCGGCTGATGGAAGGCAAGACGGTGGTGGCGATCGCGCACCGGCTGTCGACCATCGCCGCCATGGACCGGCTGGTGGTGATGGACCGGGGACGCATCGTCGAGGAGGGCGATCACCGCAGCCTGCTGGCGAAGGGCGGCCTCTACGCGCGCTTGTGGGCGCACCAGAGCGGCGGCTTCCTCGGCGAGGAGGCGGACGACGATGCGGGCGATGACGCCGCGAGTGGCGGTGACCGCATGGTGACGCCGGCGTGATGACGGCACACGACGCCGCATGTGCGCGACGCGATGCCGCGGGCGGCGACGGCACGGCCGGTGCAGCGGGCAAAAAAAAGCCTCG
>SHNC01000053.1 GCA_004295105.1 Betaproteobacteria bacterium | reverse complement strand
GTCGATGACGTGGGTGAGGTCCAGCGCAGGCAGCACCTGCTCGATGAGCTTGGAACCGAACTCGCGCTTCATGAAGCTGTTCGCGGTGATCAGGCCGACGAAGCCCGCTTTTGTCACGTCTCCCTCGCCATCGCGCCCGGTCTGCGCCAGCTCGAAAAAGCGCTCCGTGAAGGGGCATCCGAGCGAATACTTCATGTGGCAACTGACGTAGCGCCGGCGGTAGGCCTGGTTCAGCGCCGCGTCCTTGACCACGATGTAGGGCGGGTTGCCGACCACGGCGTGGTACTGGCGGCCGAGGATCTTCTGCACTTCAGAGAGATCCTCGCTGGCGAAAGCGTGCGCGAGGCCGGTGTCGGCGTAGTCGTCGGCACGCTGGAACATGTCCTCGGTTTCCTTGAAGCCGAAGCGCGGGCCGTGCAGCAGGCTGTCGCCGATCGCGACGTGCAGCCTGAGGTTGGGCGCATCAGCCAGCCGGCGCACCTCGCACACCTTGAGCGCCGCCACCAGCAGGCGGAAGCGCGCGATGGCCACCGCGAAGGGATTGAGATCCACGCCGGCCACCGCATCGAGCGCCTTCTGCGCGATGTCGCGCGGGTTGCGGCCGGGCTCGCGGCGCTGCCATTCCGCCACCAGGCGGTGAAAGCCGCCGAGCAGGAAGTGGCCCGACCCGCAGGTCGGATCGATCATGCGCGCGGTCTGGCAGCCGAACTCGCGGATGGCCGGAGTGAGCGTGCGGTCGAGGATGAATTCTTCGACGAACTCGGGCGTCTGCAGCAGGGCGTAGCGCTTGCGGGTGGCCTCCGACAGCTCCTGATATAGGTCACCGAGGAAGCGGGTGTCCCACTCGGGGTCGGTGAAGTCGTGCACCAGCGCCCCGCTTGCCGGGTCGACCGCCTGCCAGAACTGGCGCAGCGCCATCGCCGCGTCGCCGCTGATGCCCAGCCGAAAGACCGGGTTGTGCGCCTCGTCGAAGAAGGTCTGCAGGCCGTGCAGGGTGCCGGCCTCGCGGAAGGCGGCGAGCAGGTAGTCGCGGTCGGATTCGAGCGGATGGACGCGGAAGTAGGCTTCGTGACGGTCACGCGCGAGCGCGAGCCTACCCGAGTCCGGCGTGCCGGACAGCCAGGGGCGGTCGACGAGCTGGTTGTCTTCGATGAAACGCAGGAAAACGCAGGACAGCAGCCAATGCACCCCGGCCTGGGTGATGACCTGGTCGCCCCAGCTCTCGAAGGGCTCGGCGCAACGGTCGGCATCGCGGGCGGCCTGCCATTCGGCTCGCAGCGCGGCGTCGAGCTCGGGCAGCTCGGCGATGCGGCTGCGCAGGTCGTCTTCGAGGCGCTTGAGCTGGCGGGTGAGGTCGGCGAGGAGTTGCGGGGCGTGGATCACGACGATGTGGGCCTGTGAACGAAGACTGCAGGAATCAGACGACGCGGACGGTGCTGCCGTAGCGGGCGAGCTTGGCGTCGACGGTGAGCAGGATCAGCGGCTCGGCCAGGGACTGCGCGACGAGCAGGCGGTCGAAGGGATCGCGGTGATCGTCGACGCTGGGCAACTCGGCGAGCTTGAGGATGTGCGCGTTGTCGATCGGCAGCCAGGCGAAGCCCATGGCTTCGACCTGCTCGGCGAACACCGGCAGATCGATGCGGAGCTTGCCCAGCCCGGCCTTGATGGTGAGTTGCCACAGCGACACGCGGCTGACGAGGACCTCGTCGGCGGCATCGACCAATTGGCGGACCTCCTCGGTGATGCGCGGATCTCCGGTCTGCCACCAGAGGGCGTAGTGGGTATCGAGCAGAAGCCTCATCGCTGGGCGCCGTCCTCGTCCTGGAAGACGGAGAAAAGCGCGTCGATCGGCGCGTCGAAGTCGTCGGCCATCTGCCAGTCGCGGCCTTTCATGCTGCCGGGCGGGGCGATCTTGCGGCGCGGGGGGCGGTAGGCCACGAGCGTGGCGACCGGCTGTCCGGCGCGGGCGATGACGACCTCCTCGCCGCGTTCGACGATCTCGAGCAGGCGCGACAGGTGGGTCTTGGCCTCGTGAATGTTGACGATCTGCATGGTGGCCTCCGCAGCCAGGTGAGCTAAGTCTTAGTCTAGCTCACGGAAGGAATGTTCGTTGGCTCGGACAAGGCCCGATGGCGGTTCTCGATCCAGGACTGCGGAACATCAGTGGCAGCGCTGGCGTGGACCAGCGGCACCGGCACGCCGTCGAGCATCGGCAGGCCCTGGCGGCGGGTGGGCAGCAGCAGCCACAGCGCAGGTGTGCAGCCGGGACGGCCGACCTGGGCTTCGAGCTCGGAGACGAGGCCCATCAGCCCGTAGCGGGCGAGCAGGCCGGGGCTGGTGAGCAGGACCGGGTCGGCGCTGCCGAGCAGGCGATCGCGCAGCCCGGGCAGCGTGCGCTGCACCAGGCGCTGCAAGTTGGCCCAGTCGCGGCTGTCGTGGGCGGCGCCGTCTGCGCGCAGGATGACGTTCCAGTCGATGCGCAGGGCTTCGGCCTGCTCGCGCAAGGCCTGGATCATCAGGGCGTCGAAGCTGAAGCGAGCGAGCCCGCCGGCCGCCGTCGCGCCCGCGCCGAAGCGGCGCAGCAGCTCGACCTCCGCACGCACGGCAAGGCGGGGCTCGACGCACAGCACCAGCAGCCCGCCCTGGCGCAGGTTGCGCTGCAGGCGGTCTTCGAGCGCCTGGGCGCCCTGCAACGCGGCATCGGCCAGCGCCAGACCATCGACGGTGGTGAGGCGCTGAAATGACGTGGTGCCCCCGCTGGTGGTGCCCGACTGGAGGCGGCGGTAGAGGCGCGCTGCGTCGTCCCAGCGGAAGGGGGCGTCGACCTCTTCGAGCAGGCGGTCGAGCACGGGGCGGTCGGGCAAGGGCTCGGCCTCGGGGTAGCGGCCGCGCACGCGGGCCTTGAGGTCGCCAACTTCGAGATCCTTGAGGCTGACCAGGGCACCGAGGGACTGACGCAGCGCCTGCAGGGCCGGCATGTTGCGCGGGTAGATTTCCTGCCGGCTGGACAGCGCCGCGGTGCGCGAAGCCGCGGTCGCCAGACGCAGCAGACGTGCCGAAGGGGTGGCCCGCAGCGATTCGGGGGCGTCGTCGTCCACCGGCTGCGGAGCGTGGATGCCTTCGAGCGCCTGCAGCACGCGGGCGGGTGGCAGCAGCGGGTCGGCCAGCGCGCTGGCGTCGGCCACGGCGCCGAGCTGACGGGCGTAGTCCGCCCAGGCGGCGCTGGTGGCGATGAGCGGCGTGGCCGCATGGTCGAAGAGCTCGAAGCGAGGCCTTTCGAGGTGGCTCTCGGCTTCCAGCGCGGCGCGCAGCACGGCGCTGGACAGGCGCAGGCGCTCGTCGTCACCTTGCTCGGCGCAACCACGCAGCGCCAGCAGGGCGAGCGCGGCCTCAATGCTGGTCATAACCTGCCCTTGACCGTGCAGCAGGGTGTCGAGCTGGTTGCGCAGTTCGGTGAAGGCGGGATTCTTGAGCCAGCGCTCGCGGGCCTTGACCAGCGCGTCGGTGAGCGCCTTGCGGTCAAGCCCGCAGGCCGTCGCCGCCTCGCCAAGGGCCGGCCAGGTGCCGGCGGGGCACAGCGGGGTGCGGGGCTGGCCAACAGGAGCGGCGTCGCCGAGGTCTTCCTCTTCGAGACCGAGGAAGAAGGCGAGCGCGGCCTCTTCCGGGCGGTCGTCGCCGGCCGGGCGCCGCGGCAGCAACTGACGGGCGAGTTCGTTGATGCTGATGGCGAGCTTGTCCGTGGCCTTGCTGCCGCCCTCCTCCGTCTCGTGCAAGGTGCCACGACCCTGGGTGAGGTCCGGACGCAGCCGTGCGAGCTCCTTGGCCTTGAGGCGGATCTCCTTGCGGATCCTGTCGCCCACGCCGCGCAGGTAGCGGAAGCGGATGCGATCGACCGCAAGCAGCTCGCGCACGTCGTGAATGCTCATGCGCTCGAGCACGTCACGCGCCTCGAGGCTGTAACCGAGCTCGATCATGGTGGTCTCGCCCGTGGCAGCGAAGGCAATCGACTCGAAGCCCTGAACCGTGGCGGGGTGGCTGGTGGACAACACCTCGAACACCCGCCGCCAGTCGCGCAACATGTCTTCGGCGTTGTCGAAGCGCTCGCGATAGTCGCGGGCCAGCGCACGCGAGAAGAACTTGTCGAGCGGGCCGCGAATGGCGGGATCGAACACACCGGTTTCGAAGGCAAGCTCGCCATCCACCACCGCCGGTGAGCTGGCACCGTCGCCCCAGCGCGGCGCCTTGCCGACCGCCATCTCGTAGAGCGTGACCGCCACGGCGAAGCGCTCGGCGTAGAGATCCCAGCGCTTGCCGGGTCGCAGCGGCAGGAACGGGTCGAGGTAAGGTGGCGTGCCGGCAGTGAGGTTTTCTGCCGGGGTGCGGCACAGCGAGAAGTCGAACAGCACGAGCTGCAGCTTGCCGCCCCGCCCACCGCTGATGCCGATGTTGTCGGGCTTGATGTCGCGGTGAATGACGCCCATGTCCTCGATGTGGCGTACTGCCTCGATGAGTTCTTCGCCGAAGCGGCGCAGCAGGTCGAGCGACAGGCGGCCATCCCGAAGCTTCTCCGCCAGGGTGTCCTTGCCCGCACTCTTGAGCAGCAGGGCGGTGCGGCCGGCGATCTGCAGAGTCTGGCGGTACTCGACGATGTTGGGGTGGCGCAGCTTGGCCAGCGCCTCGCCTTCGGCCTGCAGGTTGTCGCTGTGGGCAAGGTCGTTGGCGACTTTGAGGACGAACTCCTCGCCGCTGTCGTCCTGCTGCACGAGCAGCGCGACGCTGGACGAACCGCGCCCCAGCCGGGTGACGACGGTGAATCCCCCTTGGAGCCGGTCGCCCTTGACGGCGTCGCTCGGGTCGACGGTGGCTTCGGGATCGGGTGTGGTGAGTTCGTCCTCGACGGCTTCGAGGTCGGCCAGAAAGCCCTGGATGGTGTCGTAGCGAGCGAGCACATCGGGATGGGTGGCGTACTGGACCAGCTCCTGCAGCTTTTTGCCGCAGCCGTCCATCACGTCCGACAGACGCAGGCCCTGCCCTTCGCGCAGCTTGACGGCCAGCTCCAGCGTGTTCGAAGCCGGCGGGCGGCCGCTGAAGATCAGCCAGGTGAGGCAGCCGAGCGAGAACACATCGAGCTCGGCGCCGTGGGCCGGGTCTGCACGCGTGGTTTCCGGCGCGAGATAAACGCGGCCAGGATCCTCGACGCAGGCTGCGACGTGCTGAGTGCCGGTGGTGCGATGCACGGTGTCGTCGGCCTCGACATCGCGAGCGGCGGTCTGCCAGTTCATCAACTGCACCTTGAGCACGCTGCCATCCTCGCGCACGAGCACGCTCTGCGGCCCGAGGGCACGGTGGTACAGGCGCTTGCCATGGGCATACTTGAGCGCTTCGGCGATGTCGCGCACCAGTTGCAGGCGCTGGTCCACCGTGAGGTGCTGGCCACGCTCGCGGATCAGGTGGTCGAGACGGACAGAGGCCGGGTCGTGGTCGAAGATGAGCGCCGGCCCGAGCTCGCTGTCCTTGTAATCGTTGCAGCGCAGGATGCCGGGGTGTTCGATGCCTTCGAGCACCTCGAACTCGCGGCGGGCCTGGCGGGCACGGGCGCCACGCTCTTCCGGGCTGGAGGCGGTGGCGATGGTGTAGATGCGCACCCGACGCTGCACCGTATCGACGCTGACGTGGCGCACCTGCCAGTCCTGGTAGCCCTCGCCCTCTGCGACGAGCTTGACCAGCTCGTAGTCGCCGATCTGGCGGTGCTTGTTGGAGGGCCGCACGCCGGCTTCGGTGAGCCCGCGGGTGATCGCCCGCGCCTGTTGATGCTCGACCGGGTGACGGATCAGCCCCCGCAGCCCCTGCGTCAGCGCACCGACGATGCCGTCATCGCCCTCGACACCGGGCCGTCCGCGCCGATAGGCGCCGGCTGCGGCGGAGCCGGCGAGCTGGAAGTCGAGCGCAGTCGCGGACAGGAACACCAGCGGCTCGACGAAGGGTAATCGGATCTTGGCCTTGGCGATGGCCGGCTGCCGGCGCAGCAGGCTGGCGAGCCGCTTGGCCTTGCGGTCGGCGAGCAGCAGCGGGTTGTCGACGGTGCGGGCGTGGCCGTCGGTCACCCAGGTCCACGAGTGCGCATCCCCCGACACCCTGCCGGGACGGCTTTTGATCTCGACCAGAAAGAGGCCGGGGGGCGACAGCACCAGGGCGTCAACCTCGTTGACCTTGCCCTGATCGTCGATGAACTCGAAGTTGCTCCAGACGTGCCAAGGCTCGCGGTCGGGCAGTTGTGCGCGCAACCAGTCGAGCGCTTCACGCTCCCAGGCGAAGTTGGATTCGGCAATGACGTGCCAGCGCGACGGCCCCATGCTCATGCTGCTCTCGCCGCGTCGTCGGCCACGAACTCGAGCAAGTCACCGACGGAGCAGCGAAACAGCGCGCACAGGCGATCGACCGCCGGGAGCTCGATTCGCGTCGCGGTGTTGCGGCACAGGGCGGCGACCGTACTGCGATTGAGCCCGGTGAGCCGTGCGACATCGGCAATGCGCAGCTTGTCGCGATGCATCAGGGTGGAGAGGTGGCAGCGGATCATTTGCAACGCCTGACATCAGGCGCCGAAGGGTCGGGGTGCTGCGCAGCGTAGCATTGCCGCCAGGACTCAGCAAATACAATCTACATAACGTGAAAGGATGTATGTCGCGTATCGCCCTCGTACGCCTGATTCGGCCTTAGGTGCGTCCCCAGACCGCGTTGATCCTTCGTAGACGCAGTCGCTTGATGCGCCGCCGAACCGTTCGAACCCGGCACGATCGCAGCCACGCGAACAGAAGATCCGTCAACCAGGACTTCCATTTCTCCGGCTTCAACGCCTCGTCTTACCTACGCGCACAATTTGCAGCGTTCATGGGGTCGGTACTCGACCATCGACACGTCGGTCGGCGACTTTTCGGTCATCATCGGCGCGCCTACGGTAGCGTTCCCGAACGAGCAGATAGCCGGCTCCGACGAACGTGCTGTCAGGCGACACACTTGGGAACAGGTCGGCGAACGGACTGGGGGACGTTGATCCCTTCCCACTGATGGTCGTGCCCTGACATCCGCCGCGCACAGCACCGTGCCGGCCGTTCGCCTTGGTGGCGCGCGAGCGCTCGGAACCGCTTCAGCGCACGAGGAAGGGAAGATTGGCGGTGGCAACCTTGCCGTTGCGGTCGCGGATGGTCATGTAAAGCCGGTACGCACCGGGACGCTCGGGGGCGACGAAGCGCGCGCTCGCCGCATCCTGATGCAGGAACCGGACCGCGATGCGGACGGGGGGCGGCTCGTAATCGGAATCGGGCCGGCGACCCACGCTCTCGGTCAACACCTTCCATTCGGTCTGCAGCGGCGAGCCGTCGAACGACACGGCATCGACACCAGCCGAAATCTCCTGACGCGGCGCGAATTCATCGGCTGCGATGCCGATACCGCGAATGCTCGGGGCCGGTTCGGACACCGGTCGCCCCCATGCGGCGCTCAAGGCATCGGTCATCGCCGTCAGGCTGCCGTCGGCAAGCAGCAATCCGTGCCACGTTTCGGTCTGTTCCAGCTTGGCGCCCCACAGGAAGGGAAAGGCGCCCATCACCCCGGCCTGGCGCCCGAGAAATGCCAGCGCGTCGCGAAAATAGGCGGCCTTTTCGCTGCTCGTCGGCTCGACCGGCGCCCCCCAGGGCTTGCGTCCGGCCTGCCATTGCCCGATCGGGCCGAACTCGGCGATCACCACCGGCCGCGAGATCCCGGCAGCGCGCAGACGGGGCAGGATCTCGAACAGCGAGCCCGCGTAGACGTTGATACCCAGGATGTCGGCTCGCTTGCAGCAATCCGCCAGCCTGCGCAGATTCTCGTCGCTGTTGTCGGAGACGGTCATCATCGTCGCATGCGCGGGATCCAGTGCCTTGACGATGCCAGCCAGCCGATCGACCTCGCGCCAGGCCGGCAAGGGATCGGCCTGTCCAAGCTCCACTTCGTTACCGACCCCCCAGGCCAGCAGCGCCGGATGCGCCTTATTGCGGAGCACGAAGTCGCGGATGGACTGCTCCTGCCGGCGCACCGCCTCCGCGTCATCGAGCCGGAACCCGAGCCGCGGGTGGCCGACCCACAGTCCCATGACCACCTTGAGCCCGAGCCGTTGCGCCTCGTCGAGCACCCAGACGCTCGACTCGCTATACACCCGGACGACCTTCGCGCCGGCGGCCGCAAGTGTCGCCAGCGCAGCACGGTCGCCCTCGAAGGCGGCGCCCTGCCATTGCATGGGCGGCTGCGTCGCGGCCGACGCCGGCGATGCGGCACCCAGCAACACCAGTGCCGCGAACGCTGTCAGCAGGCCTCGCCGCCCGGAACGCCACGCCGGCTGAGCGCATCTCATCGTCGTCACCCGAAATGCGACGGGAGCCAGCCTCGCTCGACCGCCTCCCGCAGACACCACGCGGGGGTGCTTTCGGTCCGATAGCTCCAGAAGAACCAGCCCAGCAGATTCTCGAAGGTGCCGAGTTGGGCCGCAGCGTAGCCGCGGAAGGCCACCGCGCGCTGGAAGGGATCGAGTCCGTCCAGCGCACTGTTGAAGGGGCCTTCGGCCCACAGCGACACCTCCTGCAGGTCCATGCCCAGGCTCCATTCGCCGCATACGCTGGGCAGCCCGAGTTCAGCCTCGATCTCTTCGCCCTCGCGGCGCCAATCGTCGATCGCCTTGAGCATGTGACCATAGATGTCCATGTCGATGTCTTCGCGTGCGAAGCACTGGTAGCGATGCACGTCGAAGATCACGTTGGCGAACTCCGGCCCCTTCAACAGGCACTGATACTCGCGGAAGGAGCGGAAGCCGTCGTGGAACATCACCGCGACGCGCTCGGCCGGACAGTGACGGCGAATGCGCGCGTAAGCGTCCAGATAGAAGGCCTTCAGGTAATCGGTGGGCACATCCCAGCGCGGTTCGTTGAGCACCTCGATCGCGTATAGCGCCGGATGGTTACGGTAGCGCTGCGCCATGCGCTCGAGCAGACCGAGAGAATGCTCCCGGTATCTGGGCCGCGTGTGCCATTCGCACACGTCCTTGATGCCCCCGTTATCGAATCCGTTCTGGCAGCCAGGCGCGGCGTGCAGATCGAGCACCACCCGCAGACCGAACTCGTGGGCCCACTCCATGGCACGGTCCAGTACCTCGATGCCCCCCGTCACGAAGGGGTAGCGGCTGTCGCCATAGCTGCGGTGGTAAGGATAGTCGGCACCGAAGACCCAGTGTCCGAAGGGGATGCGGACCGCGTTGAGGCCGCGCTCGGCGATCCACTGGAAATCGTCCCGCGTGATGAAGTCGTTCCAGTGCGCACGCAGCCTGTCGCCTGCGCCTTCACCCATCTCGACGCACCAACTCGTTTCGTCGGTCGCGGCCAGTCCCGCGAAGAGGCTCGGAACCATCCATTTTTCGAGCACGAGCCATCCGCCCAGGTTCACTCCGCGCACACTCGTTTGTTTCTCCCTCATCTCCTGTCTCCCCCGCTTCTTGCATCCCTTGGAGTCCGCCTGTCGCTGTTGGTGCGACGCGCATCTGATCGGTGTCCGATTATGCCCTCTCCATCGTCACCGATCGTCCGCCATCGGTCACCGCGCAATAGAATTCGACGTTTCCGATGGTGGGCCGACCGGAGGCGCAAGACATGAAGCGACGGTGGTGGCAGGAGGCGGTGGTCTATCAGATCTATCCGCGCAGTTTCATGGACTCCGATGGTGACGGCATCGGCGATCTCGAAGGCGTCACTGCGCGCCTCGACTACCTGTCGTGGCTCGGCATCGATGTGATCTGGCTGTGCCCGATTTTCCGGTCGCCGAACGACGACAACGGCTACGACATCAGCGACTATCGGGACATCATGGCCGAGTTCGGCACCATGGCCGACTTCGATCGCCTGCTTGACGAAGCCCATCGGCGCGGCATGCGGGTGATCCTGGACCTGGTCCTCAACCACAGCAGCGACGAGCATCCGTGGTTCATCGAGTCGCGCTCCTCCCGAGACAACCCGAAGCGCGACTGGTACATCTGGCGCGACGGCCGCAACGGGCGCGAACCGAACAACTGGGCAAGCATCTTCGAAGGCTCCGCCTGGAAGCTCGACCCGACGACCGGCCAGTACTTCCTGCACCTGTTCTCCGAGCGGCAGCCCGACCTCAACTGGGAGAGCCCGGCACTGCGCGGCGCGATGTACGAGATGGTCCGATGGTGGCTCGACAAGGGCATCGACGGCTTTCGCATCGACGCGATCAGCCACCTGAAGAAGGCCCCTGGCCTGCCCGACCTGCCCAACCCGCACAAGCTGCGCTATGACGGTCGGCGAGACGAACGGCGTGTCGCCCGACGAGGCGGTGGAATGGGTGGGCGCGGCGCGGCGCCGGCTGAGCATGATCCTGCAGTTCGAACACTGGACGCTGTGGTCGCGCGACCCTCATGCCGAACTCGACGTGGTCGGCATCAAGAAGATCTTCACGCGCTGGCAGCGGACGCTGCATGACCGCGGCTGGAACGCGCTCTATCTGGAAAACCACGATCTGCCGCGGGTGGTGTCGCGCTGGGGCGCCCCCCAGCGCCATCGTCACGCGAGCGCCACGGCGCTGGCGACGATGTACTTCCTGATGGAGGGCACGCCCTTCATCTACCAGGGCCAGGAACTGGGCATGGCCAATACTGTGTTCCATGACCTGGCCGAATTCGACGATGTCTTCGCGCGCAATCGCATCGCGCAGATGCGGGCCGAGGGGCACGACGACGACCACATCCTGGCCGAACTGGCGCTCACCGCCCGCGATAACGCCCGCACCCCCATGCCGTGGGACGACAGCGAGAACGCCGGCTTCAGCACCGCCACACCGTGGCTGCGGGTCAATCCGGAATACCGCGACGTCAATGTCGCCGCACAGCGTGCTGCCAGCACCTCGGTGCTGCACTTCTATCGCCGCCTGATCGCCCTGCGCGCTGCCGAGCCGGCCCTCGTCCATGGCAGGTACGGACTGCTGCTCGAGCGCAATCGCCAGATCTATGCCTACACCCGCATGCTTGACGGGCAGGGCTTCCTGATCCTGTGCAATCTGACGCGGCGCACCGCACGCTACCGGCATCTTCGGCTGTCCCTGCGGCACGACGCGCTGGTGCTGGCGAACCACGACGTGCCGGTCCATCCATCAGCCACGCAGCTCGTGCTGCGGCCCTTCGAGGCGCGGGTGTATCGCGTCGATGCGGCATGAGCCGGCAAAATGCCGCCAGGCCGGCGGGCTAGTTCTCCGCCGTGCTGGTCACCGGCGACGGTGTCGTGCCGCTGGCCAGGCCCTCGATCAGGCCGAACAGGCGCTTGTAGAAGTCGGCATCGGCGATCGTCTCCTCGCCCACCTTGACCAGCGCCTCCTTGTCGGACGCCCACGGCAGCGAGATGCCGCCGATGCCGGCGACGTTGACCGCGGTACTGCTGGCCGCCGATTTCAGCTCGTAGCGCGTCTCGAGGCCATTGGCGTAGACCGCGGCGCCGAGGCTGCTCGGCAGGCAGAACAGCGTGATGCTCAGCGTCACGCCCCTGTCGGATGCGGGCTGGAAGAACTTCTCGCCGCGGATGCGTGTCGGGTTGGCATCGTCGATCTGGTAACCCTGGCTCAGCAAGGCGCGCTTGCCGAGTTCGCAGGCGCCGGCCGGATCGCGAGCGATCCAGGTCATGAAGGGCGATTCCGGCTGGAACGTTTCACTGCGATAGACAGGCGGAGGCGGCGACGCGCATGCCGCAATGGTCAGCCCGGCGCAGACGAGCAGGAACAGGCGGCTTGGATCTCGAGACATCAGGGCGGGACACTGGCAGAAACCGAAGCTTGAATGGTAGAACATCCTTTGCGCGGCTTGGGTGCCCGTTTTCCCGCCGGCGCCCCCAGATCGAAACAGGATGCAAGGCGATGCGCAGACTCGCGGAATACTGGTTCGCAATGCTGAAGGACACCCTGCACATCTGGCTGGACGCGCAGTCCTTCATGCACGCGGCGGCATTGGCGTTCTTCACGCTGTTCTCGGTCGCGCCGGTGGTCATCGTCGCGGTGACCATCGTCGGCCTTGCACTCGGCGAGGACGCGGCCCAGGGCCAGATCGCGCAGCAGCTCCAATCGGCCATCGGTGCCGAGGCCGCGACGGCGGTGCAGACTGCGGTGGCGGCCAGCCGCATCGAGCGCAGCGGCATCCTGCCCTCACTGGCCGGTGTCGCCGCGATGCTGTTCGGCGCAACCACGGTGTTCGCGCAGATGCAGAGCGCCCTCAACGCCATCTGGGGCGTCGCGCCGCGCCCAACGCGCAGCAGCTTGCTGCTGTACCTGAAGACGCGTCTGCTGTCGCTTGCCGTCGTACTCGCCATCGGCTTCGTGCTGCTGGTGTCCTTGCTGCTCAGCGTGGTGATCCGCGCCCTCGTCGAGTTCGCCCGGGAATGGTTGCCGGTGCCTCCAGTGCTGCTGCTCGGCGTCGACGGCGTGGTGTCGGTGACGGTGATCGGTCTCCTGTTCGGAACGATCTTCCGCGTGCTGCCCGACGTCATCCTGAGCTGGCGCGACGTCTGGCTCGGTGCGGTGGTGACTGCCCTGCTCTTCACCCTGGGACGCAGCCTGATCGCGCTCTACCTGTCGACCACCGCCACGGCGTCCACCTACGGCGCGGCGGCTTCACTGGTGCTGCTGCTGATGTGGGTGAACTACTCCTCGCTGATCCTGCTCTTCGGGGCGGCCTTCACGCGTGCCCATGTGCAGGCGCGGGGACGCCCGCTGCGAGCACGGTCGACAGCCGTCCGGATCCATCGCGAACTCGTCGAGGACACACCACCCGTCGCTGCCCGCCGCTAGCACGGTCGGCGCGGACTCCGCGCGGCGATCGAATTCGAGAACGCATCGTAGAAAACCGTCTGTCGAGGCCACCCATGACGAACAGAAACGGGAACACCCTGATCAGCGCTGCCCTTGCGACCCTGACCCTGCTCGGCTCGATGCCCGCAGGCGCCGATTCGAAACTCAAGAGTGGCAGGCAGGTTTATCGGTCCCTGTGCGTCCAGTGTCACGGACCGGGCCCGATCGACGCACCGAAGCTCGGCGACCGCAAGGCATGGGCGCCGTTGATCGCGGAAGGCCAGGCCGTCGTCACCGCCCATGGGTGGGTGGGCGTACGCGAGATGCCGCCACGAGGTGGCGGACACGATCTCAGCCTGGAGGAGTTCGGACGAGCAGTCGCCCACATGGCACGGGCCTCGGGGGCGGCGTGGAGCGAGCCGGACAGCGATGCGACCCTGATGGCCGCCATCCGCACGGAGGTTCAGGCGCGCATCGCTGAACTGGAGGCGAAGGCGCGCAACGTGGCAGACGGTGGTCGGACGGGGGAAGCGGTGTATCGCAGTGTGTGCACGCATTGCCATGAAGCGGGCGTGGCCGGGGCCCCTCGTTTTGGAAACCGCAAGGACTGGAAGCCGCTCATCGACGAGGGTCAGCACGTCATCACCGCCCACGGCTGGGTCGGCCTTCGCGCGATGCCGCCGCGGGGCGGTCATCCCGAACTGTCGCTGGAGGAGTTCGCGCGAGCGGTGTCCTTCATGGCCGGCGCTGCTGGCGCTGACTGGATCGACCCCACCGGCGACTCCGCGCTGATGGCTCGGATTCGCGAGGAGGAAGCCGAACGGCGCACCGAACTCGCCGAGGACTGAACACGCTCGCCGCGCCGCCCCCGCCGTCGCGAAGCCTGAAGGGTCGGGCGCGCGGCGCACTTGTATTCCCGGTCTCGATGTGTAGAATCTCGCGCCTTGAAGCGAGTGACGTGTCCTTCGACAAGTAGGTGCAGGCGGCAAAATATGTCGAGCCTGACGCCAAAATCTGTTGAAGGCGGGGATTTTTTGGCTATAATGCCGGCTTCGTTGTTGCAGCACAAAGCGCCCGTAGCTCATCTGGATAGAGTACCTGGCTACGAACCAGGGGGTAGGAGGTTCGAATCCTTCCGGGCGCGCCAGTTTCATGGACTCTCGACCCGAGGGTCTCGCATGTTGTCGTATCGGGGCGCCCGTAGCTCATCTGGATAGAGTACCTGGCTACGAACCAGGGGGTAGGAGGTTCGAATCCTTCCGGGCGCGCCAACCCGAACTGCTTGAAGCCCAGTCATCGCGACTGGGCTTTTTTGCTTTGATCACCGGGACCACCGGGTGCGCGAACGGACCTCGCATTGTCGTGGTACCGTTTGCTTCTTCTCCAGACTTACAGTCGCGCTTGCCAGCAATGAACGACGCATACACCCTACTCGGCCTCAATCCGGGTGTCGCCCAGAAGGACATCAAGCGCGCCTTCCGGCGACTGGCCATGCAGTGGCATCCCGACCGCAATCCGGACCCCGCAGCCCTGGAGCGTTTCCGCTCCTTGCGTGCGGCATACGAGTACCTGCTGGCCGACGGGGACAACGGCTCTGACGTGGATGCCGACGCACCCGGGCCAGGCCCTTCCGCCGGTACCGAGAGCCCCCCTCGAGGTGCCGATCGCCGGCAGGATCTGTCGCTGACGATCGAGGAAGCCTGGCTGGGTTGCGAGAAGTCCGTCAGGATCGGCCACGAGGCCGAATGTGGCACCTGCAGTGGCACGGGGCAGGAAGTGCTCGCCCACACCCGACTGTGCACGGCGTGCCACGGTTCCGGCCGCGTCCGCGTCGCCGGCGGTCTGCACCGTTGCGAGACGTGCGCCGGCCGGGGCTACAGCACTCGACGCACCTGCACCGCATGCGAGGGAAGCGGCCGTGCCGAGGCGTGGCGAACGCTGGCAGTGAAGGTGCCACCCGGTCTGCTCTCCGGCGATGAGTTGCGCGTGGCCGGCGCGGGCGAGCCTTCCCCCGACCCGAAGGGCCCGAACGGTGATCTCAGGCTGCGCATCAGCATCGCGACACACGATCTTTACCGACTGGAGGGACGCGACCTGAAGTTGTCGCGACCAGTGAGCGCCCTGCGCATGCTAGCCGGCGGCGATATCGCGATCCCGCTGCCCGGAGGCTCGTTGAACCTGCATGTCGAGGCGGGCAATGCCACACCGCGTGAAGTGCGTGTGGAAGGAGCCGGATTCCCCGCCGGTCGCGGACAGCCTGCGGGAGCGCTGGTCGTCGAAGTCTTGCCGGTGTGGCCCGAAGCCTGCGACAAGGACCAGCAACGACTGTTCGACGAACTGGACGCCGCGCTCTCACGCCGGACGAAGCGCCATTTCCCCGAGGTCGCCGACTGGGAGAGCCAATGGCTACCTGGCCGGCGCTCGGGTCGCCACTGACAGTTGCCCCTGACGATGGACCATGCCCTTCAGAGTGCGGGCTCGAGCACCTCGACGCCCCCCATGTAGGGCACCAGCACCGCAGGCACGCGCACCGAGCCGTCCGCCTGCTGATAGTTCTCCAGTACCGCCACCAGGGTGCGACCAACCGCGAGGCCCGAGCCGTTGAGCGTATGCACGAGCTCGTTCTTGCCGTTGACGTTCTTGAATCGCGCCTGCATCCGCCGCGCCTGGAACGCCTCGCAGTTGGAGCAGCTCGAAATCTCGCGATAGGTATTCTGGGCCGGCAGCCACACCTCGAGGTCGTAGGTCTTCGCTGCGGAGAATCCCATATCGCCGGTACATAGCGACACGACGCGATAGGGCAGGTCGAGCTTCTGCAGCACCGCCTCGGCATGCCCCACCATTTCCTCGAGTGCCTCGTAGCTCTTCTCGGGATGCACGATCTGGACCATCTCGACCTTGTCGAACTGATGCTGACGGATCATGCCTCGGGTGTCGCGACCCGCACTGCCCGCCTCCGAGCGGAAACAGGGGCTGTGCGCGGTGAGTTTGACCGGCAGCGCCTCCAGCGCCAGCACCTGCTCGCGCACGCTGTTGGTCAACGAAATCTCCGAGGTCGAGATGAGATACTGCTCCGCCGATTCCTCGTCGCCACCGCGCAATACCCAGAACATGTCGTCGCGGAACTTCGGCAGTTGCCCGGTACCCACGAGGATCTCGCGATTGACGATGTAGGGCGTGTAGCACTCGGTGTAGCCATGCTCGCGCGTCTGCAGGTCGAGCATGAATTGCGCGAGGGCACGATGCAGGCGAGCAACCTGGCCACGCATAAAGGTGAAACGGGAACCCGACAGGCGCGCGCCAGTGTCGAAGTCCAGACCCAGTCCCGCGCCGAGTTCAACGTGATCGCGCACCTCGAAGTCGAAGCCGGCGGGCACGCCCCAGCGACGCACCTCGACGTTGCCGGTTTCGTCATCGCCGACCGGCACGCTTTCGTGCGGAAGATTGGGCAGGCCCAGCAGGAAGGCCTCCATCTTCTCGAGCAGGCTTGGCAGGGTCTGCTCGCATGCCTTCAGTTCGTCGCCCAGTTGGGCGACTTGGGCAAGGACAGCCGACGCGTCTTCGCCCCTCCCCTTCAGCGTACCGATCTGCTTCGACAGGGCGTTCCGGCGTGCCTGCAATTCCTGCGTCCGGGTCTGAAGCGCCTTGCGTTCATCCTCGAGGGTGAGAAAGGTGGACGTGTCGAGATGAAGCCCACGGCTCGCAAGCCGGCCTGCAACACTGTCGATCTGATTGCGAAGAAGTTGGACATCGAGCATGGGGAATCCTGAAACTTAAAGGGTTCAGCGGGTTAACGGCGAAAGTTCAAGCGGCGTCTGGGAAGGTTGCCCCAAGGCGTTGCCATTGAATGACTATCCGGCACTGGCTTCGCCCCGAGGCAGGCAGTTTTTCATTATGAGAATCAATCTCTTGCAGAATTCAAATGGATAAATTCAACTTGCCTTTTCCATTTCTACGCATATTCTTAGAGAGGGATTTGATGCCGCACTAGACGGCACGACCAGTAGGAGGGGGTGTACATGCTTTCGATTCGCGATTGTCTCGATTATTGCGATCTGACCGAGGACGAAGTCTCACTTATTGCCGAACACGAGGGTATCCCCGACATCGCCGCCGCACAGGTGGCGTGCGGGCTCGTTCAGACACCGGAAGGTGTTCTGCTCATCACCAATTACATGCTCGATCTCATCGAGCGCGCCGACGAGGAAGGCGATCGCGCCAAGGCCGAACGCGCCAGGCAACTGTGCGCGCAGTTCATGGCTGATCATCCCCTTCCCCACTGATCGGCGCTGCCCTCGCCATTTCCACCGTACTCGCCCCGCCCGCAGCCCTATCCAGGGCCTGCAGGCGGGTCAACTTTTCTGCAATGCGGATTTCGAGTCCGCGCGGAGTCGGCTGGTACCAGCCCGGCTCCGGCATGCCATCAGGCAGGTAACTCTCGCCCGCCGCATAGGCATCGGGCTCGTCATGAGCATAGCGGTAGGCCTTGCCGTAGCCCAGATCCTTCATCAGGCGCGTCGGCGCGTTGCGCAGATGCAGGGGAACCGGCCTCGAGGCGTCCGCCTTCACGAACGCCCGCGCCGCATTGTAGGCCTTATAGACGGCATTCGACTTCGCCGCGCAGGCGAGAAAGACGGTCGCCTCCGCGAGCGCGAGTTCGCCCTCCGGCGATCCGAGCCGTTCGTAGGTCGCGCACGCGTTCAGCGCGATCTCGAGCGCGCGCGGATCGGCCAGGCCGACGTCTTCCGTCGCCATCCTTACCAGGCGGCGCCCCAGGTAATGTGGATCCGCACCGCCGTCGAGCATGCGGCACAGCCAGTACAGCGCGGCATCCGGGTGCGACCCGCGCACCGCCTTGTGAAGTGCGGAGATCTGGTCATAGAAGGCCTCGCCACCCTTGTCGAAGCGCCGCAGGTTGCGCGACAGGGCGTCGTCGACGAAGGCCGGCGTCACCGGATTCACCGCCGCCGTTTCCGCCGCGGTCTGCACCTGCTCGAGCAGATTCATCAGCCGCCGCGCATCGCCATCGGCAAAGCCGATGAGGCGGTCACGCGCGGCATCGTCGAATCCGAGTTCCGGGCAGGCCAGCGCGCGCGCACGTTCGAACAGCACCGACAGCGCCTCGGTGTCCAGCGGCTCGAGCACGTAGACCGCAGCACGCGACAGCAGCGCCGAGTTGACCTCGAACGAGGGGTTTTCGGTCGTGGCGCCAATGAACGTCACCAGGCCCTGCTCGACAAACGGCAGGAAGGCATCCTGCTGCGCCTTGTTGAAGCGATGCACCTCGTCCACGAAGAGAATCGTATGCCGACCCCGCGCCTTCGCCGCCTGGGCCTGCTGGATGGCTTCGCGAATCTCCTTCACGCCGGAAAAGACCGCCGACAGGGCCACGAACTCGGCATCGAAGCCCGCGGCCATGAGGCGCGCGAGTGTGGTTTTGCCCACTCCCGGCGGCCCCCACAGGATCATCGAATGCGGCTTGCGGGCGGCGAAGGCGAGTCGCAGGGGCTTCCCGGGCCCGAGCAGATGCGCCTGACCGGCGACTTCGTCGAGGCTCTTCGGGCGCATGCGCTCTGCGAGGGGGACCCTTGGCGATTCCAGGGCCTCGAACAGGTCGATCATCAGGCGGTCAGCGCGGGGCGGCGACCGCTTCGGTCGTGTCGCCGATGACGTCGGCCCCGGCGGGGGGAACGAAGCGGAAGCGGGTCGCATCCTGCGGCGGATTGGGGCGCAGGCGCGTGAAACTGATCAGCGTCGTCTGCCCGAAGTTGTCCCTCATCTCCATGCGTTTGAGGTCGGCGCCGTCCAGGCCGATGCGCAACGATTCGAAAGCCCCCTCCGCCCGCTTCGGTCGCGCCTCCACCCAGCTCAGGCCGTCACCTGCGCCAGCGTCGGTCAGCACGAAGTTGTCGTCCAGCGAGCCGCTTCCGAACAGGATGGCAGCCGGCGTGGCGCCGAGTGCATCGCCGATGTGGCGCACCGTGACCTGGTTAAGGTCGCGGTCCCAGGTCCACATGCGCTCGCCGTCACCCACCAGCAATTGCGGATACGGTTTATCGTACTCCCAGCGAAACTTGCCCGGCCGGGCAAAGGCGAAGCGCCCGGCGGACTGCTGCGGCTTGCGCCCCGACTTCGCCGTGACGACTTGTTCGAACTCCCCCTCCGCGCTGCGCGTCGCCGACACGAACTGGCGCAACTGCCCCACGGCGTCCGCCGCTGCCGCAGCCCCTCGCACGACGAGGGCCAGCGCCAGGCCGAGCAGGATGCGGGAACCGAACGACAGGCTTGGGTTGTTCCGACGCGCGCTCATTCACTCTCCTTTGCGGGCACGATCACCTCACGGTTTCCATTGCTTCCCATGGGCGATACGAGCCCGGCACGCT
This sequence comes from Betaproteobacteria bacterium, assembly GCA_004295105.1. GTDB lineage: Bacteria > Pseudomonadota > Gammaproteobacteria > Burkholderiales > Rhodocyclaceae > Thauera. The sequence goes on along the minus strand of SHNC01000053.1, from coordinate 8,673 downwards.
CCATTTGTTCAATGAGTCGTGCCGCACGGTTGTAACCGATTCGCAAGTGGCGCTGCACCAGTGAAATCGACGGCCTGCGCGTCTTGACGACGACCTCGACGGCCTGGTCGTACAGCGGATCGGCCTCGCCGTCGCCGTCCTCGCCGCCACCCCCGCCGAGCGCAGCATCGAGGTCATCCTCAGCCGCAGACAGGATGCCTTCCACGTAGTCGGGCGGGCCGACCCGTTTCAGATGCTCGACCACCTTGTGCACCTCGTCGTCGGCGACGAAGGCGCCATGCACGCGAATCGGCAGCCCCGTTCCAGGCGCCAGATACAGCATGTCGCCCATCCCCAGCAGCGCCTCGGCACCCATCTGGTCGAGGATGGTGCGCGAATCGATCTTGGACGAGACCTGGAATGCAATGCGGGTTGGTACGTTGGCCTTGATCAGGCCGGTGATCACATCCACCGACGGGCGTTGCGTCGCGAGGATCAGATGGATGCCGGCCGCCCGCGCCTTCTGCGCGAGCCTCGCGATGAGTTCCTCGACCTTCTTGCCGACGACCATCATCATGTCGGCAAGCTCGTCCACGACCACGACGATATACGGCAGCGGCTCGAGCGGCTCCGGATTCTCGGGGCTGATCGAGAACGGATTGGTCAGCGGCGTCTCGGCCTTGCGTGCCTCGAGCACCGCCTTGTTGAATCCGGCGAGATTACGCACGCCGACCGCTGCCATCAGCTTGTAACGCTTGTCCATCTCGGCCACGCACCAGTTGAGGGCGTTGGCGGCATGCTTCATGTCGGTCACGACGGGTGCGAGCAGATGCGGGATGCCCTCGTAGATCGACAGTTCCAGCATCTTGGGGTCGACCATGATGAGGCGGACCCGCTCCGGCTCGCTCTTGTACAGCAGCGACAGGATCATCGCGTTGATGCCCACCGACTTGCCCGAACCGGTCGTGCCTGCCACCAGCAGGTGCGGCATCTTGGCCAGGTCGGCGACGACCGGCTGCCCCCCGATGTCCTTGCCCAGCACCACCGTGAGCGGCGAGCTCATGTCATGGTACGCCTTGGAACCGACGATCTCCGACAGGCGCACGGTCTGGCGCTTCGGGTTGGGCAGCTCAAGCGCCATGCAGGATTTGCCCGGCACCGTCTCGACGACGCGCACCGATACCAGCGACAGCGCACGCGCGAGGTCCTTGGCCAGATTGACCACCTGGCTGCCCTTCACACCGACCGCAGGTTCGATCTCGTAGCGGGTAATCACAGGCCCCGGATAGGCCGCGATCACCTTCACTTCGACGCCGAAATCGGCCAGCTTGGTCTCGATCAGGCGCGAGGTGAATTCGAGCGATTCGGGCGACGGCGGCTCGACATCCGACGAAGCAGGATCGAGCAGTGCCAGCGGCGGAATCGCGCCCACCGAGCCGTCGGTGAACAGCGGTTGCTGACGCTCCCTGTCTACACGCTCAGATTTCGGCACCGACACCACCGGCGGCTCGATGCGCAGCGGCGCGGTGACGGCCTTTTCGGTCTTGCGCCGCCGTATCTCGACGACCTCCTCGCGCTTCTGTGCAGTCTGGCGTCCAGCGCGGCGGTCCTGCCAACGCTGCCAGGCCTGCTGCAGGGCCAGCAGACCCTGCTCGAGCGCGAGCCCGAACCGTTCGACGACTGCCAGCCACGAGATGCCCGTGAACAGCGACAGGCCAGAAGCCAGTGCCGCCAGGAGGAGCAAGGTTCCGCCGGTGAAGCCGAAGTAGCGCTGGATCAGTTGTCCGAGTTCCATGCCGATGAGGCCACCCGGCGCCAGCGGCACCGCGCCGCCATGGCTATGGAAACGCAAGAACTCCAGCGCGCTGCTCGACAGCAGCACCACGAAGAAGCCGATCAAGACGAAGAAGAATGAACGCCGATCGAGCGTCAGGCGATTCTTCAGCCGGCGAAACCCCCACATCAGCCCATAGGCGAGGAAAACCACCCACCACCAGGCGGAAATCCCGAACAGGTACAACAGGAGATCTGCCAGCCATGCGCCGAACCGGCCGCCGGGGTTGGCGACGCGCGCCACCGACGAGGCATGCGACCAGCCCGGATCAGCCTTGCTGTAGCCAAGCAGCACCAGCCCGACATACAGCGACATGACGCCCAGAATCAGCCAGCGCGCCTCCTGCAGCAACAGCGATATCTTTTCGGGAAGCGGCTGGGAACGGTGCGACGAGCGAGACAGCATGGAAAAGCGGCGGAACGCCGGGAAGACACAACGATGGGATTATATGCGATCACCCGTCATCGCCGTCCGCGGGCGTTGCGCCGCGATACAAACCCTTCCCGCCCGGCCGGACAGCCGTGGCCAGTGCGGAACGCGCCGTCGTCCAGCGGCCCTCAGACCTCGCTCAACCGATCGCGCAGGATGATGCCTCGTGCCGTCTCCTCGATCAGGCCCTGCTGCCCCAGGTCTTTCATGACCCGGCTGACCATCTCGCGCGAGGCGCCGATCATCTTGGCGATGTCCTGCTTGGATATCTTGCGAACCACGACCGTCTTGCCGTCGACATCCTCGGACATCTCGATCAGCAGGCGTGCCACCCGCCCGTAGACGTCCATCAGCGCGAGGCTCTCGATCTTGCGGTCGGCATTGCGCAGGCGTTCGGCAAGGTTCGACATGATTCGCCAGGCGATGTCGAAATTGTCGTGCATGATCTGGCGAAACTCGTTCTTCGAGATCATCACGAGATCCGAAGCGACTACGGCAATCACGGAAGCCGACCGGGGCTGCTCGTCGAACATGCCCATTTCGCCGAAGAGTTCGCCCTGTCCGAGGATCGACAGGATAACCTCGCGCCCGTCCTCGTCGCTGACGACCACCTTCAGGCTGCCGGTCAGCACGAAGTATACGTAGTCCGGGCGATCGCCGGCGTTGACCACGGTCTGCCCGCGCGGGATGCGGCGCATCATGGCGACACGGGCCACCGCCGCAAGCACCTCGTCGGAAAGCCCATGGAAGAGCGGGAAGGTTTTCAGTGCAATCGGGGATACGACCGTAGGCTGACTCATGCTGTCTCCGGGCAACACGGATTACTTCGACATGTCGAGGGAACGTCCCACAAGTTTAAACCAATATTCATGAATGCGATGGCTGCACCAATTCCGCCCAGGACCGCCCCATTGCGGAGCGCTATCACCCCGATTGGTCTGGGAGCGAAAGCGGCTCGCTTATAATGGCTCTCCTTCACGATTCGCCGGAAATTCACGCCATGACGACGAAGCATGCCCGCCTGCTGATCCTGGGCTCCGGCCCTGCCGGTTACACCGCCGCGGTATATGCCGCCCGTGCCAACCTGAACCCCGTCCTGATCACCGGCCTGGCCCAGGGCGGGCAACTGATGACCACCACGGATGTCGACAACTGGCCCGCCGACGCCGAGGGCGTGCAAGGGCCCGACCTGATGTCACGCTTCCAGAAGCACGCCGAGCGCTTCAACACCGAGATGATCTTCGATCACATCCATACGGTGAAGCTGAAGGAAAAACCGTTCCGGCTCATCGGTGACGCAGCGGAATACACCTGCGACGCGCTGATCATCGCCACCGGCGCCACCGCCAAGTACCTCGGCCTGCCCTCGGAGGAGGCGTTCGCTGGTCGCGGCGTGTCCGCCTGTGCGACCTGCGATGGATTCTTCTATCGCAATCAGGAGGTCGCCGTGATCGGCGGCGGCAACACGGCCGTCGAAGAGGCGCTGTACCTGGCGAACATTGCAAGCAAGGTGACCCTGGTGCACCGTCGCGAGAAATTCCGCGCCGAAAAGATCCTCATCGACAAGTTGATGGAAAAGGTTGCCGCCGGCAAGATCGTGCTAGAACTCAATGCGACCCTGGACGAAGTGCTGGGCGACAAGTCCGGCGTGACCGGCATGCGGATTCGCGATGTCAACGCCGGCGACAAGCGCGACATCGCACTGCAGGGCGTCTTCATCGCCATCGGTCACAAGCCGAATACGGACATCTTCGAAGGTCAGTTGGAGATGGAAGGCGGCTATATCGTGACGCAGGGTGGCCGCAACGGGAATGCCACGCAAACCAGCATCCCCGGCGTGTTCGCCGCCGGTGACGTGCAGGACCACATCTACCGGCAGGCCGTGCCGTCGGCCGGCACCGGCTGCATGGCCGCGCTCGATGCCGAGCGCTATCTCGACGCACTGGGTGACTGAGGCGCCCCCATGTCCCGCCGCTCACGCGCTGCCGCTGCCCGGGCTGCCCAGACGCGCGCAGGACAAGCGGCGTCGACCGCCCCGGCGCCCGCCAGCCCCTTCGCCTCCCTGACCTCCCTGCAGCGGGAGGCCAGGGAGGCTCGCGCAGCGGCAGGGGCCGCCGGCAGTGTCGGCCGCGCGCCCGCTCGCGGCGACGTCGCAGCCCGAACGCCCGCAGCGTCGGGTGGCGAGGCCGGAGACATCGGTGCCGACGATGTGGCACTGTTCCTCAAGGCGAACGCCGGCGCGCGTCCTCTGCGCGCGGACGGGCGCCTGATGCTCGAACATCCCCGCCCCGCGCCCGTTCCACGCGCGAGAACGGCCTTCGATGACGAGCCTGTACGCGACAGCCACCGCGCACCGAGCGACCCGCTGCTGGCCGCCTACCAGGATGTCACGCCGTTGCGCGGCAGCGGCCGGGTGGAACTCGACACGCCGGCACGTCACCGCGCACGGTCGAAGGATCGCGACGGCGAGGGCAGACCATCCATGACGCCGGCGAACCCTGCGGCGCTGCCATCGGACATCGATCCCGATGATCAGGATGCCCTTTTCCGCCATGCGATGCTGGGCGCCCAGCCGATCGACAGCCGCAATCGGGTCCAACTGGAGCGTCCAGCGCCCTCACCAACCCCCGTGAAGCGACAGGCAGACGAACGGGCGGCGCTGAACGAATCGCTGGCCGCTCCGCTGAGTTTCGAAGATCGTCTCGACATGGGCGACGAGGCGGCATTCCTGCGGACCGGTTTGCCAAGGCGGGTGCTGAGTGATCTGCGCCGCGGCCGGTGGGTCCTGCAGGGTCAGATCGACCTGCACGGCCTGACACGGGACGAAGCGCGCGAGGCGCTCGGGCATTTCCTGACCGCCAGCCTGCAGCAGGGACGACGCTGCATCCGCGTCATTCACGGCAAGGGTCTGGGATCGCCCGGACGGGTGTCCATCCTCAAGCAGCTATCGCGTGGCTGGCTCTCTCAACGCGAGGAAATCCTCGCCTTCTGCCAGGCCGGGCCGCACGACGGCGGCGCGGGAGCACTGCTGGTGCTGATGCGGGCGCAGAATGCGGCCCGCGACTGAGGGACGCAGCGAAGCGATCAGATCGCCGCTTCGTTGATCTCGCCGGTACGGATGCGCACGACCTGTTCCACCGGCATCACGAAGATCTTGCCATCACCGATCTTGCCGGTGTGAGCCGCCTTGACGATCGACTCGACAGCCTGTTCCACGAGGTCGTCCGCGAGCACGACCTCGACCTTGATCTTGGGCAGGAAATCGACGACGTACTCCGCACCCCGGTAGAGTTCCGTGTGACCCTTCTGACGGCCGAAACCCTTCACCTCGGTCACCGTCAGTCCCGTGATGCCGACCTCGGACAGGCCCTCACGCACCTCGTCCAGCTTGAACGGCTTGATGATCGCTTCAATCTTCTTCATCCATCTCTCCTGATCGGGGATATCGCCCGCTCGACACGGGGGCTTGGCATTCAGAACTCGTCCTGGTAACGGGATGTTATCGGATATCGCCAATCCCTGCCGAAGCCGCGCCGGGTCACGCGGATTCCGACCGGCGCCTGCCGCCGCTTGTACTCGTTGCGCTTGAGCATGGCCACGGTGCGACGCACGTCGCCGTCCGGGAAACCCGCGGCGATGATCTGACGCGGCGACTCGTCGCGCTCCATGTAGGCCTCGATGATGGCGTCGAGCACTTCGTAGGGCGGCAGACTGTCCTGATCCTTCTGATCGGGCTTCAGTTCGGCCGACGGCGGACGGTCGATGATGTTCTGCGGGATCACCGGACCCACCGTATTGCGCCACGCGGCAAGGCGATAGACGAAGGTCTTGTAGAGGTCCTTGAGCACGGCGAAGCCACCGGCCATGTCACCGTAAAGCGTCGCGTATCCGGTGGCCATCTCGCTCTTGTTCCCGGTGGTCAGCACGATCGCACCGGTCTTGTTGGACAACGCCATCAGGATCATTCCGCGGATCCGGCTTTGCAGATTCTCTTCGGTGGTGTCCTCACGCAGTCCCTGGAATTGCGGTGCGAGCAGGTCCGCAAATACCTTCATTGCCGGTTCGATCGCGATTTCGTCATAACGGACGCCCAGCCTGCGCACCATCTCGCGCGAATCGTCGAGACTCATCTGAGCGGTGTACGGAGACGGCATCATCACCGCACGCACGCGATCCGGCCCGAGCGCATCGACGGCGATGGCCAGCGTCAGAGCGGAATCGATGCCGCCTGACAGGCCGATGATGGCAGCGGGAAAGCGATTCTTGCCCAGATAATCCCTCACACCGCACTTGAGCGCCTCGTACACCTCCGCCTCCAGGGGCCGCGGCTCGACGCGGATATCGGAAACCCAGCGCCCGTTGTCGAAGCGCACGATGTCCAGGCGTTCTTCGAACGAAGCACTCTGGTAGGCGAGCGTCCCGTCGGCGTCGAGAGCGAACGAAGCGCCATCGAACACCAGTTCATCCTGCCCGCCAATCATGTTGCAGTACAGGATGGGCACGCCCGTCTCTCGCACCCGGTCGCCCAGGACGACGTGGCGACGCTGCTGCTTGTTCATGTGGAACGGCGACGCGTTCAGCGACAGGATGAGCCCTGCTCCGGCCGAGCGCGCCAGCGCAGCAGGTGCGGCTTCCCAAAGATCGGCACAGATCGTGACGCCGAGGCGAACGCCCTTCAGGTCGAACACGCAGGGCACCTCGCCTGCCTCGAAATAGCGCTCCTCGTCGAACACCTCATAATTCGGCAGCAGATGCTTGTGATAGGTCGCCTCCAGCCTGCCGTTGATGATGACCGACGCCGCATTGAAATAGCCCTCGTCGGTCTCCACGGGATGACCCAGCACCACACAGATGCCCGACGATGCGGCGACGATGCGCTCGGTCTGGCGCGCGCACGCCCGGTAGAAATCCGGTCGAAGCAGCAAGTCTTCGGGCGGATAACCCGCCAGTGCCAGTTCGGGCGTCAGCAGCAGGTCCGAACCTCGGGCTCTCGCCTGCTCGATGGACGCAATCACCCTGTCGGCATTGGATTCGAGGTCCCCGACGGTAAAATTACCTTGGGCAACCGCGATGGAGATTGATGTGCGTAACGTGTTCTTCATGAGGCGAGACTATACCGCTTCGCCGCTTCCAGGGCGCTCTTCCGACGGGCAGCCACGTTCCGGCGCCACACCTGCCGATCGCGCTCCATGATCGAGCAAGACGGATTCAAGCTGCTCAACGGCCTTCACGACGTTTGCGCCGATCAATGGGATGCCCTCGCATGCGATGACCGGGGCGTCCTTTCGCCGGCGCTTTCCCATACCTTTCTCGGCACGCTCGAAGACACCGGATGCGTGGGCGGCGCAACGGGCTGGACACCGCGCCATGCCAGCCTGTGGCGCGACGGAGCGCTGATCGCAGCGATGCCCTTGTACGAAAAACAGCACTCGTACGGCGAGTACGTCTTCGACTGGGCGTGGGCCGAAGCCTACGCCCGTCATGGCCTGTCCTACTACCCGAAGTGGGTGGCGGCCCTGCCCTTCACCCCACTGCCCGGAAGGCGCATCCTCGGCCGCAGCCCGGAAGCGCGGCGTGCCCTACTTCACGCCGTGCTCACCCACGTCGCGCGGAGTGAGCATTCCTCTTTCCACCTGCTGCTTCAAACGGAAGAAGAAACCAACTGGCTACGCGACGCCGGCCTGCTGATCCGCCAAGGTGTTCAATTTCATTGGAAGAACGCGGGGTACGAGGATTTCGATGAATTCCTCGCCGGCCTGAACCACGAGAAGCGCAAGAAAATACGCCAGGAACGGCGCCGTGCGGCTGCGCACGGCCTCGAGCTGCGCTGGCTGGACGGAGACACCACGTCGACGGACGACTGGGCGTTCTTCCACCGATGCTACGCACTGACCTACGCCATGCACCGCTCGACTCCCTACCTCAATGCCCGCTTCTTCCCCGCATTCGCCCGCCGCCGGCCCGATGCCGTGCGCCTGCTGATCGCATCACGCGGCAATCAGCCGGTCGCAGCGGCCCTGTTCCTGTGCGACGCCAAAACCTTGTACGGGCGTTACTGGGGCGCGGTGGAGCACCTCCCCTTCCTGCATTTCGAGTTGTGCTATTACCAGGCCATCGACTACTGCATACGCCACCGGCTGATCGCCTTCGAGGGCGGCGCCCAAGGCGAACACAAGCTTGCACGCGGCCTGCTTCCCGTCGTCACGCGCTCGGCGCACTGGATCTCGGATCCACGCTTCCGCCGGGCGGTCGATGACTACCTTTCCCGGGAAACCGCCGGAATCGGAATCTATCTCGACGAACTCGACGAGCGAACGCCATTTCGGCGTACCCCACCCGATTGAAGCGGTCAAGCCGCCGCTTCCGATCAGCCGGTCTTCCCTTGCAGCAGAGGCAATACGCGAAAGAGCGCAGAGATTGTCTTCCCGTCG
>SHNC01000220.1 GCA_004295105.1 Betaproteobacteria bacterium | reverse complement strand
GCTCCAGGCGCTCGCCACCGGCCGCCTTCGCCAGCCGTTGCAGCGTGGGCACGCCGATCAGCGGCACATCGCCGTACAGCACCAGGGCCATGTCGCCATCGACCAGGTGCGGCAGCGCCTGCTGCACCGCATGGCCGGTGCCCAGTTGCGGTTCCTGCCGCGCCCAGGCGAGACCGGGCGCATCGAGGCGCTCTCGCACCACCTCGCCGCCGTGGCCGTACACCACGCAGATGCGCTGCGCTTCGAGCGCGCGCGCGGTATCGAGAACATGCGCCAGCATCGGCTTGCCGGCGATGGGCTGCAGCACCTTGGGCAGGACCGAGCGCATGCGCTTGCCCTGACCGGCGGCGAGGATCACGACTTCCATGGAAACGTCCCGAAAATTGCACGATTTGGGCGCGATGGTAGCACGCACGAAACGCGCGGCACCGTGATTGCATTCATGGCAAAGGACTGAAACACAAAGGTGATGCAATGCACAAGATACCTGCCCGCCTCCCCCTGTCTACCAAGCCATGCGGGTAGAATGACATTGTTGCATTGCAATCGAGACATCCACCGTGGAACGCTCAGCCCAGCAGTACATCCAGAACCGGACATTCGACGAAATCCAGCGTGGCGACTTCGCCCAGTTGGTGCGCACGCTGCGTCCCGAAGACATCCACCTGTTCGCGGTGATGTCGGGCGACGTCAATCCGACCCATGTCGACCCCGAGTTCGCTCGCTCCAGCCAGTTCCGTGAGGTGGTGGGACACAGCATGTGGGGCAGCACACTGATCTCGTCGGTGCTGGGCACCGAATTCCCCGGCCCCGGCACGGTGTATGTGTCGCAAAACCTCAACTTCTGGCGCCCGATCACGATCGGCGACACGCTGACGATCACCGTCACCTGCCGCGAGAAGTACGAGCACAACCACCACATCGTGTTCGACTGCGTGGCGGTGAACCAGGACGGCCTGAAGGTCATCGACGGCACGGCCGAAGTGGCCGCGCCCACCGAGAAGATCAAGCGCCCGCGCGTGCATCTGCCGGACGTGACGATCTCCGACCGCGAGCTGCGCTACAGCCATCTGCTGTCGATCTCCGCCGGCCTGTCGCCCATCCCGATCGCGGTGGCGCACCCGTGCGACAAGGAATCGCTCGCCGGCCCGGTGCAGGCTGCCGCAGCCGGGCTGGTGACGCCCATCCTGGTCGGGCCGGAGGCGAAGATCCGCGCCGTGGCCGAGGAGCATGGCCTGGACATCAGCCGCTTCGAGATCGTGAACACCGCCCACAGCCACGAATCCGCCCAGGTCGCGGTCGCGCTGTGCCGCAGCGGCAAGGCCGAGGCCCTGATGAAGGGCTCGCTGCACACCGACGAGCTGATGGGCGCGGTGGTGGCGCGCGAGACCGGCCTGCGCACCGGCCGCCGTATCAGCCATGTGTTCCTCGCCGACGTGCCGACCTATCCGCATCCGCTGATGATCACCGATGCGGCGATCACTATCGAGCCCACGCTCGAGGACAAGGTGCACATCATCCAGAACGCGATCGACCTCGCCCACGTGCTGGGGCTGACCGAGCCCAAGGTGGCGATCCTCGCCGCGGTGGAAACCGTGAACCCCAAGATGCGCTCGACGATCGAGGCCGCCGCGCTGTGCAAGATGGCCGACCGCGGCCAGATCAAGGGCGGCCTGCTCGACGGCCCGCTGGCGTTCGACAATGCGGTGTCGCTGGTCGCCGCCAAGACCAAGGGCATCCGCTCGGCGGTGGCCGGCAATGCCGACATCCTGGTGGTGCCCGACCTCGAGGCCGGCAACATGGTCGCCAAGCAGCTCGAATACCTGGCCGATGCGCTGATGGCGGGCGTGGTGCTCGGGGCACGCGTGCCCATCGTGCTGACCAGCCGTGCCGACACTGCCGAGACCCGCGCGGCGTCGTGCGCGGTGGTGCAACTGATGGCGCACAGGAAGCGGGAGGCGCTGAAGGCATGAAAGCCATCCTGATCCTGAACGCGGGCTCCTCGAGCCTGAAGTTCGCGCTGTATCCGCTGGACGGCGCGCTGGCGTCGACGCCGGCGATCTCCGGGCAGGTGGAAGGAATCGGCGCCACGCCCCAGCTGAGCACGAAGACGGCCGACGGCAGCAGGCGCACCGAGGCGGTGCCGACGTCCAGCGACCAGCTCGAGCAGCAGCATCGCGATGCACTGACCCATCTGTTCCGCTGGCTGGCGGCGAACAATCCCGACCTCGACATCGTCGCCGCCGGCCACCGCGTGGTGCACGGCGGCGAGCACTACAGCGCGCCGGTCGAACTGACGCCCGAAGTGCTCGCCGAACTCGAGCACTTCGTGCCGCTCGCCCCGCTGCACCAGCCGCACAACCTGCGCGCGGTGCATGCGGTCGCCGGCCTGATGCCGGGCATTCGCCAGGTGGGCTGCTTCGACACCGCCTTCCACCGCACCCAGCCGGCGCTCGCCCAGGCCTATGCGCTGCCGCGCGCGCTCAGCGCGGAGGGCATCAAGCGCTACGGCTTCCACGGCCTGTCGTACGACTATGTCGCGCGCGCGCTGCCCGACGTGGCAGGCGAGCGGGCGAAAGGCGCGGTGGTGATCTGCCATCTGGGCAACGGTTCGTCGGCCTGCGCGCTGCGCGACGGCCGGAGCGTGGCGTCGACGATGGGCTTCACCGCGGTCGAGGGCCTGATGATGGGCACCCGCACCGGCAGCCTGGATCCCGGCGTGATGCTCTACCTGATGGAGCAGAAGGGCATGGACGCCAGGGCCCTGACCCGGCTGCTGTACAAGGAGTCCGGCCTGCTCGGCGTGTCGGGCATCAGCCACGACATGCGTACGCTGCTGGCGTCCGACGCCGCCGAGGCGCGCGAGGCGGTGGACCTGTACTGCTACCGCATCGCGCGCGAGCTCGGCTCGCTGGCCGCGGCGGCCGGCGGGCTCGACGTGCTCGTGTTCACCGGCGGGATTGGCGAGCATGCGGCGCTGGTGCGCGCCAAAGTTGCGGAACAGTCGGGCTGGCTCGGCGTGCACATCGACAACGAAGCCAATGCGCGCGACGCCGCGCGCATCGACAGCAGCGACAGCCGTGTCGCGGTGGCGGTGGTGCCGACCAACGAGGAGCTGATGATCGCGCGCTACACGGTGGAGCAGTTGAAACTGCTGTAAGGCGGCGATCGCGGTCAAACCCGCTCCTACGGCGCCGAATCCGTCGTAGGAACGGGCTTGACCGCGATTCCCAGGTCCGACCCACCTCACCCCATCAGCGCATCCCACAGCAGCTTGGCGCCGGAGAGCCCCAGCGCGGCAGTCGCGAAAAGATAGAAGGGCTTTTCCGGAATGCGCGCCAGCAACCGCATGCCGAGGAATACGCCGAGCGGCACCAGCGGCAACAGCATCGCCGACATCAGCAGGGTGTCTCGGCTGAAGAGTTCGAGGCCGAGGTAGAACGGCAGCTTGGCGAGGTTGATGACCGCGAAGAAGAACACCGAGGTGGCGGCAAAGGCCGCCTTGGGCAGTTTGCGGCTCAGCAGGTAGATCATGATGGGCGGCCCGCCCGCATGCGCCAGCGTGCTGGTGAAGCCCGAGCCCACGCCGCACAGCCACGCGAAGGCAGGCCTGCGCTCACCGGCTACTGCGGCACCACGGCCCCGGCGCAACACGCGATCGAGGGCGAAGCCGACGGCGATCAGCCCCACCGCGCCCTTCACCACCCGATCGGGCATCACGCCGAAGGCCAGCGTGCCGAGGGCGATACCGACCAGCGCCGACGGAATCAGCAGACGCAGCTCAGCCCAGTCCGCCTTGCCGCGCCAGGCGCGGATGCCGGCGAAGTCCATCGCGATGAGGATGGGCAGCATCACCGCCACCGCATCGCGCGGCGAGATCCACATCGACATGAAGGGGACCGCCAGCCCGCCCAGCGCGCCACCCAGCCCCGACTTGGAGATGCCGGTGAGCAGCACCGCCACCGCGGTGACGATCCAGCCGACGCTGTCCATTTCCACCAACGACACTCCCGGACAAAAAACTTGGGGCGGTCCGAGGACCGCCCCACAGATCGCTTACAACCGACCGCTCAGCGCGGCAGCAGACTCTCACCCATCAGGAACTCATCCACAGCGCGCGCGCACTGACGACCTTCGCGAATCGCCCAAACGACCAGCGACTGGCCGCGGCGCATGTCGCCGGCAGCGAACACCTTGGCCACGTTGGTCGTGTAGCAGCCCTCACCATCGGTGGCGGCCTTGGCGTTGCCGCGGGCGTCCTTGACCACGCCGAAGGCATCGAGTACGCCACCCACCGGGTTGGTGAAGCCCATCGCGAACAGCACGAGGTCGGCCTTGATCTCGAACTCCGAGCCCGCAACCTCGCTCATGCGGCCGTCCTTCCACTCGAGACGGGCCGCCTTCAGCGCCTTGACCTTGCCGTTGTCGCCGATGAACGCCTTGGTGCCGACGGCGAAATCGCGCTCGCAGCCCTCCTCGTGCGAGGACGAGGTGCGCAGCTTGGTCGGCCAGTACGGCCACACCAGCGGCTTGTTCTCCTGCTCGGGCGGCATCGGCATCAGCTCGAACTGGGTCACGCTGGCCGCGCCGTGGCGGTTGGAGGTGCCGACACAGTCGGAGCCGGTGTCGCCACCGCCGATCACCACCACGTGCTTGTCCTTGGCCGTGATCGGGTTCGGGGTGTCGCCCGCGTTCTGCTTGTTCTGCGGAATCAGGAACTCGAGCGCGAAATGCACGCCGTCGAGTTCGCGGCCCGGCACCGGCAGGTCACGCGGCACTTCGGAACCGCCGGCGAGCACCACAGCATCGAACTCGTTCTGCAGTTGTTCGGCGCTGACCATCTCGGTGGCATCGTTGATGATGCCGGCCGGAAGGTCCCGGGTGCCGACCACCACGCCGGTGCGGAACACCACGCCTTCAGCTTCCATCTGCGCGACACGGCGGTCGATCAGACCCTTTTCCATCTTGAAATCGGGGATGCCGTAGCGCAGCAGGCCGCCGATGCGGTCGTTCTTCTCGAACACCGTCACATCGTGACCGGCGCGCGCCAGTTGCTGCGCCGCCGCCAGGCCGGCGGGGCCGGAGCCGACCACAGCCACCTTCTTGCCGGTCTTCACCGCAGGCGGCTGCGGCTGCACCCAGCCCTCTTCCCAGGCCTTGTCGATGATGGCGTGCTCGATCGACTTGATGCCCACCGGCTCGGTGTTGATGTTCAGCGTACATGCCGCCTCGCACGGTGCAGGGCAGATGCGGCCGGTGAACTCTGGGAAGTTGTTGGTGGAATGCAGCACCTCGATGGCCTGCTTCCAGTTGCCGCGGTAAACGAGGTCGTTCCAGTCCGGAATGATGTTGTTCACCGGACAGCCGTTGTTGCAGAACGGGATGCCGCAGTCCATGCAGCGCGCGCCCTGCACCGCCGCCTCGGCATCCGTCAGGCGGACGACGAACTCCCTGTAGCTCTTCAGGCGGTCCTCGACCGGCTCATAGGCTTCGGAAAGACGCTGGTACTCCAGAAAACCAGTGGGCTTACCCATTTTTTATGCGGCCTCCAGTTGCTGCTGGCGCTGCTCGGCCATCTCGGCCAGCGCGCGGCGATACTCATGCGGGAACACCTTCACGAACTTGGCGCGGTAGGTGGCCCAGTTGTCCAGGATCTCACGGGCGCGTTCGCTGCCGGTGAAGCGGGCGTGACGTTCGATCAACCCCTTCAGGATGAGCTCGTCGCCCATCGTCAGGTGGTCGATGTCGACGCGACCGTGCGACTCCAGCTCGTCGCCGGACTCGGAGCCCTTGCGCGCCTCGAGTTCGTCGGGCAGCGGCTCGAGCGCGACCTGCGCCATGTTGCAGCGCTGCTCGAAGGTGCCGTCGCCATCGAGTACGTAGGCCACGCCGCCAGACATGCCGGCGGCGAAGTTGCGGCCGGTCTGGCCGAGCACCACCACGGTGCCACCGGTCATGTACTCGCAGCCGTGGTCGCCGACGCCTTCCACCACCGCGGTGGCACCCGAGTTGCGCACCGCGAAGCGCTCGCCGCCGACGCCCGCCAGGTAGGCCTCACCCTCGGTCGCACCATACAGCACGGTGTTGCCGATGATGATGTTGTCGGCCGCGTCGCCGCGGAAGGTGTGCTGCGGACGCACGATGATGCGGCCGCCCGACAGGCCCTTGCCGACGTAGTCGTTACCCTCGCCCACCAGCTCCAGCGTGACACCGCGCGCCGCGAAGGCGCCGAAGCTCTGGCCGGCAGTGCCGGTCAGGCGTACGTGGATGGTGTCGGTCGGCAGACCGGCGTGGCCGTACCTGGCGGCGACGCGGCCCGACAGCATGGCGCCGACGGTGCGGTTGATGTTGCGCACCGGCACGTCGATGGTGACCTTCTCACCCTTCTCGAGCGCCGGCTTGGCCAGCTCGACGAGCTTCTGGTCGAGGGCCTTGTCGAGGCCATGGTCCTGCACTTCGGTGTGCAGGCGCGGCACGCTGGCGGGCACGTTCGGGCGGAAGAAGATGCGCGAGTAGTCGAGCCCCTTGGCCTTCCAGTGCGCGATGCCCTTCTTCATGTCGAGCAGATCGGCGCGGCCGATCAGATCGTCGAACTTGCGGATGCCGAGCTGAGCCATCAGCTCGCGCACTTCCTCGGCGACGAAGAAGAAGTAGTTCACCACATGCTCGGGCTGGCCCGAGAAGCGCGCGCGCAGCACCGGATCCTGCGTGGCCACGCCCACCGGGCAGGTGTTCAGGTGGCACTTGCGCATCATGATGCAGCCTTCGACGACCAGCGGCGCGGTGGCGAAGCCGAACTCGTCGGCGCCGAGCAGTGCACCGATGACGACGTCGCGACCGGTCTTCATCTGGCCGTCGACCTGCACGCGGATGCGCGAGCGCAGGCGGTTCAGCACCAGGGTCTGCTGGGTTTCGGCGAGACCGAGCTCCCACGGCGAACCGGCGTGCTTGATCGAGCTCCACGGCGACGCGCCGGTGCCGCCGTCATGGCCGGCGATGACGACGTGATCGGCCTTGGCCTTGGCCACACCCGCTGCCACGGTGCCCACACCGATCTCGGACACCAGCTTGACCGAGATGCTGGCCGACGGATTGGCGTTCTTGAGGTCGTGGATGAGTTGCGCCAGATCCTCGATCGAATAGATGTCGTGGTGCGGCGGCGGCGAGATCAGACCGACACCCGGCACCGAGTGGCGCAGGAAGCCGATGTATTCCGACACCTTGTGACCCGGCAACTGGCCGCCTTCGCCCGGCTTGGCGCCCTGCGCCATCTTGATCTGGATCTGGTCGGCATTGACCAGGTACTCGGTGGTGACGCCGAAGCGGCCGGAGGCGACCTGCTTGATCGCCGAGCGCAGGCTGTCGCCAGCGGACAGTTCGAGATCGCGCTCGACACGGCCCGCACCGATCACCTGCGACAGCCGGGTCGCCTTGGTGAGCGGCTTGAAGCGCATCGGGTCCTCGCCACCCTCGCCGGTGTTCGACTTGCCGCCGATGCGGTTCATCGCCACCGCCAGCGTGGTGTGCGCCTCGGTGGAGATGGAGCCGAGCGACATGGCGCCGGGGGCGAAGCGCTTGACGATCTCCTTGGCGGACTCGACCTCGTCCAGCGGCACCGGTGCGCCGGCCGGCTTGAGTTCGAACAGGCCGCGCAGGGTCATGTGGCGCTTGCTCTGGTCGTTGATGAGCCTGGCGTATTCCTTGTACGTGTCGTACTTGCCCGAGCGCGTCGAGTGCTGCAGCTTGGCGATCGCATCCGGCGTCCACATATGGTCTTCGCCGCGAATGCGGAACGCGTACTCGCCGCCAGCGTCGAGCATGTCGGACAGCACCGGGTCGGGGCTGAACGCGGCCTTGTGCAGGCGGATCGCCTCTTCCATGACCTCGAACACGCTGATGCCCTCGACCTGGGTCGTGGTGCCGGTGAAGTACTTGTCGACCAAGGCCTTCTGCAGGCCGATGGCCTCGAAGATCTGCGCGCCGGTGTAGGACATGTAGGTCGAGATGCCCATCTTGGACATGACCTTCATGAGGCCCTTGCCGACCGCCTTGACGAAGTGCTTGACGTACTTGGCACCGGTTTCCGCGTCACCGGCGAGCTGCTGCAGCGTCTCGAGCGCGAGGTAGGGATGCACCGCCTCGGCGCCATAGCCGGCGAGCACCGCGAAGTGATGCACCTCGCGTGCGGAACCGGTCTCGACGACCAGGCCGGCGCGGGTGCGCAGGCCTTTCGCCACCAGGTGCTGGTGGATGGCGGACAGCGCGAGCAGCGCCGGGATGGCGACGCTGTCGGTGGCCACCTTGCGGTCGGACACGATCAGGATGTTGAAGCCCTGCAGCACTGCGTTCTCGGCATCGGCGCACAGCGAGGCGAGGCGCGCCTCGACCCCGTCCTTGCCCCAGGCGGCCGGATAGCAGATGTCCAGCTCGGTGGAGCGGAACTTGTTGTTGGTGTAGCGGGCGATGTTGCGGATCTTCGCCATGTCGGCGAAGTCCAGCACCGGCTGCGTGACCTCGAGGCGGAACGGCGGGTTGGTCTCGTTGATCTCGAGCAGGTTGGGCTTGGGGCCGATGAAGGACACCAGCGACATCACGAGCTGTTCGCGGATCGGGTCGATCGGCGGGTTGGTGACCTGCGCGAACAACTGGCGGAAGTAGTTGTAGAGCGGCTTTTCCTTGGACGACAGCACCGCCAGCGGCGAGTCATTGCCCATCGAGCCGGTGCCCTCTTCGCCCGACTTGCCCATCGGCTCGAGGATGAACTTGAGGTCCTCCTGCGTGTAGCCGAAGGCCTGCTGGCGATCGAGCAGCGACGCAGCGCATTCCGGCGCGGCGGCATCGGCCGGCGCCTCGAGGCCATCGAGCTTGATGTTGATGCGGCGGATCCACTCGGCGTAGGGCTTGGCGTTGGCGAGCGATTCCTTCAGCTCCTGGTCGCCGATGATGCGGCCCTGCTCCATGTCGATCAGGAACATCTTGCCCGGCTGCAGGCGCCACTTCTTGACGATCTTGCTGTCGGGAATCGGCAGCACGCCGGATTCGGACGCCATCACGACGAGGTTGTCGTCGGTGACGAGATAGCGCGCCGGGCGCAGGCCGTTACGGTCGAGCGTGGCGCCGATCTGGCGGCCGTCGGTGAACGCCACCGCGGCGGGACCGTCCCACGGCTCCATCATCGCCGCGTGGTACTCGTAGAAGGCGCGACGGCGCTCGTCCATGTGCGTGTGCGATTCCCAGGCCTCCGGAATCATCATCATCATCGCGTGGGCGAGCGAATAGCCGCTCATCACCAGCAGCTCGAGCGCGTTGTCGAACGAGGCCGAGTCGGACTGACCCGGGTAGATCAGCGGCCAGACCTTCTCGAGGTCGGCACCGAGGATGGGCGAATGCACGCCCTTCTCGCGCGCGCGCATCCAGTTGTAGTTGCCGCGCACGGTGTTGATCTCGCCGTTGTGGGCGATGTAGCGGAAAGGATGCGCCAGATCCCACTTCGGGAAGGTGTTGGTCGAGAAGCGCTGGTGCACCAGCGACAGCGCCGACACCGCGCGCGGGTCGACGAGGTCGAGGTAGTACTCGCCGACCTGGTCGGCCAGCAGCAGACCCTTGTAGTTCACGGTGCGGGCCGACATGGAGACCATGTAGAACTCCTTGCCGTGCTTGAGTTCGAGCGCGGCAATGGCGTTCGCGGCGCGGCGACGCACGATGTAGAGCTTGCGCTCGAGCGCTTCGGTGACCATCACGTCGGGGCCGCGACCGATGA
The DNA here is from genome assembly GCA_004295105.1 of Betaproteobacteria bacterium. Taxonomy (GTDB): domain Bacteria; phylum Pseudomonadota; class Gammaproteobacteria; order Burkholderiales; family Rhodocyclaceae; genus Thauera. The sequence continues at coordinate 18,729 of SHNC01000220.1, read as the reverse complement.
AGATCTGGCGGATCACCGGCTCCTTGGCCTTCACCGCGGGGCTCATCGGCATGTCGTGGCTGACCGGCACGTCGCGCCAGCCGAGCACGACCTGGCCTTCGGCGACGACCGCGCGCTCGATTTCTTCCTCGCAGGCCAGACGCGAAGCGGCTTCCTTGGGCAGGAAGACCATGCCGACACCGTATTCGCCGGCGAGCGGCAGGCTCACGCCCTGCCTGGCCATCTCTTCACGGTAGAGCTGGTCCGGAATCTGGATCAGGATGCCCGCACCGTCGCCCTGCAGCGGATCGGCACCGACCGCGCCGCGGTGATCGAGGTTCTTCAGGATCTCGAGGCCCTGCAGAATGATGTCATGACGTTTGTCGCCCTTGATGTGGGCGATGAAACCCACGCCACAGGCATCGTGTTCATTGGCGGGGTCGTATAGACCCTGCTTTTGGGGCAGATCCATCTCTTTCTTCCTCAAACGACACGCAAGATCACGCGCAGGGGCCCCGGAGGGCCAGCAAAAACAAAACCGAACGCGCACAAAAAAGCCGGGCGCGCGCGCACCGGCTTTATGGCTGCACCACACTGGTGCATAACAGGGACGGGAAACGGGCTTTTCGAGGGGCGCCGGATGCCGCACTGACTGTTGACAAAAAAACTATACGCCCGACCCGGGCAGGGTTCAAGATTTTTTTGCGTTGCGGCAATCTTCCCGTAACACAGTCCGCCCATCAGTGGATTTCCCCCACGGCGAACAGCCGGCGATGCTCCTTCATCGCGTAGCGGTCGGTCATCCCGGCGATGTAGTCGGCGATCGCGCGCGGCTTGTCGTTGCGCGCCCTGACCTGATACTGCGGCGGCAGGATGCGGGGATCGTCCATGAAGGCCGCAAAAAGGTCACCGACGATGCGCCGCGCCTTGTTGGTCATGCGCAGCACCTGATAGTGGTGGTAGAGCTCGTCGCGCAGGAAGACCTTCAGCTCACGCAGCCGCGGCTGCAGCTCGGCCGAATAGGCGACGAGCCGGTCCGCGGCGCGCACGTCGTCCAGCGTCCCGACCCCGGCGGCGGCGATGTTCGCACGTGTCTGGCCGATGAGGTCGATCACCATGGTGTGGATCATGCGGCGCACGGTCTCGTTGATCAGCTTGCGCCCGCCGAGGCCGGGCCACAGCGACTCGACCTCGCGTCGCTTGGCGGCGAAGATCGGCACCGCCTCGAGCTGCTCCAGGGTGATCAGTCCCGAGCGCAGGCCGTCGTCCACGTCGTGGTTGTTGTACGCGATTTCGTCGGCAAGGTTGGCGAGCTGGGCCTCGAGCGAGGGCTGCGTGCCGTCGATGAAGCGCCGCCCCAGTTCGCCCAACTGCTCCGCGTTGGCGCGCGAGCAGTGCTTGAGGATGCCCTCGCGCGTCTCGAACATCAGGTTGAGCCCGTCGAAGGCCGCATAGCGGTCCTCGAGCAGATCCACCGTGCGCAAGGACTGCAGGTTGTGCTCGAAGCCGCCATGGGTCTTCATGCAGGCGTTGAGCGCCTCCTGGCCGGCATGGCCGAAGGGCGTATGGCCGAGGTCGTGTGCCAGCGCGATGGACTCCGCGAGGTCCTCGTTCAGGCCCAGCTCGCGCGCGATGCCGCGGGTGAGCTGGGCGACCTCGATGCTGTGCGTGAGCCGGGTGCGGAACAGGTCGCCCTCGTGATTGACGAAGACCTGCGTCTTGTATTCAAGCCGGCGGAAGGCGGTGGAATGCACGATGCGGTCGCGGTCGCGCTGGAACTGGCCGCGCGCCACCGGTGCCGGCTCGGCATGAACACGGCCGCGGGAACGGGTTTCGGTGACGGCGTAAGAGGCGAGCTGCATCACGCGCTGATCCTCAAGAGTCTGTTCTCCATGCATGCCCGGGAGCAGCGAAATCCCCTGCAATGCCGGCCCGGTGAAGGGGACGAGGGGATTTCGACCGCCGATGGGTCGGCTCCCGCCCCCTCGAGCGCAAAACCGCCCACCACCGCTTCAGCGGCAACGTGCTGCGATCACGGCCTCGATGTCCGCAAGCGGCGCATCGGCATGCATCACCGCGCGACCGATGGACTTCAACAGCACCAGCCGCAAGCGCCCGGCCTCGACCTTCTTGTCGTGCGACATCAACTCGAGGTAGCGCCCGACGCCCAGCTCCGGGCCCCACACCGGCAGCCGGGCACGTTGGAAAAGCGCGGCGATGCGCTCGACGTCCGCGCGGCCCAGCCAGCCGAGGCGACACGACAGCTCGGCCGCCATCATGGTGCCGGCGGCCACCGCCTCGCCATGCAGCCATTCGCCGTAACCCATGCCGGTCTCGATCGCATGGCCGAAGGTGTGGCCGAGGTTGAGCAAGGCCCGCTCGCCCTGCTCGGTCTCGTCGGCGGCGACGACCTCCGCCTTGTTGCGGCAGGAGCGTTCGATGGCATCGGCAAGCGCTTCCGGCTCGCGTGCCATCAGGCGCTCGAGGTTCGCCTCGAGCCAGACGAAGAACTCGGAGTCACGGATGAGTCCGTACTTGATGACCTCGGCCACGCCCGCCGCGAGCTCGCGCGCCGGCAGGGTGTCCAGCGTGGCGGTATCGGCCAGCACCAGCCTGGGCTGGTAGAAGGCGCCGATCATGTTCTTGCCCAGCGGATGGTTGATCGCCGTCTTGCCGCCCACCGAGGAGTCGACCTGCGCGAGCAGCGTGGTCGGCACCTGGACGAAAGGCATGCCGCGCTGGTAGGTGGCGGCGGCAAAGCCGCCCATGTCGCCGACGACGCCGCCGCCGAGCGCGATCAGCGTTGTCGAGCGCTCGCAGCGCCCCTCGAGCAGCGCATCGAAGATGCAATTAAGCGTCATCCAGTCCTTATGGACTTCGCCATCCGGCAGTTCCACCGCGGATACGCGCACGCCGGCGCCTTCCAGCGTGTCGCGCAACTTCGCCAGATACAAGGGGCCGACGCGGTCATTGGTGACGATGATGACGCGCGGCGTCTTCAGCACCGGCAGCAGCAGCTCCGGTTGGGTCAGCAGGCCGGGGCCGATGTGGATCGGGTAGGCCCGATCGCCGAGGGCGACGTTCAGCGTTCGCATGGGAATTTCTTGTCCAGCATCTGCACCGCCTTTTCGATATGTCGCACCATGGTCCCCGGATTGCCGCGCCCGCCGTCGATGATGATGTCGGCCGCCTCGCGGTACAGCGGATCGCGCGCGCGGTGCAGTTCCTCGATACGCCCGCGCGGATCCTCCACCTGGAGCAGCGGACGGTTGCGATCGTTGCGCGTCCGCTCCCACAGGATCTGCGGCGGCACGTTGAGGTACACCACCACGCCCCGCTGCAACATCAATGTGCGATTGGCCGGATTAAGGACCGATCCGCCACCGGTGGCGATGACGATGTCGGATTCGCGCGTGAGGTCGTCCAGCGCCTGCGATTCGCGCTTGCGAAAGCCCACCTCGCCTTCGATCTCGAAGATCGTCGGGATGCTGACACCGGTGCGGGCAATGATCTCGTGATCGACATCGGCGAAGCGCACCCCGCGACGACGCGCGAGTTCCTTGCCGACGGTGGTTTTCCCGGCTCCCATCATGCCGATCAATATCAGACAGCTCACGCCAGATTCGCCGGAAGGTGATCAAAAAAAGGGGCGGGCACCCTTGAAAGGTGCCCGCCCGGGATTGTAGCAGCAGTGAAGGATGCGGAAAGACGCCGCGGAACGAGAGCGCTCAGCGCAGCGTCAGCGCGTCGGCAACGATGCGCGGGGTGATGAACACCAGCAGCTCCTTGCGGTTGGAGTCCTTGCGCGTGGTGCGGAACAGGCCGCCGACCACCGGCAGTTCGCCCAGCACCGGCACGCGGTCGATGTTGGTGGTCTCCTCTTCCTCGTAGATGCCGCCGATGACGACCGTGCCGCCATTGTCGATCAGGACCTCGCTCTTGACGTTCTTGGTCTCGATCGGCGGCACGCCGAGCAGTGCGTTCTCGAACAGCGGACGGTCCTTGTTGACCTCGACCTTCAACTGCAGCCGGCCATCCGGCGTGATCTGCGGCGTGACCTTGAGTGACAGCACCGCCTTCTTGAACGACACGCTGGTCGCGCCCGAACTGGTCGCCTGCTGGTAGGGGATCTCGGTACCCTGCTCGATCGAGGCCTCGACCTGGTTGGCCGTCAGCACCCGCGGGCTTGACACCACGCGGCCGCGGCCGTCGGATTCGAGCGCTTGCAGCTCCAGGTTCAGGAAGCGGGTCAGGCCCTTGTTGAACAGGGTCAGCGCCAGCGAGCCGTAGCCGTTGGGCTGGAAGCCGTCGCCGCTGGTGGCCGACTCGCCGATGCGCTGGACCATGGTGTTGAGCGCCTGGTCGGTCGAGGTGCTGATCTTCCCGTCGGCACCCACGGTGGCGAACTCGGATTTGCCGAAGCCGAGCCGGCCGAGGCCGCCCAGGTTGGCCACCTTGGCGCTTCCGAAGCCCAGCCGCACGCCGAGGTCGCGGGCAAAGGTCTTGTTCGCCTCGACGATGCGCGCCTCGATCAGCACCTGCCGCGGCGGCACGTCGATCTCGGAGATCAGCTTGCGCACCTCGCGCAGACGCATGCTGACGTCACTGACGAACACCTTGTTGGTGCGGTCGTCATGGGTGACGCTGCCGCGCTTGGACAGCAGCGACTGATCCTTGCGCTTGGTGATGAAGTCCTCGATTTCCTTGGCCTTGTGGTAGTTGATCTGGAAGCTCTCGGTCTGCACCGGCTCGAGATCGCCGATCTGCGCCTTGGCTTCGAGCTGCAGCTTCTCGCGCGCGGCGAGCTCGTCGCTCGGCGCGATCCAGATCACGTTGCCGTCCTTGCGTTTGTCGAGGCCCTTGGCCTGCAGGATGATGTCCAGCGCCTGATCCCAGGGCACGTCCTTGAGGCGCAGCGTCAGGTTGCCCTGCACCGAGTCGGACGTGATGATGTTGAAATTGGTGAAGTCGGCGATGACCTGCAGCACCGAGCGCACGTCGATGTTCTGGAAGTTCAGCGACAGCTTCTCGCCCTGGTACTGGCCGCGGCTGCCCTGCACCAGCTTGTTCGGATCCTCGACGACACGCTTCACTTCGAGCACGAACTGATTGTCGCTCTGGTAGGCGTTGTGCTCCCACATGCCGTTGGGCGTCACCACCAGGCGGACGTTGTCGCCCTGCTGCTGGGCGACCATGGAGGTGACCGGCGTGGCGAAGTCGGTGACGTCCGAACGGCGACGCAGGTGCTCCGGCAGCGAGGTCTTGAGGAACTCGACCACCAGGTTGCCGCCCTGCTGCCGGATGTCGATGCCTGCATCGGGGCGCGACAGGTCCACCACGACGCGAGCTTCGCCGTTCCTGCCGCGACGGAAATTGATGTCCCTCACGCTGCTGCCGCCGGGCGCGGCGACGCGGGAATCGGCGAAATTGCCATACGAGCGGCCGACGGTGGTTTCGGGTGCGGCGCTCGTGCCGACCGGGCTGATGGCGATGATGAGGTTGCGACCGTCGATGCGCGTCTCGTACGGGCTGACTTTGACCAGGTTCAGCACGAGCCGCGTGCGATCGCCCGCCTGCACGATGTTGGCGCTGCGCAGGTCGCCCTGCTCGATGCTCTGCACGGTGCGCCCGAGCCCGTTTCCAGTGCCCGGAAAGTCGAAGGCGATGCGGGCCGGGTTGGCAACGCTGAAACTCGCGGGCGGCGCCGCAAGCGGCTGCTTGAGGGAGAGGCGCACATACACCGTCCCGCCCTGCTCGGCCACGTCGAGCGATTCGATCTGGTTGGCCAGTACTTGTGCCTGCGCGCCGTCCTGCGCACGCGCGGGCTGCACCGGCGCAAGCGCGAGGCACAGGGCTGCCAGCAGCACTCCGATGCCGTTCCTCATTTCCTGCCCTCCTGCCGCTCCTGCAGCATCAGCGTACTCGAGCGCTCGATCCAGTCGCCGTTGACGTCCTCGACGAGTTCCCGCAGCGTCATGCCGGTATCCGAGATGCTCGTCACGATGCCGAAATTCTGGCCCATATAGTTACCCACCTTGACCTGGTACAGGCTCTTGTCGGCCATGACCAAGGCATTGACCGCCTTGTTCTGCCGCATCACGCCGACCATCTTCAGCGACTCGAGCGGATAGGCCTCGAGCGGTTCCTTGCGCCGCTGCAGGTCGGGCCGCACGCCGCCCGGCGCCTTTTCCGGCTCGATGCGGCTTTGCCGGAACGGCTCGACCACGGTCGAGGCCGAATAGGCGACGACCGGAAACGGCTTGATCTGCGGCAGCGGCCGGACACTGCCACGCATGGTCTTGGACTGCTCGTCCATCCAGGCCTGAATGTCTTCCTGCTCGCTGCCCGAACACGCGACCAGACCGAGACAGCATGCGAGGACGATTGCGGTACGCCTCAATTCTTCTTCCCCTTTGCGGCCTTGGCAGCCTTCTCGGCCGCGCGCTTCTTGGCGAGCTCTTCCTCGTCGAGGTAGCGATAGGTGACCGCCTTCGCCTCGAGCTTCAGCCTGCCGTCCTTGTCCGCCTCGAGCCCGATGTTGTTGAGCGTGACGATGCGCGGCATCTGCGCCACGTCGCTCGCGAACTCGCCGAGATCGTGATAGGCGCCGATCACCTTGATGTCGATCGGCATCTCGGCATAGAAGTCCTTGATGATGTCCGCACCGGGCTTGAACAGATCGAACTGCAAGCCGCGACCGAGTCCGGCCTGGTTGATGTCCGACAGCAGGGAATCCATCTCTGCACGGTTGGGCAACTGCTTCAGCAGCGCGCCGAACTGGCGGTCGATCTCGGACAACTGACGCCGGTGCTCGTCGAGGTTGACCGCCTGCCGCTTCTTGGTCAGCCATTCTTCGCGCAGCGCCAGCTCGTCGGCCTGACGCTGCTCGAGCATGAGGGCCTGTTCGCGCCAGTCGAACCACCAGAAGGCGGCAAGCGTCGCCACCAGCAGACCGGCGAACACCGCGACGCGCGGTGCCAGCGGCCACACGCCCGGATCCTTCGCGTCGAGCCCCCTGAAGTCCTGCGCCAGCCCCTTCAGATCGACACTTCGCAGGCTGGCCAGCGCGTCGCTCACGTTCATTTGGACACTCCGTTGCCCGCCGCCTGTGCCGCCTTCTTCTGTGGGGCCGCCTCGTTCTGCTTCGGCTGCTCGATGCTCATGCCCAGCGTGAATTCGCTCACCCGCCGGTTGTTGACCGTCGCCGACTTCACTTCGACCAGCGAGGGTTGCTCGAGAAAGGGCGAGGCATCGACGTTGCGCATCAGGTGCGAAACGCGCGCATTCGATTGCGCATAACCGACGAGGACGACGCGCTGCCCGTTCTGCTTGGCCGATTTCAGGTACACGCCTTCGGGCATGGCCTGCGCGATCTCGTTGAACAGATGGACCGTCTGCGCGCGGGTGCCCTGCAGGGACTCGATCACCTGTTTGCGCGCCAGCAGGGCATCGATCTGCTCGCGCAGCCGGCGGATCTCCGCGATCTGCTCGTCGAGTTTGGCGATCTCGGACTTGAGGAAGGCGTTGCGCGCTTCCTGTTCGCCGATATAGCCAGCGTAGATGGTATGCACCAGCACGCCGATCAACGCACCGAGGGCCACCATCATGCCCGAGAGCACATAGAACTGCTTCCGCCGCTGGCGGCGCCTTTCCTCGCGATGGGGGAGAAGATTGATCCGGATCATGCGTCGAATCTCCGCATTGCGAGCCCGCAGGCGACCATCAGCGAAGGCGCATCGGCCAGCAGGTTCTTGGGCCGCACCTTGGACGACAAGGTCATGTTCGCGAACGGATTCGCGATCACCGTCTCGATCTGGGTGCGCGCCCCCACCACCTGGGCGAGTCCGGGCATGGCGGCGCAGCCTCCGGCGAGCACGACATGATCGACCTGGTTGTATTGGGTGGACGTGAAGAAGAACTGCAGGGCGCGCGACACCTCCAGGGCGAGGCTGTCCATGAAGGGCCGCATCAGGTCGCGGGCATAGGCCTCGGGCAGCGTGCCTGCCCGCTTGGCCGCTTCAGCGTCGTCCACGTTCATGCCGTACTGACGGGAGATGTCCTGCGTGAGCTGGTTGCCGCCGAAGGCCTGCTCGCGCGAATAGACCTGGACATGGTTGCGCAGCATGGTGACGTTCATGACGTTGGCGCCGACGTCGATGAGCGCGATGATCTTGTCCCGCCCGCCGCTGGGCAACTGGACGCTGACGAGCTCGAGCGCCGACTCGATCGCCAGCGATTCGACATCGACCACGGTCGCCTTCAGGCCGGCCGACTGGGCAACGGCCACGCGGTCCTCGACCTTGTCCTTGCGCGAGGCGGCGATCAGCACCTCGACCTCGCCCGGGCTGCCGGGCGCCGGGCCGATCACCTGGAAATCGAGGTTCACCTCGTCGAGCGCGAAGGGGATGTACTGGTTGGCCTCGGCTTCGACCGCCAGTTCCATCTCCTGCTCGCGCAGGCCTTCGGGGAGGATGATCTTCTTGGTGATGACCGACGATGCAGGCAGAGCCATGGCCACATTGCGCACGCCGGGGCCGAAGCGGCGCAATGCGCGGAGAACGGCTTCACTGACCGCTTCCAGATTCGCGACGTTGCCATCCACCACCGCATCGCGCGGCAAGGGCTCGATGGCGTAACGTTCGACTTTGTAACCGTCCTTGTCCCCTCCGGCCAGCTCGACGAGCTTCACCGATGAAGATGAGATATCGAGCCCCGCGAGCTGACGCACCTTGGAACCGAAGAGGGAGAACTCAATCACAAAGAAAATCCTTACATTTCTTTATGTTACGCGCAGTTCTTGAATAAACCTGGCCGATGCTAGCAACAACCACCAAGGGTGTAAAGCGCAACTGTTCGCGGAGAAATGACTGTAACGGCTTGCTTCGTGGCTTCCTTTATACTGATGGCCCTCTTTTTATTGTGGACTGCCAATGCGTTGGGTCCTCTATCCGATCGTGGCGGTCTTTTCGCTGGCGATCCTCGGCTTCGCCACCCTCGCGGCCATCTCCCTTTTCGCCTGGCCCAACCTGCCCTCGCTCGAGACCCTGACGGACTATAGGCCGCGCGTGCCGCTGCGCGTCTACACGTCCGACGGCTACCTGCTCGGCGAATTCGGCGAGGAACGCCGCAGCGTGGTGCGCATCGCCGACGTTCCCCCCGTCCTGAAACAGGCCATTCTCGCCGCCGAGGACGAGCGTTTCTACGAACACCCCGGCATCGATCCGATGGGCATTGCGCGCGCTGCGCTGGCCAACCTTTCATCGGGCGGGCGCGGCCAGGGCGCCTCGACCATCACGATGCAGGTGGCGCGCAACTTCTTTCTGACGCGCGAGAAGACCTTCAACCGCAAACTATACGAGATTCTGCTCGCACTGAAGATCGAACGCAGCCTGTCCAAGGACGAGATCCTCGAGCTCTACATCAATCAGATCTACCTCGGCCAGCGCTCCTATGGCTTTGCCATCGCGGCAAAGACCTACTTCGGCAAACCGCTCGCCGAGATCAGCCTGGCCGAAGCGGCCATGCTCGCCGGCCTGCCCAAGGCGCCCTCGGCATTCAACCCCATCGTCAACCCGGCACGCGCGACCCTGCGCCAGCGCTACGTGCTGCGCCGCATGGTCGAGGCGGGCTACATCGACGAGTCGGCCTATCGTGACGCCGTCGCGCAGCCGCTGACGAGCCGGCGCGCGTCCGCCAACGGTGGGGAACCGGTGCTGCACGGCGACTACGTCGCCGAGATGGCGCGCCAGATCGCCGTAGAGCAGTTCGGCGACCGCGCCTACGAGCTGGGCATCCGCGTCGTCACCACGATCACGCGCAAGGACCAGGAAGCAGCCTACGCCGCGCTGCGCGAGGGCGTCATGGACTACGACCGCCGGCACGGCTATCGCGGCCCCGAGGCCTTCGTCACGCTGCCCGGCGGCAAACTCGACGACGAGCAGCTCGACGAGCTGATGGGCGAGGTGAGCGACTACGACGACCTGCTCGCGGCCGTGGTGCTGGAGTCCTCGGCGAGACAGGTCACGGTGTACCGCCACGGCGCGCGCATCACCATCAGCGGCAGCGGCTTGCGCTTCGCCGCGCCGATGCTCGCCGACAAGGCACCGCAGACGCGCCGCGTCCGGCGCGGCGCGATCGTCCGCATCCGGGCGACGAACGGTGGCAAAGGCTGGGAAATCTCCCAGTTGCCCGATGCGCAGGGCGCCCTGGTGTCGATCGATGCCCGCAGCGGGGCGGTGCGCGCACTCGTCGGCGGCTTCGATTACAACCGCAACAAGTTCAACCACGTCACCCAGGCACAGCGGCAGCCCGGGTCGAGCTTCAAGCCCTTCATCTACTCCGCAGCGCTCGAGCGCGGCTTCGGCCCGGGCAGCGTGCTGCGCGACGAGCCGATTTCCTTCCCCGCCGGCACCACCGGAAGTCAGGCATGGGAGCCGAAGAACTACGATGGCAAGTACAGCGGCCCGATGACCTTGCGCAGCGCGCTGGCGCGCTCGAAGAACATGGTGTCGATCCGGCTGCTGCAGGAGATCTCGCCTGAATACGCTCAGGACTACATCACCCGCTTCGGATTCGACGCCCACAAGCATCCGGCCTACCTCACGATGGCGCTCGGCGCCGGAACGGTCACGCCGTGGGAGATGGCAACGGGCTACGCGGTGTTCGCCAACGGCGGCTACCGCGTGGAGCCCTACGTCATCCAGGAGATCTACGACGGCAACGACCGCCTGATCGCCCGCACCGATCCGCCGGTCGCCGGCGACAGCGCGCCGCGCGTGATCGACGAGCGCAACGCATGGCTGCTCGACTCGATGATGCGGGACGTCGTCCGCGCCGGCACCGCCACGCGCGCGCGCAGCCTCAATCGCACCGATCTCGCGGGCAAGACCGGCACCACGAACGATTACCTGGACGCCTGGTTCTGCGGCTACGGCGGCGACATCGTGGCGGTCGCATGGATGGGCTACAGCCAGCCCAGGAACCTCGGCCGGGGCGAAACCGGCGGCGCCGCCGCGCTACCGATCTGGATCGACTACATGCGCGTCGCGCTGCAGAGCGCACCGGAGCACGAGCGTCCGCTACCCGCCGGCCTGCTGGCTGTGACCTCGGGCGATGGCAGCAGGCAGGATTACATCTACGCCGAGAACAAGCCGCCTTCCCCGCCCCCGGTGCCGGACTGGCTGAGAGAGCTGTTCTCCGACGAAAGCCCCGCGACCGAAGCGCCTGAAGAGGCGATACCGCCGGCGGCGCCTGCCAGGCCGGCGGCACCCCCGCCGATGCAGCCCCCGGCGCCCGTCGTCGACCGCGTACCGGTGCCGATCGGGCGCTGAACGCGGGCTTGCCGCGCGGCGGGTCGTACCGGACGCTCAGTCACCCCGCCGCACGGTCACCGCCGCACCGCTCTGCTCGCCGACCAGGGTCGACAGCATGGCGTACAGTTCGAGGCCATCGCGCGTGTTGATCCATCGCCCGCCCTCGGGACGGAAGTGAAAACCGCCCGAGCGGGCTGCCACCCAGATCTCGCGCGCCGCCGTGTGGCGGTTGATGATCATCTTGCTCCCGTTGTCGAATTCGATCTCCAGCACTCCGCCCGGCTTGGGCTCGATATCGATGTCGGCGCCGCAATCCTCGAGGGCGGTTTCGATACGCGCCAGTTCCGCTTCGGCGAGCGCGTTGAATGCAGACTCTTCCATGCTGACTCCTTCTGTTAGCATTCGGCTTTTTTCCGAAGAACGGCGATGAAAGCAAAGTCTCTGTTGATCGTGCTCGGCTGCACGCTGCTTTCCGCCTGCGGCATCAAGGGTCCGCTGTTCATGCCGGCCCCCACGGCCGAGGGCAGGACCGCCAAGGCGGTACCCCGGGCGGGCGCCGATGATAACAAACCCTTCGTCACGCCGGACGACGGCCTTCCCCCCGTCCTGAAACCCCGATGAGTCAGCCCTATCCCACGCCCACCCTGCGCGCCATCGACGGCGCGCTGATGCTCGAGAACGTCGCCCTGCAGGAGATCGCCGCCCGGTGCGGCACGCCGACCTACGTGTATTCACGCGCGGCACTGACATCGGCCTTCGAGGCCTACCAACGTGCGCTGGCGGGTCGCCGCGCGCTGGTCTGCTACGCGGTGAAGGCCAACTCCAACCTCGGCGTGCTGTCGGTGTTCGCCCGGCTTGGCGCCGGATTCGACATCGTGTCGGGCGGCGAGCTCGCGCGCGTCCTTGCCGCCGGCGGCGACGCCGGCAAGGTGGTGTTTTCCGGAGTCGGCAAGAGCCGCGCCGAGATGCGCCGGGCGATCGAAGCCGGCATCCGCTGCTTCAACGTCGAGTCCGCAGCCGAGCTCGAACGCCTCGACGAGGTCGCGGGCCAACTGGGACGCAAGGCGCCGATCGCGCTGCGCGTGAACCCGGACGTCGATCCCAAGACCCACCCCTACATCTCCACCGGCCTCAAGAGCAACAAGTTCGGCGTCGCCTTCGACGATGCGTTCGCGCTGTACCGCCGCGCCTCGCAGTTGCCCAATCTGCGCGTCAGCGGCGTCGCCTGCCACATCGGCTCGCAATTGCTCGATCCGGCGCCGATGGCCGAAGCGGCGCAGAAGGTGCTGGGCCTGGTAGACAAGCTCGCGGCCGAAGGCATCGCGCTCGACCACATCGATCTGGGCGGCGGCCTGGGCATCCGCTACCGTGACGAAAACCCGCCGGCGGTGGCCGATTACCTGGCGCCGCTGCTCGCAGTGTTCGCCGGCCGCCGCGAAGAACTGTGCTTTGAGCCGGGACGTTCGCTGGTCGGCAATGCCGGTCTGCTGCTGACCCGCATCGAATACCTGAAGCCGGGAGCGGACAGGAACTTCGCCATCGTCGACGCCGCCATGAACGACCTGGCGCGGCCGGCACTGTACGACGCCTATCACGAGGTCGTCGCCGTCCGCGCTCGCGACGTGCCGGCGCGGCGTTACGAGATCGTGGGCCCGATCTGCGAGAGCGGCGACTTCCTCGCGCACGACCGCAGTCTCGCGGTCGCCGACGGCGACCTGCTCGCCATCCTGTCCGCCGGCGCCTACGGGATGACGATGAGCTCGAACTACAACACGCGCGGACGCGCCGCAGAGGTCATCGTCGATGGCGACCGCATCCACCTGGTGCGTGAGCGTGAAACGGTCGACAGTCTCTACGCGCTCGAGAAGCCGCTCGCCTGAGCGAAGGCGCCACGCATTCGCACGCGCCACGGATGGACCTCCGGGCCGGGTGACGCTCCCGGCCCCGTCTCACTTCCCGGTGCCGGCCGTCGCCCGCGCCGACTCCTCGTACAGCGCACGGCCAAACGCCTTCCACACCGGTCCGCCGCTGGTATGCACGCCGATCTGCGCGCTCTGCCGCATGGTGTTCAGCATCAGCTCCGACAGCGCGAAGAGCTCACCCTTGCCGCGCTGGGCGTAATCGGGATGGCGCAACAACCCCACGCGGCATTCCGACGTGCATGACAGCGCCTCACGCGCCAGCGCACGCATGGTCGCAGTGTCGCTCCAGTCCAGCCCCAGAGCGATGCCGCGCTTGACCATTTCCTGCTCGACTTCCCGCGCCGTGCGATCGTAATGTCCGAATCCACTCATGACTGCCACATCCCAAAATCGTCAAAGAGGCACTGCGGCGCCGTACCCATCGCGGCGCGCATCGACACCATGCCTGCCCGGTGTCGCGCCCCCGCATCATTGTGCACTCGTGCGCGGGCGCCCTGCGAACGTCGCGCCGTGCCAGCCGCCCCCGTTGCCGTGACTTCGCCCCGACGTCTGCCCATGTCCGCCTCCCTGCTCCGCGGTGCCGGCCGCCTGCTGCGCCGCCTGGCCGCCATCGTGCTGGTGGCCGGCGTCACCCTGCCCGCCAGCGCCGACACCCTGCCGCCCACCGTGCGACTGGCGCTCGACCAGGCGCGGGTTCCCGCCGAGTCGGTATCGGTCTGGGTGCAACCCGTCGATGCCGAGGCCCCGTCGCTGGCGATCAATGCGGCACAGCCCATGAACCCCGCGTCGGTGATGAAGCTCGTTACCGCCTTTGCCGCGCTGGACCGCCTCGGCCCCGCGCATACCTGGACCACCCGCATCGCCACCGACGGCAAGTTGGTGAACGGCACGCTCGACGGGAGTCTTTACCTCATCGGCGGAGCCGATCCGATGCTCGGCTCCGACCGCCTGTGGAGGATGTTGCGACGCATCAGGGCACTCGGCATCGACACCATACGCGGTGACATCGTGCTCGACGGCACCGCGCTGGCGCTGCCGCCGCACGACCCCGATGCCTTCGACGGTCGCGGCTTGCGCCCCTACAACAGCGGGCCCCACGGCCTGCTGCTGAACTGGAACACGCTGCAGCTTGCACTCACGCCCGCGGCACGTGCCCACGAAGCGGTGACCGTCGCCGCCGAACCGCCGCTGGCCGGCGTGGTGATCGACAACCGGCTGGTGACGTCGGACGCACCCTGCGTGGTCTGGTACCGCGACCTCGATGCCCGCCTCGAGCCCGGCCCGCGGCTGGTGCTGAACGGCAGCCTGCCGGCCAGTTGCGGCCCGCGCAACTGGAGCGCCGCACCGCTGCCACCAGCCGATTTCGGCACGGCGCTCGTCGGCGGCCTGTGGCACGAGATCGGCGGCAGGCTTGATGGCACGGTCCGCAGCGGTACCGCCCCGGACGGCGCACAGCCGCGGGTCACCGAGGAGTCGCCGCCGCTGGCGGACGTCGTGCGCGACATGAACAAATGGTCGAGCAATGTCATCGCCCGCCAGTTGCTCGCCACGCTGGGCGCGCTCGGTCCGGCGGCGGAGGTCGGCGCCCCGCCCGACATGGTGGCGGGCGGCGCCCGCGTTGCCACGGCGCAACTGGCTGCGGCCGGCGTCGATACCGGCGCACTGGTGATCGAAAACGGCTCCGGTCTGTCGCGCATCGAACGCATCACCGCGGCCAGCCTGGGGCAACTGCTGGCGACGGCATGGCGTCGACCGTGGATGCCGGAATACATCGCCTCCCTGCCGATCGCCGGGGTGGACGGCACCGCACGCAAGCGGCTCGCCGGCAGCCCCGCCCATGGTCAGGCTCACATCAAGACGGGTACGCTCAACGGTGTGCGCGCGATCGCGGGCTACCTGCTCGACGGCAATGGCCGACGCCACGTCGTGGTCATGATGGTCAACCACCCGGAGGCGGCGAACAGCGCCGCGGCCCAGGACGCGCTGCTCGAGTGGGTGTGGGCCGGGGGCCTGCAACGAGCGCAGTAGCACGTCCTGCAGCCACGTCCTGCAGCCCGCGCCCACCGCCGGACCCGGGGGGCCATCTCCTGCCGCCGGAATGCGCCTGCGCGGGCGCCTGCCGTGGCCCGGGCGGTACCGGTCGGAGCCGGAGGCGACGCCAGCGTTCAGTCCGTCGGCAGCGTGCTGCGGTTCATCAGCGCCAGCCAGCCGCGCACCACACGATACAGGACCCACAGGCCGGCCAGCGCGATCAGCAGCAGCGCAAACGGAATCCCGATGATGGTCAGCATCATCAGGATCGATACCGCGATCCACAGCACCGCGAACCAGAAGGTCCTGATCTGCCAGCGGAAATGGCTCTCCAGCCAGGTACTGCGCACCGCATTCTGGTTCCAGTAGTTCAGCACGATCGCGGCGATCGACGGCAGGCTGGCGACGAAGCTGCCGATGATGGACGCCGAGCCGACGACGCCGGAAAACACCGCGAAGGCATGCAGCGCGTAGATCAGGTGGGTGACGGTGACCATGTTCTCGGAGGGCTGGCCAGCCTGCAGCGGCGCGGGGACGGGATTGCTCATCGGATCTCCTTCGGAATACGGGAAGCGGGCGCAGCCGTGCGCCTGTCATCGACTTCGACCAGGACGGCGCGACGTCGTTCTATTGCAGCGCAACATCATGGGCCGGACGCGGCCTCGTCGCAAGGCCCGGGCCGACGGCCGCATTCCCTCCCGCAGCTCACAGCCCGAGTTCGCCCCACATGGCGTCGACCTTCTGCTTCACGGCGGCATCCATGACGATGGGCCGGCCCCACTCGCGGCTGGTCTCGCCCGGCCACTTGTTGGTGGCATCGAGCCCCATCTTGCTGCCCAGGCCGGCCACCGGGCTGGCGAAGTCGAGGTAGTCGATCGGCGTGTTGTCGACCAGCGTCGTGTCGCGGGTGGCATCCATGCGCGTGGTGAGCGCCCAGATGACCTCCTTCCAGTCGCGGATATTCACGTCGTCGTCCACCACGATGATGAACTTGGTGTACATGAACTGGCGCAGGAAGCTCCAGATGCCGAACATCACACGCTTGGCATGGCCCGGGTACTGCTTCCGGATGCTGACGACCGCCAGGCGGTAGGAGCAGCCCTCAGGGGGCAGGTAGAAGTCGACGATCTCGGTGAACTGCTTCTGCAGCAGCGGCACGAAGACTTCGTTGAGCGCCACGCCCAGCATCGCCGGCTCGTCGGGCGGCTTGCCGGTGTAGGTGCTGTGGTAGATCGGGTCGCGGCGCATCGTGATGCGCTCGATCGTGAACACCGGGAAGTCGGAAACCTCGTTGTAGTAGCCGGTGTGATCGCCATAAGGCCCCTCGGGCGCCATGTCGCCCGGCTGGATCGCCCCCTCCAGCACGATCTCGGCCGAAGCCGGCACCTGCAGGTCGTTGCCGAGGCACTTCACTAGCTCGGTCTTGGCCCCGCGCAGCAAACCGGCGAACTGATACTCGGAGATCGTGTCCGGCACCGGCGTCACCGCACCCAGGATGGTCGCCGGGTCGCAGCCCAGCACCACCGACACCGGGAAGGGCTCGCCCGGATGCGCGCGCTGGTGGTCGAGAAAGTCGAGCGCTCCGCCCCGGTGCGCCAGCCAGCGCATGATCACGCGGTTGCGGCCGATCACCTGCTGACGGTAGATACCGAGGTTCTGCCGCTTCTTGTGCGGCCCGCGCGTCACCACCAGGCCCCAGGTGATGAGCGGGGCGGCATCGCCCGGCCAGCAGTGCTGGATCGGCAGCCGCGCCAGATCCACTGCCTCGCCTTCCCACACCACCTGCTGGCAGGGGGCGGAGCGCACTTCCCTGGGCGCCATGTTGAGCACCTGCTTGAGCACCGGCAGCTTCTCCCAGGCGTCCTTCAGGCCCTTGGGCGGCTCGGGCTCCTTCAGGTAGGCGAGCAGCTTGCCCACCTCGCGCAGCGGGGTGCTCCAGTTGCCGTCGGCGACATCCTCGCCCATGCCCATCGCCACCCGCTGGGGCGTGCCGAAGAGATTGGCGAGCACGGGAATCGCCTGCGGCACGCCCTTCGTCACCGGCCTCTCGAACAGCAGTGCCGGACCGCCGACGCGCAGCACGCGGTCGGCGATCTCGGTCATCTCGAGATGGGTGTCGACCGGCGCCGCGATGCGCTTGAGCTCACCACGGGCTTCGAGCTGGGTGATGAAGTCGCGCAGGTCGTCGTATTTCATTCAGACATTTCCAGAAGTAGGCCGCCTCGAGAGCATGAAGCCACACGACGCCTGCCGCCGCGGGGTCGCGCACTGAGCACGGGCCCGGTCGCAAGCACGGCAATCGGACGTGCAGCTTTCGCGGTCGGGCCCGCCCCCACGGAAGCTGCGTTCATGCCACGAAGGATCGCAGCCGATTGCGACACATTTACCGGTGTGCGTTGATCGCGTCGCGGGTGGCGAGCGCAGCCTGGCGCGCTGCCGCAGCGAAGTCCTCGCCTTTGCCCGCATAGAGGATGGCGCGCGAGGAACTGATCATCAGCCCGCCGCCGTCCGCGGTGCGCCCGGCCCTCACGGTGGCTTCGATGTCGCCGCCCTGGGCGCCGATCCCGGGTACCAGCAGCGGCACGTCACCGGTCAGTTCGCGCACGCGCGCGATCTCGGCCGGAAACGTCGCACCCACCACCAGGCCGCAGTTGCCACTGGCGTTCCATTCCTCGGCCACCAGGCGGGCGACCCGCTCGTAGAGCTTTTCGCCGCCGGATCCACCGACCTCCAGGAACTGCAGGTCCGAACCACCCGGGTTCGATGTGCGGCACAGCAGGATCACGCCCTTGTCGTCGTAACCGAGGTAGGGTTCGATGGTGTCGCGCCCCATGTAGGGGCTCACCGTGATCGCGTCCGCATCGTAGCGTTCGAAGGCCTCGATCGCGTATTGCTCGGCAGTGCTGCCGATATCGCCGCGCTTGGCGTCGAGCACCACCGGCGTGGCGGGGTGCTTGGCATGGATGTGATCGATCAGCGCCTCGAGCTGGTCCTCGGCGCGACGCGCAGCGAAGTAGGCGATCTGCGGCTTGAAGCAGCACACGAGGTCCGCAGTGGCATCGACGATCGCCTTGCAGAACTCGAAAATGGCGTCCGGGCGGCCCTGCAGGTGGGCAGGAAACCTGGCGGGGTCGGGATCGAGTCCGACGCAGAGCAGACTGTTGCGCTGCTGCCAGGCGGCCTTCAGGGCGGTCATGAAGTGCATGCGAGCTCCTGGTTGAATGCGGCCGCCATGATAAGCCGGAACTCCCCCCGCCGCGCTCGTTGCAGCGGGTACGCCCGGCCGCGACTCACTGGACGCCGAGTATCTTCTTCGCCTTTTCAAGCAGGTCGAGCGACTTCTGATGCTCGCCAGCCTTGTGGTATACCTCGCCGTTGATGCGGAATTCCTTCACCTCGGCGAGCTGCTGCGCGCTGAGCGGTGGATTCTTCGCCAGCGCATCGTCGATTTTCTTCATCTCTTGCGGGCAGTGGGAGGCAAACGC
>SHNC01000246.1 GCA_004295105.1 Betaproteobacteria bacterium | reverse complement strand
CAACGGCTACCTGAGCGCGGACGAGCGCGCCGAGGCGCCGCGCCTGTATCGTACCCTTGCGCGCATACGCGGAGCGGTGCGGAGCGGGGACCACGATCTGCTGAAGCTCGAGACCGAAGCCATGGCCGAACTCGCCGCGCACGGCTGGGCGCCCGACTACGTCGCCGTGCGCCGCCGTGCCGACCTGCAGCCGGCGCTGCACATGGACGACCCGCTGGTGGTGCTGGCCGCCGCGAAGCTCGGCCGGACGCGGCTGATCGACAACCTCGAAATCTGAGCATCACAGCACCGATGGTCGCGCGCGCTTGCATGGCGGGCCGCGTCGATCCAATCTATGCTGAAAAATGGTGACCGCGCGTGCGGCACCCTCAACGACGGAGTGGAGGAACTCAGGAAAATGACGACGACGGTCAAGCAGATTCTCGATCAGAAGGGCGGGAAATTCATCGCGGTGCGTCCTGATGACACGGTCTTCACAGCCTTGTCGCTGATGGCCGAGTTCGACATCGGGTCGGTCATCGTCACCGAGAATGATCGTCTGATCGGCATCTTCACCGAGCGCGACTATGCGCGCAAAGTCGTGCTGAAGGGCCTGGTGTCGAAGGACGTGAAGGTCGGCGAACTGATGACGCCGAACCCGTGCACCGTGTCGCCTTCGAGCACGGTGGATGAAGTGATGCGCACGATGACGGAAAACCGCTTCCGTCACCTGCCGGTGGTGGACCACGGCCACATCATCGGCATCGTCACCATCGGCGACATGGTGAAGTCCATCGTGAGCCAGCAGGAGGCGACGATCCGCCAGCTCTCGAGCTACATCTCCGGGGACCTGGCGACGAACTGAACAGCGCGGCTTGAAGGCCGGATAAAGAACGCCGGCATGCCGGCGTTTCTTTTCTTCGCCGCGGCTCGCGCGTGCGCGTCAGGCGAGGGCCTTACCCACGATCTCCCGGACATCGGCCGACAGACCGGGCGCTGCGAGCACGCGTTCGAGTTGCGGACGGATGCCCGCCTGCAGAGCCGGCGTGTAGTGCCGCCAGTTCTCCAGCGCCCTCGCCATGCGCGCGGCGACCTGCGGATTCCTGGCGTCGAGCCCGATCACCTGCTCTGCCCAGAACACATGACCGCTGCCGTCGGCGGCGTGGAATTCGGCGGCATTGGCGCGGAAGAAGGTGCCGAGCAGCGCATAGACCTTGTTCGGATTCGACAGACTGAAGGCCGGATCGGCCAGCAGGGTCCGCACCTGCTCCAGTGTCGGCGGGGCGGCCGCGTCCCAGCGCCAGGCGCCGGCCTGCAGTGCGAACCACTTGTCGAGCACCAGCGCATCGTCGCGGTAGCGCTGGTGGAAGGCGGCCAGAGCCGATTCGCGCGCCGGGCTCGCGCTCTGCACCAGCGCGGCGAGCGCGCCGAAGCGCTCGGTCATGTTCGTTGCCGCATCGAAGCGCGCGCTCGCCGCCGCCAGCCCGCGCGCATCGCCGGCCGCGGCGAGATAGCGCAGCGCGAGGTTGCCGAGCGCACGGCGGCCGGCATCGCCGGGGTGGTAGCGGTAGGGGCCGGGCACCTGCATGCCGTCTACGAGTCGCAGCCAGTCGTCGGCCAGCGCGCTGCCCAAGGTGCGCATGGTCCGGATCAGCGCGGCGCGCAGCGCCGACGGGTCGGCCGGCGACATGCGCTCGAGCAGATAGCTCTCGGTGGGCAGTGCAGCCGCCTGGGCGCGGAAGGCCGGATCGAGCGAGGCGTTGCCGAGGAGTGAGCGGAAGGCGCCGACGAAGGCTTCCGGCAGGTCGGCGAGCTGCCCGCGGACGAGCGCGAGAATGACGCGCTCCGCGTAACGCTGAGCCGCATCCCAGCGGTTGAACGGGTCAGCATCGTGCGCCATGCGGAAGGCGAGACGCGCGTCGCTCTCGTCCAGTTCGAGGATGACGGGCGCCGAGAAGCCGCGCAGCAGCGACGGCACCGGCTCGGCATCCAGGCCGCTGAAGCGGAACTGCTGCTCTGCCTCGGTCAGCGCCAGCACCCGGGTGCCGCCGCCGGGCTGGGGCTCGCCCGCCAGATGCAGGGGACGGTCGCGGCCGTCGGGGCCGATGAGACCGACGGCGACCGGGATCACCAGCGGCGGCTTTTCCGCCTGCCCCGGCGTGGGCGGCGTGTGCTGAGCCAGCGTCAGCGTGTAGCTGCCCGAGGCGGCATCCCACTCACCGCGCGCGCTCAGCCGCGGCGTGCCGGCTTGCCCGTACCAGCGCATGAACTGGTCCAGGTCCACGCCGTTGGCTTCCGACATCGCCTCGACGAAATCGTCGCAGGTCACCGCCTGGCCGTCGTGGTAGCTGAAGTACAGATCCATGCCGTTGCGGAAGCCTTCCGGCCCCAGCAGCGTGTGCAGCATGCGGATGACTTCGGCGCCCTTCTCGTACACCGTGGCGGTGTAGAAGTTGTTGATCTCCTGGTAGCTGTCCGGCCGGATCGGATGCGCCATCGGACCTCCATCCTCGGCGAACTGCGCCGCACGCAGCACGCGCACGTCGTCGATGCGCTTGACCGCGCGCGCCGAGGCCGCGCCCTCCGGCCCCGCCGCCCTCGCCAGCATGTCGGCGGAAAACTGCTGGTCGCGGAAGACGGTGAGGCCTTCCTTCAGCGTGAGCTGGAACCAGTCGCGGCAGGTGACGCGATTGCCGGTCCAGTTGTGGAAATACTCGTGCGCCACCACGCTTTCCACGTTCTCGTAATCGACGTCGGTGGCGGTGTCGGGCTTGGCGAGCACGAACTTGGTGTTGAAGATGTTGAGGCCCGTGTTCTCCATCGCGCCCATGTTGAAGTCGCCCACCGCGACGATCATGAAGCGGTCGAGGTCGAGCTCCAGGCCGAAAGTCTCCTCGTCCCAGCGCATCGAGTGGATCAGCGACTCCATCGCATGCTCGCTGCGATCCAGGTTGCCCTCCTCCACCCAGACCTGCAGCAGCACTTCGCGACCCGAGGCGGTGGTCACCCTGCGCTCGAGCGCGACGAGCCGGGCAGCGACGAGCGCGAACAGGTAGGACGGTTTGGGGAATGGATCTTCCCACTTCGCAAAGTGCCGACCGCCAGGCAGATCGCCCTGCTCCAGGAGGTTCCCGTTCGACAGCAGCACCGGGCACGTCGCACGGTCCGCCTCCAGGGTGACGGTGTAGCGCGCCATCACGTCGGGACGGTCCGGGAACCAGGTGATGCGGCGGAAACCTTCAGCCTCGCACTGGGTGAAGAAGCCACCGTTCGACAGGTAGAGTCCCGACAGCGTGGTATTGCCGCGCGGGTCGACGCGGGTGGTGACCTCGACCACCGCGCGCTCGCCCGCCGCATCGATCTCGAGCACGCCATCGGCTTCGCGCACCGTGCCGGCCGCGGGCTCGGCCCCCTCCACCCGCAGCGCGAGCCGCTCCATGCCCTCGCCCCACAGGCGAATCGGGCCGTCGGCCGCAGCGGCGGGATTGCGCACGCACAGCATGCGGTTTCTCACCAGCGTGGCCTCGGGCTCGAGGGTGAAATGCAGGTCGATGCGCTCGACGGTCCAGGCCAGCGGCTGGTAGTCGGCGCGACGTATCGTCGGGGCGTTTTCGGTTTTCATTTTTTCTCCATCGTCCGCCATCGCGGGCAGGCAGGAGGCGAGTGTACGCCGCCGCGCCGACCTCGCCCAGCACGGACGGGCGCCTGCGCCGCCGTCCGCCGCGCGCAATCAGCGCGCACGCGCTTCCCCGCGCGCGGAGAACCATCGCAACACCGCCTTTTCGATCTCGACGACGAAGAGCAGCACGACGCCGAAGGCGAGGATGCGCAGCCATTCGTCGCCGCCGAGGGCCACCGTGCCGAACAGCGCCTGCATCGCCGGCAGGTAGGTGAACAACACCTGGCACACGGCGAGCAGCGCGATGGCCAGCAGCACGTAGGAATTGCCGAAGAAGCCGTCCCGGTTGAGCACGGAGCCGCGCAGGTTGCGTACGTTGAACAGGTAGAAGACCTCGCCCACGAGCAGCGCGTTCACCGCCGCGGTGCGGGCGGCCTCCAGACTCGCGCCGCGCGCGGACTCCCACAGGAACAGGCCCATGCCCCCCGCCACCAGCAGGACGCCGACGAACACGATGCGCCACGCGAGCAGGCCGTTGAGCAGGGGTTCGGCAGGGTCGCGCGGCGGACGCGCCATGATGTCCGCTTCCGGGCGCTCGAAGGCCAGCGCCAGCGCCAGTGTCACCGCGGTGACCATGTTCACCCACAGGATCTGGGCAGGCGTGATCGGCATCGTCAGCCCCAGCAGCACGGCAAAGAACACCATCGCCGCCTGGCCGATGTTGGTCGGCAGGAGGTAGGCGATGGCCTTGCGCAGGTTGTCGTAGACCGTGCGCCCCTCCTCGACGGCTGCCGCCACCGAGGCGAAGTTGTCGTCGGCCAGCACCATCTCGGCCGCTTCCTTCGCCGCCTCGGTGCCCTTGTGCCCCATCGCCACCCCCACGTCCGCGCGCTTGAGCGCCGGCGCGTCATTGACGCCGTCACCGGTCATCGCCACCACCTCGCCACGCACCTGCAGCGCCTCGACCAGGCGCAGCTTGTGCTCGGGGCTGGCCCTCGCGAAGATATCCACGTCCGGCACGAGTTCCGCGAGGCGTGCGTCCTCCATCCGCTCGATCTCCGCGCCCGTGAGCACCCTGACCTCGCGCGAAAGCCCGAGCTGCTGCCCGATCGCGCGCGCGGTGGCGGCGTGGTCGCCGGTGATCATCTTCACCCGGATGCCCGCCGCGAGGCAGTTCGACACCGCCTCCACCGCCTCGGCGCGCGGCGGGTCGGTGATTCCCAGCACCGCGAGCAGCGTGAAGTCGCCGGCCTCCACCGCATCGAAGGTCAACGCGGGCACGCCGCCCGCCGAACGGCGCTCGGCGACAGCCAGCAGGCGCATGCCCTCGCCGGCGGCCTCGTCCATGGCGTGCTGCCAGGCCTCCGGATCCAGCGGCGCCGGCTCGCCATCCAGCCGACGGCTGGTCGAGCACAGCGCCAGCACCCGTTCCGGCGCCCCCTTCAGCATCACCCTCGCCTCACCCGCATGGTCGTGATGCAGGGTGGCCATGAAACGATGCTCGGACTCGAACGGGATCACATCGTCGCGCGGAAGGGCCTCGCGCTGCAGGCGCGGATCGATGCCCGCCTTCAGCGCCAGCGTCATCAGCGCGCCCTCGGTGGGGTCGCCGACCATGCGCCACTCCTCGCCATGCAGGCTCAGTTCGGCGTCGTTGCACAGCAGGCAGGCGCGGCCGATGTCCGACAGCAGCGGTGCATCGGCGACGCCGAGTTGGCGCAGGTCGTGCTCGAAGCCGCCATCCGGGGCGTAGCCGGCACCGGAAACGCTCAGTTGCGCGTCGGCGCAGATGACTCGCTGCACGGTCATCTCGTTGCGCGTCAGGGTGCCGGTCTTGTCCGAACAGATCACCGTGACCGACCCGAGCGCCTCCACCGCCGGCAGCCGGCGGATGATGGCGCGCCGCCGCGCCATGCGCTGCACGCCGATGGCGAGCGTGATCGTCATGATCGCCGGCAGCCCCTCGGGAATCGCCGCCACCGCCAGGCCGACCGCGGCAAGGAACATGTCGCCCGCGGTGTAGCCCCTGAACTGCGTGCCGAAAACGAATGCCGCCGCGGCGATGCCGAGGATGACCCAGGTCAGGAACTGGCTGAAACCGGC
This sequence comes from Betaproteobacteria bacterium, assembly GCA_004295105.1. Lineage (GTDB taxonomy): Bacteria > Pseudomonadota > Gammaproteobacteria > Burkholderiales > Rhodocyclaceae > Thauera. The sequence goes on along the minus strand of SHNC01000246.1, from coordinate 23,264 downwards.
CATCTGGCGCAGCAGCGGCGTGCTCATGCCCTCGACCGTGCCGAGCAGTTCGCTGATGCGGCCGATCTCGGTAGCCGGCCCGGTCGCCACCACCACGCCGGTGCCCTGGCCATAGCCGACCAGCGTGCCCGAGTAGGCCATCGACGTGCGATCGCCCAGCGCCGCGTCAGCCGCGACCGGTTCGGTCGACTTTTCCACTCCGAGCGACTCGCCCGTGAGCGCGGCCTCCTCGATGCGCAGGCTGCGCACGTCGAGCAACCGCAGATCGGCCGGCACGCGGTCGCCGGAAGCGAGGTAGACGACATCACCCGGCACCAGCCGGTCCGCTGCGATCTCCTGCCGACGGCCGTCGCGCAGCACGTGGGCGCGCGGTGACAGCATGTCGCGGATCGCATCGAGGGCGCGCTCGGCCTTGCCCTCCTGCAGGAAGCCGATGATCGCGTTGATGACGACGACGCCGAAGATCACCGCGGAGTCAACCGCATGCCCCAGCACTGTGGTGACCACGCCGGCCGCCAGCAGGACGTAGATGAGCACGTTGTGGAACTGCAGCAGGAAGCGCGTCAGCGGGCCGCGGCGAGGCGGCGGCGGCAATGCGTTGGCGCCGCACAGCCTCAGGCGGCGCTCGGCCTCGTCCGAGGCGAGTCCGGTTTCGGCAGCGGTTTCGAGCACGCGCAGGACGGCGTCGGCGGGTTGTGCATGGCAATGGCTCGGTACGTCGAGGCGCGGTGGGGAGGCGTGGGCAGTCATCGGGCGCTTTCGGTGGTCGGAGGTCTGCCGGAGATCCATGCCAGACCCTGCGGCGGCACGCCGGCCTGCATCTGCTGCGGCGGTTTGCCGCCGCTATCCCTGATGCATCGTCAGCAATGCTAACCGCGATTCACCGCGAAAGTTCCCGCGGCGCGACTCAACCCTTGGGGCGCCCCGGCAGCACCACCACGCAGGTGCGCGCAAGCCGGTCGTGCAGGAACTGGCGGTCACGATCGACGAGCGCCCACAGCAAGCCGAGGCCGAACAGCAGCAACGACGGCCATGCCAGCGCATAGCGCAGCCAGCTTTGCGCCGCACCGGGCATGCGTCCGTCGGCCGCGTTCACGACCTTGAGGCGCCACGTCTGCATCGCCAGCGTCTGGCCATGGCGTGTCCAGTACCACGCGAAGTAGCAACCCAGCACGACGAAGATGTGCAGCCACGCCGCCCAGCCCGGCGGGGCGATACCGGCGGCCATGCCCAGCAGCAGGTAGGGCACGAGAAAGGTCAGCGCGAGCACGCCGAGCAGCAGCAGGGATTCGTACAGCATGCTGGCCAGCCTGCGCCGCAGGCCCGCGAGTTCCACCGTCGTCCGCCCTGCGGCGACCGGCTCGGCCGGCGTCTGCCGCGATGCGGCTCGGGAAAGTTTGCTCTTCATGCCGATGGGGGGAACCGTGACCGCCGCCCCCGCAGAAATTGACCGCCAAATCCGGAACATGCGCGGCGGTTGGGCGCGCCGGGAGGCTGCTCGCAGCCTTGACCAAAACCCTGGGGGCCGGTAACGTTCGCTGTTTCACTGAACGTTTGTAGAGCGAGTTTGCGATGGTGCTGACCGGGGCAGAAATTGTAATCAGGTGCCTGCAGGAAGAAAAGGTCGAGTACGTCTTCGGCTACCCCGGTGGTGCGGTGCTGTATCTGTATGACGCGCTGTTCCAGCAGGAAGAAGTCCGGCACGTCCTCGTGCGCCACGAGCAGGCCGCGGTGCATGCGGCCGACGGCTTCGCGCGCAGCACCGACAAGGTGGGCGTGGCGCTCGTGACCTCCGGCCCGGGCGCGACCAATGCCGTCACCGGCATCGCCACCGCCTACTGCGACTCCATCCCGCTCGTCATCATCTCCGGCCAGGTGCCGACCGCGGCCATCGGCCAGGACGCCTTCCAGGAAGTCGACACGGTGGGCATCACGCGCCCGTGCGTGAAGCACAACTTCCTGGTGCGCGACGTCCGTGACATCGCATCGACGATCAAGAAGGCCTTCTACCTGGCGAAGACGGGCCGCCCCGGTCCGGTGCTGGTCGACATCCCGAAGGACATCACCATCGCCAAGTGCGACTTCGAGTATCCGAAGGAAATCTCGATGCGCTCGTACAATCCCGTGGTGCGCGGCCACCAGGGCCAGATCAAGAAGGCGGTGCAACTGCTGCTCGAGGCGAAGCGGCCGATGATCTACACCGGCGGCGGCGTGGTGCTGGCCGACGCTGCCGAACAGCTCACCCGCCTCACCCGCCTGCTGGGCTACCCGGTCACCAACACGCTGATGGGCCTGGGCGGCTATCCGGCAAGCGACCGCCAGTTCCTCGGCATGCCCGGCATGCACGGCACGTACGAAGCCAACATGTCGATGCACTACTGCGACGTGCTGCTCGCCGTCGGCGCGCGCTTCGACGACCGCGTGATCGGCAATCCGGCACACTTCGCCGAGGAGCCGCGCAAGATCATCCACATCGACATCGACCCCTCGTCCATCTCCAAGCGGGTCAAGGTGGACGTGCCCATCGTCGGCGACGTCAAGGAAGTGCTGGAAGAGATGATCCGCCAGCTCGAAGCCGGCGCGGCCCGCCCCCATGCCGACCACCTCGGCACCTGGTGGAAGCAGATCGAGGAATGGCGCAGCCGCGACTGCATGGCGTACCGGAACTCGAACGAGATCATCAAGCCGCAGTTCGTCGTGCAGAAGTTGTGGGAAGTGACCGGCGGCAATGCCATCGTCACCTCCGACGTCGGCCAGCACCAGATGTGGGCGGCGCAGTACTACCATTTCGACCAGCCGCGCCGCTGGCTGAACTCGGGCGGCCTCGGCACGATGGGTGTCGGCCTGCCCTACGCGATGGGCGCCCAGCTCGCGCATCCGGAGGCCCAGGTTGCCTGCATCACCGGCGAAGCGTCGATCCAGATGAACATCCAGGAGCTGTCCACCTGCAAGCAGTTCCGTCTGCCGATCAAGATCTGCAACCTGAACAACCGCTACCTGGGCATGGTGCGCCAGTGGCAGCAGATCTTCCACGGCGCGCGCTACTCCGAGTCGTACATGGATTCCCTGCCCGACTTCGCCAGGCTTGCCGCTTCCTACGGCCATGTCGGCATCCGCGTCGATCGCCCGTCCGACGTCGAGGACGCGATCCGCGAAGCCTTCGTCAAGCACAAGAACGATCTCGTGTTCCTCGACTTCCAGGTCGATCAGACCGAGAACGTCTATCCGATGGTGCAGGGTGGCAAGGGTCTCACCGAGATGATCCTGTCCGCCGAGGACCTGTAAGCCACCGCCCCCTGCGCACACCTCCTGCATTCCGGATCGAATCAAGCATGCGTCACGTCATCTCCCTCCTGATCGAAAACGAATCCGGCGCCCTGTCGCGCGTCTCCGGCCTGTTTTCGGCCCGTGGCTACAACATCGAATCGCTCACCGTCGCGCCGACCGAGGACGCGTCGATGTCGCGCATGACCATCGTCACCACCGGGTCCGACGAGATCATCGAGCAGATCACCAAGCAACTGAACAAGCTGGTCGAAGTCGTCAAGGTGGTGGACATTTCGGAGGCCGCGCACATCGAGCGCGAGCTGATGCTCATCAAGGTCCGCGCCACCGGCAAGGACCGCGAGGAGGTCAAGCGCACCGCCGACATCTTCCGCGCGCGCATCATTGACGTCACCGACGCGTCCTACGTCGTCGAACTGACCGGCAACCAGGCCAAGCTCGACGCCTTCGTCGGTGCGATCGACCCGGCCCTGATCCTCGAGACGGTACGCTCGGGCGTCTGTGGCATCGGGCGTGGCGACCGCGTCCTCAAACTCTAACCCCCGCCCTCCCGCAGCCCATGACCGCGGCGCCCCCCGCTACCGGCTGCTCCCTCCCCCTCATGCAAGCCTGAAAGGAAAACCATGAAAGTTTATTACGACAAGGACGCCGACCTCTCGCTGATCAAGGGCAAGAAGGTCACCATCGTCGGCTACGGCTCCCAGGGCCACGCCCACTCGCAGAACCTGCGTGACTCCGGCGTGAATGTCACCGTCGGCCTGCGCAAGGGTGGCAGCTCGTGGGCTAAGGCCGAATCGGCCGGCCTGACCGTGAAGGAAATCGGCGAGGCGGTGAAGGACGCCGACGTCGTCATGATCCTGCTGCCGGACGAGACCGCGCCGCAGGTCTATCGCGAGGACGTCGAGCCGAACATCAAGAATGGTGCGGTGCTTGCCTTCGCCCACGGCTTCAACGTGCATTACAACCAGATCGTGCCGCGCGCCGACCTGGACGTGATCATGGTCGCGCCCAAGGGCCCGGGCCACACCGTGCGTTCCGAATACCTGCGTGGCGGCGGCGTGCCGACGCTGATCGCGGTGTACCAGGACCGCTCGGGCAAGGCGAAGGACATCGCGCTGTCGTACTCGGCGGCCAACGGCGGCACCAAGGGCGGCGTGATCGAGACCAACTTCCGCGAAGAGACCGAGACCGATCTCTTCGGCGAGCAGGCCGTGCTGTGCGGCGGGGCCGTCGAACTGGTGAAGATGGGCTTCGAGACCCTGGTCGAAGCCGGCTATGCCCCCGAGATGGCCTACTTCGAGTGCCTGCACGAGCTCAAGCTGATCGTCGACCTGATGTACGAAGGCGGCATCGCCAACATGAACTACTCCATCTCCAACAACGCGGAGTATGGCGAGTACGTGACCGGCCCCGAAGTCATCAACGAGCAGTCGCGCGCCGCCATGCGCAAGGCGCTGAAGCGCATCCAGACCGGTGAATACGCCAAGCAGTTCATCCTCGAGGGCCGTACCAACTACCCGAGCATGACCGCCTACCGCCGCCTGAACGCCGACCACGCGATCGAGAAGGTGGGCGCCACGCTGCGCGACATGATGCCGTGGATCAAGGACAAGGCTCTGGTCGACAAGTCGAAGAACTGATCCTCCGACACTGCTTGGAAGCCGGCCCCGCGGATGCGGGCCCGGCTTTTTTCGTTGACGGCCCGCGCGGGGCGAAAATGCGGTTCGCCATGCGACCTGAGAATGCCGCGCGACATCGGCGCCGGACCGTCGCAGCGCCCGCATACGCTAGAATCGAACTTCCGTACCAATCGGTCCCGACCAGTGGCGCATCCTGACCGCACTCCCCTCATTCCGCTCGAGAAGCGTCGACGCGGCATCTACATCCTGCCCAACCTGTTTACGACTGCGGCGCTCTTCGCCGGCTTCTTCGCCGTCGTGCAGGCCATGAACCAGCGCTTCGAGATGGCCGCCGTGGCGATCTTCGTCGCCATGGTGCTCGACGGTCTCGACGGTCGCATCGCACGCCTGACGCATACGCAGAGCGAGTTCGGCGCGCAGTACGACTCCATGTCCGACATGGTGTCCTTCGGCGTCGCGCCGGCACTGGTGATGTACGAATGGGCATTGAAGGACATGGGCAAGCTGGGCTGGGTCGCTGCCTTCATCTACTGCGCGGGTGCCGCGCTGCGCCTGGCGCGCTTCAACACCAACATCGAGGTCGTCGACAAGCGCTATTTCCAGGGCCTGCCCAGCCCTGCCGCGGCGGCGCTGGTCGCGGGCATGGTGTGGGTCGTCATCGACAACGGCATCACCGGCGACGACGTGCGCGGGTATGCGTGGCTGCTGACGGTCTTCGCGGGCCTGTCGATGATCAGCAACGTGCTGTTCTGGAGCGGCAAGAGCATCAATCTGCGCAAGAGCGTGCCCTTCATCGTCGTCATCGCGCTGGTGATGGCCTTCGCGCTGATCTCGAGCTATCCGCCCGGCGTGCTGTTCGCGCTGTTCCTGGCCTATGCTGTGTCGGGCTACGTCGTCTGGCTCTGGAAGTGGAAGAAGAACCCGGCCGCGAACCCGCCGGCCGCCACCCCGCCCACGACTCCGCCCGGCTCGCCCGACGAAGGCCCCGGCGCGTGACGCCGCCCATTCCTGCATCCGACCCCAGGAGCCGACCATGAACAAAGACAGACTGATCATCTTCGATACCACCCTCCGCGACGGCGAACAGAGCCCCGGCGCATCGATGTCGCGCGACGACAAGCTGCGCATCGCCCGTCAGTTGGAACGGATGCGGGTCGACGTCATCGAGGCCGGCTTCGCCGCAGCCTCCAACGGTGATTTTGATGCGGTGCGCTCGGTCGCCGAGGCTGTGCGGGAGTCCACCGTGTGCTCGCTGGCTCGTGCCAACGAGAACGACATCCGCCGTGCCGGCGAGGCCATCCGGCCAGCCGCGCGCGGGCGCATCCACACCTTCATCGCCACCAGCCCGATCCACATGGAGAAGAAGCTGCGCATGACGCCCGACGAGGTCGTCGCGCAGGCGGTCAGGGCGGTCGGCTGGGCGCGTGAATACACCGACGATGTCGAGTTTTCCGCCGAAGATGCGGGGCGCTCGGAAATCGACTTCCTGTGCCGCGTCTTCGAGGAGGTGATCCGCGCCGGAGCGAAGACCATCAACGTGCCGGACACGGTCGGCTACAACGTGCCCGAGCAGTATGCCGCGACCATCCGCACGCTGATCGAACGTGTCCCCAATTCCGACCAGGTGGTCTGGTCGGTGCATTGCCACAATGACCTCGGCCTGGCCGTATCGAACTCGCTCGCGGCGGTGATGGCCGGCGCACGCCAGGTCGAATGCACCATCAACGGCCTCGGCGAGCGCGCCGGCAACGCCTCGCTGGAGGAAATCGTCATGGCGGTGCGCACGCGCGCCGACGTGTTCCCGGTCGAGACGCGCGTCGACACCACTCAGATCGTGCCCGCCTCCAAGCTGGTGTCGCAGGTCACCGGCTATCCGGTGCAGCCCAACAAGGCCATCGTCGGCGCCAACGCCTTCGCGCACGAATCAGGCATCCACCAGGACGGCGTGCTCAAGCACCGCGAGACCTACGAGATCATGCGCGCCGAGGACGTCGGCTGGGGCGCCAACAAGCTGGTACTGGGCAAGCATTCCGGCCGCAACGCCTTCCGTGCGCGCCTGCAGGAGCTGGGCATCTCCGTCAGCTCCGAGGAGCAGCTCAACCACGCCTTCGCTCGCTTCAAGGAACTCGCCGACAAGAAGCACGAGATCTTCGACGAGGATCTGCACGCTCTGATGCGCGACGAATCAGTGACGCCCGAGGCGGAGCACTTCCGCCTGATCGCCAGCCGTTTCCACTCCGAAACCGGCGAAAAGCCGCAGGCCGAGATCACGCTGACCGTCGGCGGCAGCGAGGAGAGCACCTGCGCCGAGGGCTCGGGGCCGGTGGACGCCGCCTTCAAGGCGATCGAATCCATCGTCGCCAGCGGCTGCCAGCTCCTGTTGTATTCGGTCAACGCGATCACCACCGGCACCGACGCCCAAGGCGAGGTGACCGTGCGCCTCGCGAGCAACGGCCGGGTGATGGATGGCCAGGGCGCGGACACCGACATCATCGTCGCCTCCGCCAAGGCCTACCTGAACGCGCTGAACAAGCTGCACGGCGGCGGGCACAAGCTCAACCCGCAGGTCTGACGTCCGCCGCAGGGGCGGCCCTGGCCGCCAGGATCAGCGCATCGGTCGCGGCCGGGGGGCACTCCCCGGCCGGGTGCGCTCCCACGCGACGCCGTGGTCCTGCCGGGGCGGCCCCGGCGGCGATCGTGCCGTGGCCGTCGCGCTCGGGCCCGCGCCAGCCGGAAGGACCGCCTGACTACGCTTGCTGCTGACGCGAAGGTGCGGTAACGCGCGCGTACATGATGACCGACACGCACAGCACGACGGCGAGCACCGCCTCGGCGATCGCGAGCGGGCCGGTCAGGCCCGGGTCGCCCGCGCGCAGCACGCCCTCCACGAGGTAGAGCAGCGACAGCATCGACATCCACTGGTAGGTGTAGCGCTTGCCGCGCAGGATGCCGAAAACGCCGGGCAGCAACGGCACCACCTTCAGCATCATCCACGATCCGCCCGGCCGCAATGGCGCCAGCCACGCTTCCCACAGCACACACAGAACGATGAGCGCGAGCAGGCTGACACTCGCCAGCAGGGACCAGGCGCGCGCGCTCATCGTGCCACCGCCAGCTTCAGCGCGGTCTCGGCCAGGCGCCGGCCCTGAGCCTGCGCCAGCACGATCTCGTCCGCAGTCAGTTCGGGCTGCCCGTCGCCCCCTGCCACGTGACTCGCGCCATACGGCGTGCCGCCGCCGCGCGTGGCGTTGAGGGCCGGCTCGGTGTAGGGAATGCCCATCAGCAGCATGCCGTGGTGCAGCAGCGGCAACATCATCGACAGCAGCGTGCTCTCCTGGCCGCCGTGCTGCGATGCCGTCGACGTGAACACGCAGGCAGGCTTGCCGACCAGCGTGCCGTTGACCCAGTCGCCGGCCAGCCCATCCAGGAAATACTTCATGGCTGCAGCCATATTGCCGAAGCGCGTCGGGCTGCCCAGCGCCAAGCCGATGCACTGCTGCAGGTCGCACGCCTCGACGTAGGGGGGGCCGCTGGCCGGGATGTCGTCCTCGACCGCCTCGCATACCGTCGACACCCGGGGTACCGTCCGCACGCGCGCGGACGCGCCGGGGACCTGATGAATACCGACGGCGATCTGTTCGGCCAGCGCGCGCACGGAGCCGCGGTGGCTGTAGTACAGCACGAGGATTTCCTGCATGGGAACGAGGGAAGGTCCGGGGGAATCGATAGAATGCGCGGGATTATAACCGCGCCGCCCTCGCCGCCTTGCCGATCTCCGCCCCTTTCCCATGACGCCCCACGCCCTGCGAGACTTCCTGCGCCTGTTCGGTGAGCGCTTCACGGCCACGCGCTGTCCGCAAGTGGCCGGCAGCCTCGCCTTCACCACGCTGCTGGCCCTCGTGCCGCTCGTCGCGGTGACCATCGGCGTGTTCGGCCACCTGCCCGGCATGGATGCACTCGGCGCCTCGCTGAAGAGCTTCCTGCTGCAGAACCTGCTGCCGGAACGCGCCGGACGCATCATCACCACCTATGCACTGCAGTTCTCGCAGAAGGCCGGCCAGCTCACGCTCATCGGCACCGGCCTGCTGGCCATCACCGCGCTGTTGCTGCTCAGCACGATCGAGAAGGTCTTCAACCTGATCTGGGGGGTGCGCCGGCCGCGGCCGATGCTGATGCGGCTGACGGTGTCGTGGTTCGTCCTGACACTGGGGCCCATCGTGTTCGGCGCCAGCGTGATCGCCACCGGCTACCTCGTCACCACCTCGATGGAATGGGCCGACCACCTGCCCTGGATCGGCGAGGTCGCCGCGCGCGTACTGCCTCCACTGCTGCTCGGCGCGCTGTTCAGCTTCCTCTACTACGCCGTGCCCAACCATCCGGTGCGCCCGCTGCATGCCCTCGCCGGCGGTCTCGCCGCGGCGGTGGTGTTCTTCCTGATGCAGCGTGCGTTCGGCATGTTCATCGCCAGCTTCCCGACCTATACGCTGATCTACGGCACCTTCGCCGCGCTGCCGATCTTCCTGATCTGGCTCTACCTGTCGTGGACGGTGGTCCTGCTCGGCGCGCTGGTGTCGGCGATGCTGCCCGCCTTCCTCGAGCGCCAGCGCATCACGCGCCCCTTCCCGGGCGACCGCGCGTGGGCGGCGATCGGCATGCTCGCCACCCTCGGTCACGCCCAACAGGCCGGCAGACAGGCACCGTTCGCCCTGCTGCGCGGCAGCACCGGCCTTGCCGAACACGCCGCCGAATCGCTCCTGGAGGGACTGTGCGATGCCGGCTGGGCGACCCGCACTGCGGACGGGGACTGGGTGCTGACACAGGCCGCACACAATATCCACATCCGCGCCGTGATCGAGCGCTTCGCCCTGAATCCGATGGCCTGGCTCGCCGTGGCCGGCGAAGGCGCGCCGGCGGCCGTGGCGCACCGGCTTCAGGAAGGGCTCGCCGCATCCGACATGACGCTGGACGAACTGCTGCTGGCCGCCCCCGAAGGACCCGCCAGCCCTGCGATTCAGAGCGCGTAAGGATCGGTCTCGAACTGGAACATCTCGACGCTCGCCGTCTGCATGTCGAGCCCGAGCGCGCGCCCCTGGGCCACGTACAGCGACGGCCCCTCGCGGACGAAAACGAAGCGCCGCGACGTGCAGGTGCCCGTTGGCGCGAGGATCACCGCATTGCGGCGTACCGGCGGCATCGCCGGCAGCATCAGGCCGGGCACGGCGGCCCTCACCTCGCTGCCCCGAAAGCCGAGCAGGATGGAAGCAAAGCTCAGGGACATCATCTGCAGGCCGAGTTCGAGCCGGTTCGGGTCGTCGCTGCGCACCCAGCGCACGATGCAGACCGCCCAGGGCTCGGCCGCATCGCGGCGCAGCGCGACCACCACGCCGGCCGACACCGACCCTTCGGCACCCGACACGCTCATGATCGCGTAGCCGCCCGGGCTCTCGTTCAGGACCATCCACTCGGCGACACGCGCCGCCTCCAGCGCCCCCCGGCCGAGTTCCCTCCGGCCGAGTTCCCTCCGGCCGAGTTCCCACACCGCGCGCAGCCCGACACACACCTGCACCGTGTAGCGGTGTTGCCGCCGCGGTTGCTCGCGCACCAGCGGCATCGCCCAGCGATCGCGCAGCCGCCTCAGCAGCGACAGGATCTCTGCGGGCGTCAGGCCCAGCGGCAGGTCCAGCACGTCGGGGACGAGCAGTTCGCCATCCAACTCCAGGCTGCTGAGCTCGGTGTTCATCAGCCGCGTCTCGAGCCTTTCGATGTGTTCGCGCGCGCGTTGCACCAGCGGCGCGGGACTGAAGTAGCACAGCGTCGGCGCCGCAGGCGGTGGACGGCGGCTGGTCGCCACCGGCGGCGCATCACCGGACAGGTCGATCCAGTAGGCCGCCGCCGAGGGCTCGATGGGCGCATGCGACAGTTGCGCCAACATCGCGCTGGAGTCGAGATAGTCAAACAGCCAGGACGATTCGCGCGGCGTCAGGCTCTCCGGTTGCGCCACCGCAACCGACAGCATGCGCCGATAGAGGAACAGCCGCTGCGCCGCCGCCTCGCCCTCGAGCGCATTCCCCGTCGCCATGCCCCCGCAGGCGTGCGCCATGCGCCAGAATCCGTCCGGCACCGGCGCCCCGGACATGGCCAGCACGGTGTAGGCCTCGCTGAGGAGGACGAACGCCTGCGCCGCGGCCATTTCCCCGGCAGGCCGGTTCAGCCGCAGCCAGCGCGGCTCGCGTCGTGCCTCGACGCGCCGGAAGGCCGAAGCGACTTCGCACAACAGTTCGACCAGCCCGCCGGCCACGACATGCAACTCGCGCGGCAGGGGCAGTGCGGCATTGAGCAGAAGCGGACGAAGGCGCCCGCAGACATCCAGCGCGCGCGCAGCGAACTGCTCCAGGACGGCCGCGCTGTCCTGCGCGCGCCCCGCCGCCCCCGCCGGATTCGCGAATGCGGCAAAGTGCGCCCGCGCATCGTCCAGTTCGGATGCGAGGTCGTCGTCGGGATCCGCTGCAAGCCATTGCAGAATGGCATCGGCCGGATCGGATTTGCATGCGGTTTCAGCCATGGATGAAAGCGGGTCGCACGAAGGCGGGTCGGATCAGTTGAGATGATCCTCATTGTATTCAAAACCTCACCTCCCCGCCTCGCGCCCGGGCGACGACATCGGCGTGGGACGGGCGCACCAAGGGTGCCGTTGCGGAACAAACTTCTTGCCGCGCGGGGTGCTTTGTCGTAAGCTTCTGCGCTTTTCGCATCTACCGATCAGGAAAATCAGATGGTCGTCATTCGCCTTGCCCGTGGTGGCGCCAAAAAGCGCCCGTTCTTCAATATCGTCGCAGCCGATTCGCGCAACCGTCGCGACGGTCGCTTCATCGAGCGCGTCGGCTACTACAACCCGGTGGCCTCGGGTGCCGAGAAGAGCCTCGTCGTGAACGCCGAGCGCCTGGCCTACTGGGAGCAGAACGGCGCCCAGCTTTCGCCGACGGTTGCCCGCCTCGTCAAGCAGGCCGCCAAGGCCGCCTGAGTCCTGGCCGACGGCTCCCGGCGAGGCGTCAGACCATGATCGTACTGGGGCGCATCGTCGCCCCTTTCGGCGTTCAGGGCTGGGTCAAGGTTCGTCCCTTCGGCGACGATCCCGCGGCGTGGAAGAAGATGCCGCACTGGTGGCTGGCCGAGCGCGACGATGCTCCGCACGCGCAGTGGAAGCAGCTCACGCTAAGCGGCTTTCGCCTGCACGGCAAGGGTCTGGTTGCGGCGTTCCGGGAGGTGCCGGACCGCAACGCGGCGGAAGCGCTGGATGGCTACTTCATCGGCGCGCCGCGCGAGGCGCTGCCGCAGCCTGCCGCGGACGAATACTACTGGGGCGATCTGGTCGGCCTCACCGTTGAGAATGAAACGGGTGAAGTGCTCGGCACCGTGTCTTCGCTGATCTCGACCGGCGCCCATGACGTGCTGCAGGTTCAGGGTGGCGAAGGCGTTGACGGTGTGGAACGCCTGATCCCCTTCGTCGCAGCTTATGTGCTGAACGTTGACCTCGACGCCCGGCATATCCGGGTGGCGTGGGAGAAGGATTGGTGACGGGTGCCCCGGTGACGAGCGCTGCGCCGGCGCCGGAACGCCGGCCCGCAGTATCCGGGGGCACGCGTCGCTATGACATCGTCACGCTGTTCCCGGAAATGTTCGCCGCACTGACGGCGAGCGGCATCACGCGGCGCGCGAAGGATCGGGGGCTGTACGACATCGCGTTCCACAACCCGCGTGATTTCGCCACCGACGTGCATCGCTCGGTGGATGACAGGCCCTACGGCGGTGGCCCCGGCATGGTGATGCTGGTCGAGCCGCTGCAGAAGTCGATCCGCCAGGCACGCGAGGCGCAGGCCACCGTCCTCGGCGCCAGCGGCAAGGTGATCTACCTGTCGCCGCAGGGGCGCAGGCTGGACCAGGCGATGGTGCTGGAACTCGCGCACCGCCCGGGCCTGATCCTGCTGTGCGGCCGCTACGAGGGGGTCGATCAGCGCCTGATCGACCGCGAGGTGGACGAGGAAGTCTCGCTTGGGGACTTCGTGCTGTCGGGCGGAGAACTGCCGGCGATGGTGATGCTCGATGCGATCGTGCGCCAGTTGCCCGGCGCGCTGAATGCGGCCGATTCGGCACAGGAGGATTCCTTCGCCGACGGCCTGCTGGACTGTCCGCATTACACGCGGCCGGAAGTGTACGAGAACGAACGGGTGCCCGATGTGCTGTTGTCGGGCAACCATGCGGCGATCCGCCGCTGGCGGCTCAAGCAGGCGCTGGGCCGCACCTGGCTGCGCCGGCCCGACCTGCTGGCCGGGCGCCAGTTGAACAAGACAGAATTGAACCTGCTTGAGGAATTCAGGCAGGAACAAGCCGGAGCCGAGGGCAGTCGCATCGCCTGAACGCTCGACCACAAACGGCACGCATCAGGTGGCGACCTGCTCTGCGGCCAGGCCGAGGCAACAGACCGAGGCCAACGACATAGACGGAGTTTATGCAATGAACCTGATTCAGCAACTCGAACAGGAAGAAATGGCCCGCGTTCTGCAGGGCAAGACCATTCCCGAATTCGCGCCCGGCGACACCGTGATCGTCCAGGTGAAGGTGAAGGAAGGTACGCGCGAACGTCTGCAGGCGTACGAAGGCGTGGTGATCGCGAAGCGCAACCGCGGTCTCAACTCGTCCTTCATCGTCCGCAAGATCTCCTCCGGTGAAGGCGTGGAACGCACGTTCCAGACCTACTCGCCGCTGCTCGCCACCATCGAGGTGAAGCGCCGCGGTGACGTGCGTCGCGCCAAGCTGTACTACCTGCGCCAGCGCTCGGGCAAGTCGGCACGCATCAAGGAAAAGCTGGACTACAAGGCTGCCGCTGCGAAGAAGGCAGCCCAGCAGGGCTGATTGCGGCACGTCAGCCGCCGGCAGCACGGAAACGGGCCTTCGGGCCCGTTTTCTTTGGTGCCCGCGTTCCGGCGCGCGATCGGCGCGGCGGGCGACCCGCGGCCGACCCCGGCAGCCGCTCAGCGGCGGTCGACCATGTGCAGCATCAGCGCCGCCGCACCCAGGAACAGCAGGCTGGGCGTCAGCGCCGCCAGCGCGGGATTCCACGCATTGATCACCCCCAGGTTCGAGAACAGGCCGTTCAGCAGGTGGAAGGTCACCCCCAGCATGACGCCGAGAAAGACCTTCATGCTGATGTTGCTCATGCGGTCATGCGTCAGGGCGAAAGGCAGCGCCAGCGCCATCATCACCAGCACGGCCAGCGGGTACACCAGCTTCTTCCACAGCGCGATCTCGTAGCGGTCCGCGTTCTGCTGGTTCTCCTTCAGGTGCTCGGTGTAGGCCCACAGGTTGACCACGGACATGCGTTCGGGGACGACCATCAGCACGCTCAACACCTCGGGCGTGAGGTCCGAGTGCCAGATGAACTCGGGCACGCGCTCCACCTCGGTGCGGTCATCCAGGAAGCGGGTGCGCACGACATCGACAAGACGCCAGCGGCCCTCGCCGTCATACACGCCGCGCTTCGCCTCGGCGAGCGAACTCAGCTTGTAGGCCTCGTCGAACGTATAGACGCGCGCCTTCTCCATGCTGCGGTCGGGCAGCAGCGTGCGCACGTTGATCACCAGCGGACCATCCTTGACCCACAAACCCGTGCGCAGTTGCTGCGACACCGTCGAATTGGTCGCGGTCAGCCGCCACTGCTGGGCGGCGCTCTCGGCCGGCGGCGCCAGGTACTCGCCGAAGACGAAGGTCAGTACCACGAACAGGCTGCCGATCAGACCGAGCATGCGCAGCATCGCCGCGGTGGACAGGCCCGACGCACGCATCACGGTGATCTCCGACTGGCGTGCGAGCGCCGTCAGCGCGTACAGCGTGCCGATCAGCACCGCCACCGGCATCAGCTCGTACACCCGGCCGGGCATCAGCATCGCCACGTAGGCCAGTGCATGGTGAATCTGGTAACCGCCCTTGCCGACATCCTCGAGTTCGTTGATGAAGTCGAAGAAGGCGAACAGGCCGAGAAAGGCCACCAGCACAATCGTGGTGGCGCCGTAGATTTCACGCGCGAGATGGCGGAACAGGACCTTGTTCATGCGCGCGCCCGCCAGAACGGAGACACCGCCAGCCGCCGATAGAACATCAGCGCCAGCAACGCGAGCACGACGAGGTGCGGCAGCATCAGGCCGAGCGCGACGCCCAGCCGCCCCTGCGCGACCCAGGACTGGCACACCGAGATCGCATTGCTGTAGATCAGGTAGGTCAGCAGTGCGAACAGCAGGTTGTTGGCGCGGCCGGCGCGCGGATTGACGAAGGACAGCGGAATCGCCATCAGCGCCAGCAGCATCGCCGCCAGCGGCATGCCGATACGGCCGACGAGTTCGCCGAGGCTGCGCGCGTCACCCTCGCGCAGCAGCTCGGCGGTGGGCATCGAGCGCGTGCGTGCCGGCCTGGCCGCAAGCTGCGTCTGTTCGATCTGTACCTCGTAGCGCTCGAACTCCATCACCCGGTATTCCGGCGTGCCGGGTTCGCCGTCGTAGCGGCGTCCCTTCTCCAGCACCACGAAGCGGCGTCCTTCGGCATCGTTGTGCAGGTAGCCCTGCGACGACGCGATCACGCTCAGGCGCCCCTTGCTCTCGTCGCTGACGAACACGTTGCGCACGCGACCGTCCTCCCCGGCACCGGTCTCGACGAAGAACACCCGTCGCGCACCCGCCGACTCGCGAAACACGCCCGGCGCCACGCGTTGCGTGTCGTCACGGCTCTCCAGACGCTCCTTGTAGTCGGCGCTCTTCTGCTGCGCCCACGGTGCGAGATACAGCGTGCCGCCGGCGATGACGACGACCAGCGGCAGGGCGAAGCGCAGCACCGGACCGATCCAGGCGGTGAGCGGCACACCGGCGGCGAACCACACCACCATTTCGGAATCGCGATAGCTGCGCGATAGCGACACCAGCACCGCGATGAACAACGTCAGCGTCAGCACGGTGGGCACCTCCGACAGCGCACCGAAGCCGATCAGCGCCAGCACCGCGTCGGACGGCACGCGCCCGCCAGCCGCCTGGCCGAGCAGACGGATCAGCACGGTGGTGATCAGGATCGCGAACAGCGCAACGAAGACCGCTGCCGCGACCTGGGCGAATTCCCGTTGAAGGGCGCGGCGGAAGATCATCGCGCAGCAGCCGGCAGGACGTTGGAAGACAGGGGTGAGGGCAGGACGGAAGGGAAGTTGACCATGGGCCGGCCTTTTTGACGGTTCCGTCGCGAACGCGCCATAATCGGCCGAAGCCCGAAACACGCGCCATTGCAAGGAAAAAAGCGGATGGAATTTACCATAAAGACAGCAGCCCCGGAGAAGTTCCGGGCCGGCATCCTGGTCGCCGGCGCCTTTGCCGACGGCGCCCTGCCCGCCGCCACCGCGGCACTCGACAAGGCCGCCGACGGCCGCATCGCCACCCTGCTCAAGCGCGGCGACCTCGAAGACAAGGCCGGCTCCACCCTGCTGCTGCCCGACCTGCCCGGCGTCGCCGCCGAGCGCGTGCTGCTGGTCAGCCTGGGCAATCGCGACGACTTCGGTGACAAGGCCTATCGCGACGCCCTCGCGGCCGCGGCCAAGGTGCTCACGGGCTCCGCCGCGAAGGACGCCGGCGTGCTCCTTGCCGACGTCGACATGCCTGAACGCGCGCTCGAATGGCGCCTGCAACAGGCCGCGCGCATCCTCGCCGACGGCGGCTACCGCTTCGACGCCCTGAAGTCGGGCAAGGAGGCGAAGAAGGAGCGCGGCACGAGGAAGTTCACGCTGGTGATCGCCGGCAAGGTCAGCGCCGCGCTGGAAAGCGCGGTCGCCCGTGGCCAGGCGATCGCCGAAGGCATGGCGTTGGCGCGCGACCTCGGCAACCTGCCGGGCAACGTGTGCACGCCCACCCATCTGGCCGAGACCGCTGAGGCGCTCGGCAAGCAGTTCAAGTTCGACGTCGAGGTGCTCGACCGGGAAGACGTCGACAAGCTCGGCATGGGCTCCTTCCTGTCGGTGGCGCGCGGCACGCACGAGCCGCCCAAGTTCATCGTCATGCACTACAAGGGCGGCAAGGGCAAGGCCAAGCCCGTCGTGCTGGTCGGCAAGGGCATCACCTTCGACACCGGCGGCATCTCGCTGAAGCCCGGCGCCGAAATGGACGAGATGAAGTTCGACATGTGCGGCGCCGCCAGCGTGCTGGGTACCTTCAAGGCCATCGCGCGCATGGCCCTGCCGATCAACGTCGTCGGCCTGATCCCTGCCACCGAGAACATGCCGGGCGGCCGCGCGACCAAACCGGGCGACGTCGTCACGTCGATGTCGGGGCAGACGATCGAGGTCCTCAACACCGACGCCGAGGGCCGCCTGATCCTGTGCGACGCGCTGACCTACGCCGAACGCTTCAAGCCCGCCTGCGTGATCGACATCGCCACGCTGACCGGCGCCTGCGTCATCGCGCTGGGCAAGATCCCAAGCGGCCTGCTGGCCAACGACGACGAACTGGCAGCCGAACTGCTGCGCCGCGGCACCGACTCCGGCGACCGCGCCTGGCAACTGCCACTGTGGGAGGAATACCAGGAGCTGCTGAAGAGCAACTTCGCCGACATGGGCAACATCGGCGGTCGCTACGCCGGCACCATCACGGCGGCCTGCTTCCTCGCGCGCTTCACCAAGGCATACAAGTGGGCCCACCTCGACATCGCCGGTACCGCCTGGGTGTCGGGCGATGCCAAGGGCGCCACCGGCCGGCCGGTGCCACTGCTGACCGAGTTCCTGATCGGCCGCGCGGACGCGAAGGCGAACTGAGCGACGTGGCGCCGCGCGTGCAGTTCTACCACAACACGCCGGACCGCCTGGCGCTCGCGCGCGAGCTCGTCGCGCGCGCCTATGCCGGCGGGCGCAAGGCCGTCGTGCGTCTGCCCGATGCGGGCAGCGCACGCCAGCTCGACCAGTTGCTGTGGACCCAGGAACCGCTCGCCTTCATCCCCCATGTGGGCATCGACTCGGCGCTGGCGGCGGAAACCCCGGTCATCATCGCCACCGCCGCCAGCACCGCGCCGTGGCCGCATCAGGACATGCTGTTCAATCTCGCTGCCGACGTCCCGCACGATGTCGACGCGTTTCGCCTGCTGGTCGAGATCGTGGGCCAGAGCGAGGCTGAAAGACTGCCGGCGCGCGCACGCTGGAGCACCTACAAGCAGCAGGGACTCACCCTGAAGGCTTTCGACGCCGAGCGCAGGGAGGCGATGTGAAGGAGTGGCCGGCGCTGCCCGAAGACGACGACCTCGGACGCGCGGACGCACTGCTCGACCAGGCCGACGCCCTGCTCCGCCGACACCGCGGCCCGTCATCCCGACCGCCGGTGCGTCCCGCGCCGCCGCCGGGCCGGGTCGACCTGGAAGCCCATCTCGAGCCGCTGGCGCTCGAGGACGACGACGACCTGCCCATCCTCACCGACATCGTCGAGGACTTCGAACTCGCCGAACTCGCCGACATCGACATCCCCGCGCTGGCGGAGCTCGCGCCCGGGCCGCCCGACGAACCCGCATCCGACGCAGCGGACCTCACGACCGCGCCGGCAAGCGGCACCGCCGCCGCACCCGAAAACGATTTCGTGCCCGCCCCTCCTGAGGATGAGCCGGAAGCCGCGACATCCGCCGGCCCCGCCACTGCGGAAGGCTGGCATGGATCGACAATCGGTCCTGCGCCCGCGGCGGCCGAAGAGGAAGTCGAAGCGCAGCCGCCCCTCCCCCGGACGGTTCCCGCCGAAGTGCCCCTCCTCGCCGAAGCCGGCCCGGAACGAGCGGCGCTGGAAGCAGCCCTCAGGCCCCCCGCCCTCGCCGTCGCCTCCACCGACAATGCCGCCGCCAGCGACCAAGCCATTCCCGTCGCGCCTGCAGCCACGCTGCAGATCCCCAGGATGACGGCCGCGGACGAGCAGGCGCTGCTGATCTCCGCCCGTGCCGCCTTGATCGAGGAACTCGTCGAACTCGACACCGAAATCGCCCGCTCGGTCGAGGCCTGGCTGGTCGAGGAACTTCCGCCGATCGTCGCCCGCGAACTCGACAGCCTGGCCGAACGCATCCGCACCGAAGCCCTCGCGCAGTTGCGGGCGACCCTGTTGCCGTCCCTGTCCGAGCGCATCGCCCACCGCATCGACAAGCTCGTCGACTGACGCCGCCTCGCGCCGGCAGGGGGAGCGCGGGCCATCCGCTATAATCCGCGCTTTGCCTTCACGCGCGTAGAACACCATGGACCTGGCCAAGAGCTTCGAGCCCGCCGACATCGAACGTCGCTGGTACCCGGAATGGGAATCCCGCGGCTATTTCGACGCCGGACTCGACAAGTCGAACCCCAACGCCTTCTGCATCCTGCTGCCGCCGCCCAACGTGACCGGCACGCTGCACATGGGGCACGGCTTCAACCAGACCATCATGGACGCGCTGACGCGCTACCACCGCATGCGCGGCGACAACACGCTGTGGCAGCCGGGCACCGACCACGCCGGCATCGCCACGCAGATCGTCGTCGAACGCCAGTTGGACGCCCAGGGCATCAGCCGCCACGACCTCGGCCGCGAGAAGTTCCTCGAAAAGGTGTGGGAGTGGAAGGAATACTCCGGCGGCACCATCACCCGCCAGATGCGCCGCCTGGGTACCAGCCCGGACTGGAAGCGTGAGCGCTTCACGATGGACGAGGGCCTGTCGAAGGTCGTCACCGAAACCTTCGTGCGCCTCTACAACGAAGGCCTGATCTACCGCGGCAAGCGCCTGGTGAACTGGGACCCGAAGCTTGGCACCGCGGTGTCCGACCTCGAAGTGGTGTCCGAGGAAGAGGACGGCAAGCTGTACCACATCCTGTACCCGTTCTCCGACGGTGCGATCGGCGACCTGCGCGGCCTGACGGTGGCCACCACCCGCCCCGAGACCCTGCTCGGCGACGTCGCGGTGATGGTGCATCCCGAGGACGAACGCTACGCGCACCTGATCGGCAGGACCGTCGCCCTGCCGCTGACCGGCCGCCACATCCCCATCATCGCCGACGACTACGTCGACCGCGAGTTCGGCACCGGCTGCGTGAAGGTGACGCCGGCGCACGACTTCAACGACTACGCGGTGGGCCAGCGCCACCGGCTCGACATGATCGTGGTGCTGAAGCTCGACGGCAGCGTGCCGGCCATGGCCGAGCGCTACACCACCGACGGCATCGCCCTCGACGGCGTGGCGATGCCTGCCGGCGTCGCCGGCCTCGACCGTGTGCCTGCGCGCGACAAGGTGGTCGAGGAACTGCAGGCGCTGGGCCTGATGGTCGACACCAAGGCGCACAAGCTGCAGGTGCCGCGCGGCGACCGCACCGGCGTCATCATCGAGCCCATGCTCACCGACCAGTGGTTCGTCGCCATGAGCAAGCCGGGCGCGGACGGCAAGAGCATCACCGAGAAGGCGCTCGAGTGCGTGTCCTCGGGCGAGATCCGCTTCTACCCTGAAAACTGGATCAACACCTACAACCAGTGGCTCAACAACATCCAGGACTGGTGCATCTCGCGCCAGTTGTGGTGGGGCCACCGCATCCCCGCCTGGTACGACGACGAAGGCCGCATCTACGTCGCGCAGAGCGAGGAAGTGGCCATCGCCAACTGGAAGGCCGAGCTCGAAGCCGAGATCGCCGGCCTGCAGGCCGAGGTGCAGGCACGCCAGAGCCAAGGCCAGACCACCGAGCAGTACCCGGAACTGGCCGAGCGCCTGTCCGTGCTGCACGCCCGCTACGAGGAAGGCAAGCTGCGCCAGGAAGACGACGTGCTCGATACCTGGTACTCGTCCGCGCTGTGGCCGTTTTCCACGCTGGACTGGACCGCGGAGTGGCCCGCAAAGAGCAACGACGCGCTCGACCTCTACCTGCCCTCCACCGTGCTGGTGACCGGCTTCGACATCATCTTCTTCTGGGTGGCGCGCATGGTGATGCTGACGAAGCACATCACCGGCAGGATCCCCTTCAGGCACGTCTACGTGCATGGCCTGATCCGCGATGCGGAAGGCCAGAAGATGTCGAAATCGAAGGGTAACGTGCTCGACCCGATCGACCTCATCGACGGCATCGGCATCGACGAACTGGTGCAGAAGCGCACCTTCGGCCTGATGAACCCGAAGCAGGCGCAGAGCATCGAGAAGAAGACGCGCAAGGAATTCCCCGACGGCATCCCCGCCTTCGGCACCGACGCGCTGCGCTTCACCTTCGCCAGCCTGGCCAGCCCGGGCCGCGACATCAAGTTCGACCTCGCGCGCTGCGAGGGCTACCGCAACTTCTGCAACAAGCTGTGGAACGCCACCCGCTTCGTGCTGATGAACGCCGAAGGCCAGGACTGCGGCCTCGGCGAACACGCCGCCGAACAGTGCGCGCCCGGCGGCTATCTCGACTTCTCGTTCGCCGACCGCTGGATCGTCTCCCGCCTGCAGCGCACCGAAGCCGAGGTCGCCACCCAGTTCGAGGCCTACCGCTTCGACCTGGTCGCGCGCGCGGTGTATGAGTTCGTGTGGGACGAGTACTGCGACTGGTATCTGGAACTCGCCAAGGTGCAGATCCAGACCGGCACGGCCGGCCAGCAACGCGCCACCCGCCGCACGCTGCTGCGCGTGCTCGAGACCGTGCTGCGCCTCGCCCACCCGTTGATCCCCTTCATCACCGAAGAGTTGTGGCAGACGGTGGCGCCGCTCGCCGCGCGCAAGGACACCGCCAGCCTGATGCAGGCCCGCTACCCGCAGGCCGACCTCGGCCGCATCGACGAGTCGGCCGAAGCCCGGGTCGCCGAACTGAAGGCGATGATCTACGCCTGCCGCAACCTGCGCGGCGAGATGAACATCTCTCCCGCCCAGCGCCTGCCGCTGGTGGCCGCCGGCGACGCCGAGGCGCTGCAGGCTTACGCACCCTACCTCGCCGGGCTGGCCAAGCTGTCGGACGTGCAGATCGTCACCGAGATCGGCGCCGACGAGCTCGCCCCGGTCGCCGTCGCGGGCGAAACGCGGCTGATGCTGAAAGTGGAGATCGACGTCGCCGCCGAACGCGAGCGCTTGAAGAAGGAAGTCACCCGCCTCGAAGGCGAGATCGCCAAGGCCGAAGGCAAGCTCGGCAACGCCAGCTTCGTCGACCGCGCCCCGGCTGCAGTGGTGCAGCAGGAGCGCGAGCGCCTGGCCGGCTTCAAGGCCACGCTGGACAAGCTGACGCCGCAACTGGCGAAGCTGGGCGGGTAAGGCAAGGGCCTGTCTGCGTCCGGTCAACACCGGCGCAAGCAGGCGACGGCGGGGTCTTCGTGGCGCAGGCGCTGAGTGCCCGGGGTCGAAGGCCGAGTTCTTCACGCAGCCTGCAGAACGAATACTTCCGTCGCGGCCTGCGTTTGGCGGCACAAGACCGGAGTCGATACAAAGAAAACGGGCCGCCCGGAGTCAGTGGGCAGCCCGTTTCACGTCCAACGTCAAGAACGGGATCGACCTACTTCCGCTTCAGAAAGAACTCGAACGCCTTGTCCGTCGTCTCTCCCTGCCTGACCAGTTCGTTGCCCGTCTGCCGCGCGAAGGCCTGGAAATCCTTCACCGAACCCGGGTCGGTTGCCAGCACCCGCAGCACCTCTCCGGTCTTCATCTCGTTGAGCGCCTTCTTGGCGCGCAGGATGGGCAGCGGGCAGTTCAGGCCGCGCGCATCCACTTCCTTGTCGAAATCCATCTGTCGTCCCTGTTTGCGGTCGCGCGCGTGGCGGTGCGCGCAGGCGTCGGATTCTAGAGGATGCCCCACACGGCCGGTAGCATCGACGTCACAGCCGGCCGCTCGGTGGCGGCGGGCTCCTGCTTCTCAGGATGGTCCGCCCCAGCGCTCCTTGTCGCGCTTTTCCTCGCGGTGGCGCTGCTTGAGCTCGCGCAGCCGCGCGTCCACGGCCGACAGCTCGTAGAAGTCGCCGTCGCCCTCGCGCCGCGCGATCTCGAGCTGCTCGATCGCCGCCGGCAGACTGCCCTGCAGCACATACAACTCGGCCTGCGCGCGATGCTGGGCCGTGCGCTTTCCCAGCGCCTGCTGGGCACGCGACAGCAACTGCCACAGGCGCGGGTCCTCGCCACGCGAATTGAGTGCCTGGCGCACGCCGCTGGCGGCTGCAGCCGGCATGCCCGACAGGATTTGCGCGTCGGCCAGCGCGTAAGTCACGCTGCGGCTGGCCGGAAAACGCTTCTGCGCCGCGCCCAGCAGCCGCACCGCGCCCGGGCCGTCCTTGCGCGCGAGCAGGATCTCCGCGCCGAGCAGATCAAGGGACGCCGATGGGGCCGCATCCG
>SHNC01000274.1 GCA_004295105.1 Betaproteobacteria bacterium | reverse complement strand
GATGGGCCGCATCGTCGCGAGCTGGGTCGTTTCGCCCGTGCTGGGCGGCGCGCTGGCGGCGATGTTCCTGTACTTCATCAAGCGCAGCATCACCTATCACGCCGACATGGCGGCGGCGGCACGGCGTGTCGTGCCGGCTCTGCTGGGGGTGATGGCGTGGGTCTTCAGCACCTTTCTGCTCGTCGAGGGGCTGGGCCGGCTGCCGTTCGTCAGCGGGGGCGTCGCGGTCCTGTGCGGTTTCGCCGTGGCCGTGCTTACCTTCGTGGCGGTGCGCGCGCGAATGAGCGACCGCGGCCGCTTCATCCCCAACACGAAGCAGGGCGTCAATCGCTTGTTCCAGTTGCCGCTGATCTTCGCCGCCGCGGTGATGAGCTTTGCCCATGGCTCGAACGACGTGGCCAACGCCGTCGGACCTCTCGCCGCGATCGTGCACGCGGTGACGCAGGGCAGCACGACGGCGCAGGGCGCCACCGTGGCCGGCTGGGTGATGTTGATCGGGGCGCTCGGCATCGGCATCGGCCTGGTGCTGTTCGGGCCGCGGGTGGTCCGCACCATCGGTTCCGAGCTCACCGAACTGGACAACATGCGTGCGTTCAGCGTGGCGCTGGCTTCGGCGCTGACAGTGATCCTCGCCAGCGTGTCCGGCCTGCCGGTCAGTTCCACCCATGTCGTGGTCGGCAGCGTGCTCGGCGTCGGCTTCCTGCGCGAATATCTCAAGAGCAGCCACGACAGGATGGTCGAGGAGATCAAGGCCCATCATCCGCAGGGCGATCAGGCGGCGATCGACGACTTCATGCGCCGCTTCGAGAGGGCCTCCCTCGACGACAAGGGCACGCTGCTGAAGGATCTGAAGCGACACTCCAAGAACGGCGAGGATCCGGCACGCTTCGCCAAGTGGGAGCGCAAGGCTCTGCGCCGCGCCTATCAGCACGAACTGGTCCGGCGTTCGCAACTGCGGCGCATCCTGGCGGCGTGGGTGATTACCGTGCCGGCGTCGGCGCTGATGGCCGCCGGCCTGTTCCATGCCATGGGCGGGATGCTGGCACGATGATCTCGCTTCCCGAACTGCTGGCGTTGCTGGCGCTGGGGCTGCTGGTATGGTTCTGGTTCGACAGCCTGAAGGCGCGCGAGGCGGGTGTCGCCGCGGCGCGCGCAGCGTGCCGGCGCGAGGGTCTGCAGTTCCTCGACGAATCGGTCGTCGGGCGCGGCCTGCGGCCCGTACGTGACGAGCATGGCCGCCTGGTGCTGCAGCGTGCCTTCGACTTCGACTACTCGCGCTCGGGCTACGACCGCTTTCGCGGCGCGGTGGTGCTGCAGGGGCGTGACGTCGTGCTGCTCGACGTGGGGGCCTGGCGGCTGGTGCAGGACGGGCTGGCCGGCCCCGAACGGTAAGCCGCGGGCGTTCGTGCGCCGGACTCAGCCACGGCGGGTATCGAGCGCGTGCAGGAATTCATTGCGCAACTGCGCCGAACCCGCGAACACGCCCGACCACGCCTGGGTGACGACGCGTTCGTCGCCACGGCGGTCCTCGCCGAGCAGCAGGCAGAGCTGCTCCGCCTCGATGACGCAGGCGGCGCCCTGGGCCCTGCCGTGAGTCATCAGCGCGTCGGCGATGTCGCGCGTCATCCACTCCTGGTAGGTGAAGCGGTGCCCGATCGCGTCGACGAGGCGGGCGATGCGGCCGAACCCATGCAGTCGCCCGCCGGGCAGGTAGGCGACATGGGCGACGCCGCGGAAGGGGACGAGGTGGTGGGGGCAGACGCCGTGCACGGCGATGCCGCGCACGACGACCATGTCCTCGCGCGGGTCGGCGAAACCGTCGCCCAGCGCGGCGGCGGGGTCGAGTTCGTAGCCGCCCAGCAGGCGGCGCTGCCACAGTTCGCGCACGCGCTGCGCCGTGCGGACGGTGTGGGCGGTGGCAGGATCGATGCCGCAGGCGAGCAGCAGGTCGGTGACGGCGCGCTCGAAGGCGACCGCGTCGAACGGGCCCTGGCGCGGGATGCCGATGCCGTTCGGCTGGGGGCCGTGCTCGTGGCAATGGCCGTGATCTTCCGGAGTGTTCATCGTCGGATGCTCGCAGGGGGATCCGATGATGATACGCGCGATCGGCGCGCTCGCCGTCGCGTCGGCCCGTCGGCCGCTCAGACGATGAACACCGTATCGGAGAACACCAGCGTGCCGTCCTTGCGCATCATCAGGTTGTTGGCGTTGAGGATGTCGGGCAGCACCTGATATTCCTCGACGAAATCGGACAGGGCCTTCAGCGCTTCGTGCATGCCGGCATCCATGGCGAGTGGATGCCGGGTCATGTGGTAGAGCGCGATACGCCCCATGTTCGAGCCGAGCCGGTTCCACTGCTCGCAGGCGGACCAGTAGAACTCGATCAGCCGCATCGCCAGGTCGGCGGCAGTCGAGCCCTCGGTCAGCGGGTAGAGGCGCTCCATCTCGAGCAGATGGAAGGGATAGCCCGACCGGGCGCGGCCGATGACTCCATGATCGGCATACACGATCGGGAAGTGCTCGCCGCGGGGCCGATCCTCGGCCGTATACAGGAAGTAGTCGGCCGGCGAACTGATGACCTTGTACACCCGCTCGCCGTCACCCCTGTCCAGCACGATGGAATATTCGCCGCGACCGATCTCCTGCTTGCCGTCCAGCAAGGGGTGCGCCGGCACAGGGTCGGGCAGCACGATGGCCTCGCGACCGAGGCCTGCCCGTGCGCGGTCGAGATCGATCACGGCACGCCTCCGCTCACGCCATGATGTTGTAGCCCGCGTCCACGAAATGCACGCCGCCGGAGATCAGGCGGCCTGCATCGGAGAACAGGAAGGCGGTGAGCGCGCCGATGTCTTCCGGCGTGACCAGCGCATGCATTGGCGAGCGTTCCACTGCGGTCGCCATCAGGCCGTCGAAGCCGGCGATGCCCGAGGCGGCACGCGTCATCAGCGGTCCGGGCGATACCGCGTTGACGCGGATGTTCTTCGGGCCGAGTTCGGCCGCCATGTAGCGGGTGGCGGCTTCGAGCGCCGCCTTGCACAGGCCCATCACGCCGTAGTTGGGAATGACCTTTTCCGAACCGAGGTAGGTCATCGTCACCAGCGCACCGCCGCCGGCCTTCTCGAGCAAGGGTTCGGCCTTCTTCGCCAAGCGCACGAAGGAGTGCGTGGAGACGTCCATCGCCAGGGCGAAGCCGTCGGCCGAGGTGTCGACCACACGACCGTGCAGGTCGTCGCGCTTGGCGAAGGCCATGCTGTGCAGCACGAAGTCGAGCTTGCCATAGCGTGCGTCGATTTCGGCGAAAGCCTTGTCCAGTGTCTCGGGCTGGGTGACGTCGAGCAGGAAGACGTCGGTGACGCCCAGGCGGTCGATCACCGGCTCGATGAAGGCGCGCGTCTTTTCATTCTGGTAGGTGATGATCAGTTTGGCGCCGGCTTGGACGCAGGCTTCCGCGACGCCGGTCGAAATGGATTTTTCGTTGGCGATGCCGGTGATCAGGCCCACCTTGCCTGCGAGATCGATGATCGGGTTCATGACTGCTCCAATGAAAGCCATCTGGGCGAAAGTCTGCGACTAATGCGCTGCAGCATTTGCGAAACGCATCACGACCGCGCTGCGAATGCGATGCAGACGGCAAACGAATTCCTGTGTCGCAGGGCTCACATGAAGTATATTCCGCATTGCAACATCCATATACCGGGGCGCGGGGTTCTTCCCTGCAGGGCCAGACATGACACGCCACACTTACATCTTCATGGACTTCGACGGCGTCACCCATCCGTGGGGCGAGGTCGAGGACTTTCGCAGCCTGCCGCTGATCGAGGCGGTGGTGCGAGAGTTCGAAGAGGCGCGCATCGTCATCTCCTCGGACTGGCGCATGCTGTTCTCGCTGCAGAAACTGAAGGCGCGCTTCTCGGAAGATATCCGTCCCCGGATCGCCGGCGCGTCGCCGCACATGCTGCCCAAGCATGGAGCGGAACTGCACGGCCTGCGCGAGCGTGAGGCCATGCTGTGGCTGGCACAGCACGAGGCGGACATCGATACCGCGGCCTGGTGCGCGATCGACGATGCACCAGGCAACTGGATGTCGCGATCGCGACTGCTGCTGACGGACTTCAAGCGCGGCTTCACCGACGAGGATGCGCATGCGCTCCGGCGCATGCTCAATGGCTTCCGCGATGGCAACGTTGGATTGCCGGTACGGCGCGCACCGTCCCTGTGGGCCTGACGGGGTGTCTGGGGCTGCGCGCGGTGCGTGATCCAGTGCGCTGATGCGCCCACGGCCGGCAGGCATACTCGCCGGGTCTCATTTGAAGGCCGGCGACGACCATGCCCCGCGGACTGAAACTAGCCGAGCTGATCGGCGCCCTTAGCCATGCGCTCGACATCACCGAGGGGCAGCCAGAGGGACATTGCGTCCGCTGCTGCTGGATTGGCATGCACGTCGGGCGCGAGATCGGCCTCGATGACCGTGCGCTGTGGGAGCTCTACTACACGCTGCTGCTGAAGGACCTCGGCTGCAGCAGCAACGCCGCCCGCATCTGCGAGCTCTACCTTACCGACGATCTCGCCTTCAAGCGCGACTTCAAGTGGGTCGATGGCACGCTGCCGCAAGTCTTGCGCTTCGTCATCGGTCATACCGGGCTGCGCGGTACGCTCGCCGAACGTTTCCGCACCATGCTGACGATCTTCCGCGATGGCGACGATATCGCCCAGGAACTGATCCAGACGCGCTGCCAGCGCGGCGCCGACATTGCGCGCCAGTTGCGCTTCAGTGAAGGCGTGGCGCTGGGCATCCATGCACTGGACGAACATTGGGACGGCAGCGGGCGGCCGGACCACCTCGCTGGCGAGGCGATCCCGATCTACGCGCGCATCGCGCTGCTGGCGCAGGTGGTGGATGTGTTCCACACCGTGGAAGGTGTCGATGGGGCGATGAAGGAGGTCGAGGCACGAGCCGGCCGCTGGTTCGATCCGCGCCTGGTCGATGCGCTCGGCCGCGTGGCGGGGCGGGCGGGGTTCTGGTCGCAACTCGCGGCCGACGACCTCGACCGTGCGGTGTTCGGGCTCGAGCCGGGCCGTTTTGAGGTGCCGCTCGACGACCGTTACATGGACGAGATCGCCGCCGCCTTCGGCCAGGTGGTGGACGCCAAGAGTCCCTATACCCAAGGCCACAGCGTGCGTGTCGCGCTCTATACGGATCTCATTGCCGAGCAGCTCGGCCTGCCGATGGCACGGCGGCGCTGGCTGAAGCGCGGCGCGCTGCTGCACGACGTCGGCAAGCTCGGCGTCAGCAACGCGGTGCTGGACAAGCCGGGCAAGCTCGACGACGCGGAGTGGGAGGCGGTGCGTCGCCATGCGGCCTTCACCGAGTCGATCCTGTCGCGCATCGGCGTGTTCGACGAACTGGCACGGGTGTCGGGCGCGCATCACGAACGCCTCGACGGGAAGGGATATCCGCGCGGCCTGTCGGCGCACGACATTGCGCTCGAGACGCGCATCATCACCACCGCCGACATCTTCGATGCCATCACTGCGGAACGTCCCTACCGCGCCGCAGTGCCGATCCCCAAGACGCTGGAGATCATGGCGGACAATGTCGGCACCGCCATCGACGCGCGCTGTTTCGATGCGTTGAAGCGCGCGCTCGAGCGTATCCCGCTGGCGGCGTGACGCAGGCGATGGTGCATTGCCGCGCGGCCGTCCGCTCGGCACAATGGCGCCCTTCCTGTCCGGTTGCCGTTTCATGTCTACCTTTGCCGAAACCGTCTTTCCCGCCGATCCGCTGGCTGCGTGGGTCGACATCGATACTCAGCGCCAGGCGGCGCGCATGGCGCAGGACGCCTTCGCGCGCGTGTTCCGCCTGACGGTGGGGGATTCCGACGCGGCGCGTCACGCGGGCGTGGCGGAGTTGTGCGGCGCGCTGCGCAACTGGGCGCAGGCGGGCGCGGGCGATGAGGCGCGTGCGCTGCGCCTGACGCTGCTGATGAGCGGCATGGACCAGTGGGGGCTGGCGTGGACCCAGGCGTTCGGTCTGGTGGCCATCCCGGGCCTCACCGAGCTGATCGGTGCGCTGCGCACCGGGCTCGACGCCGCCGAGGAGGCACATTTGCTGCGTCAGTTCGACGCGCTCGGCACCGCCGAGCAGAACGCCATCGACTTCAAGGTCGAACTGCGGCGCGGCATTCATCTGGCCTTGTGGCATTCATCCATCGCCGCGGAGGAACGTGACGAGGCACTGCGGCTGGCGGGGCAACTGGGCGGCCAGTTGCTCGGCCTGGTGCGCGACATGCCGCTGGCCGGCTGGCGCCTGGTGGCCGACGCGCTGGCGTCGATCCAGATCCGCTGCCTGGCCGATGGCCTGGCGAGCGAGGGCGTGGCGCAGGAGGCGACGCAGGCCCTGTTCGGCGCGCTGTCGCGCGAGCTGCCGCCGGCACAGCGGGATGCGGTGATGGCGCATGCCGGCCGCGCGGTGATCGCCTGGCAGCAGGCGAGCCGCGCGTCCTCGGCCTCGGTGCATTGAGCGGGTCCGCGACATGGCATTGAAGGCCACAATCTATAAGGCCGAGCTGCAGATCGCCGACATGGACCGCGGCTACTACGGCGACCATGCGCTGACGATCGCGCGCCATCCGTCGGAGACCGACGAGCGCATGATGGTGCGCCTGCTCGCCTTCGCGCTGTTCGCCGATCCCGCGCTCGCTTTCGGCAAGGGACTGTGCGTCGATGACGAGCCGGACCTTTGGCAGCGCGACCTCACCGGTGCCATCGAGCGCTGGATCGACGTCGGTCAGCCGGACGAGAAATGGACACGCAAGGCCTGCGGTCGCGCCGACGAAGTGGTGGTCGTGAGCTATGGACGCGCCGCCGACATCTGGTGGAACGGGGTGCGCGACAAGCTCGGCCGCCAGGACAAACTCGTCGTGCTCAATCTGCCGCCCGAGGCGGCGCCTGATCTGGCCCGCCTCACCGAGCGCAGCATGCGCCTGCAGTTCACCATCCAGGATGCCCACGTGTGGGTGACCAACGGCCGCGACACGGTGCAGGTCGAGCCGCAGATCCTGATGGCGCGCACCGTGCGGTGAGCGGCCGCGGCGGTCAATGAACTTCCTCGCCCACGCCTTTCTTGCCGGACCGCTCGCGTCGGACCGAATCGGCGGCGTGATCGGCGATTTCGTCAAGGGTCGGCTGGATCCCTTGCCGCCCGGATTGGGCGTGGAACTGGCCGCGGGCGTGATGCTGCACCGTCGCATCGACAGCTTCGCCGACACGCATCCGGCGTTCCGTCGCAGCCGCGCCCGCGTCAGCGCAGAACGGCGCCGGGTGGGCGGCATCATGGTCGACCTGTTCTACGATCATTTCCTCGCGCTGCACTGGGACCGATTCAGCACCGAGCCACTGCGCGCGTTCACGTCGCAAGTCTACCGCCTGATCGGCGAGCATCCCGAGCCGCTGCCGGCGTCGTTTCAGCCGGTGTTCGAGCGCATGGCGGCGCACGACTGGATGGCGGGTTACCGCGATGCCACGAACGTGGCCCGTGCGCTCGATCGCATGGCGGAGTTCCGCTTGCGCCGACCGAATCCGCTCGGCGGGGCGGGCGCGGAGCTGTTGCGCGACTACGCCGGCTTCGAGGCGGATTTCTTCGAGTTCGTACCCGACGCACTCGCCTTCGCCGAGTCGGTGAGGGCGGCGCGCCCCGGCGTCTGAAGCGGCGGACGAGTCACGGCGTCCACAGCGGTGGCTCGTCCATCAGCGCGATCTGTTCGCGCAGTTCCAGCACGCGGTCCTGCCAGTAGCGCTGGGTGCCGAACCAGGGGAAGGCGGCGGGGAAGGCAGGGTCGTGCCAGCGCCGCGCGAGCCAGGCCGAATAGTGGATGAGGCGCAAGGTACGCAAGGCCTCCACCAGATGCAGCTCGCGCGGCGAGAACTCCATGAAGTCCTCGTAGCCGGCGAGCACGTCCGCAAGCTGGCGTGCCATGTCGTGGCGCTCGCCCGACAGCAGCATCCACAGGTCCTGCACTGCCGGTCCCATGCGCGCGTCGTCGAAGTCGACGAACTGCGGGCCGACGAAGCCGGTTCGATCGTCCGCCTGCCACAGCACGTTGCCCATGTGGCAGTCGCCGTGCAGGCGCAGCGAGCGTATGCGACCGGCGCGCTCGAAGGCGCGGCGCACGCCGTCCAGCGCCTGATCCACGCTGCTGCGCCAGGCCGGCAGCACGTCGGGCGGGATGAAGCCGTGCGCGAGCAGCCAGTCGCGCGGCTCCACGCCGAAACTTGCGATGTCCAGCGCCGGCCGGGCAACGAAGGGCCGGACCGCGCCGACCGCATGGATGCGACCGATGAAGCGCCCCATCCACTCGAGCGTGGCCGGATCCGACAATTCCGGTGCGCGTCCCGCCAGGCGTGGGAAGAGTGCGAAGCGCAACCCGCCGTGATGGTGCAGCGTGTTGCCGGCGATGGCGACGGGCGCCGCCACCGGGATCTCGCGCGCGGCCAGTTCGGCGGTGAGTGCGTGCTCCTCGCCGATGGCGGCGTCGCTCCAGCGCCCGGGGCGGTAGAACTTCGCCACCTGCATCGGTCCGTCCTCGATGCCCACCTGGTACACCCGGTTCTCGTAGCTGTTGAGCGCCAACTGGCGGCCGTCCGGCCGCAACCCGACGCTCTCGATCGCATCGAGCACGAAGTCGGGCGTGAGTACGGCGAACGGTGCTTCCGGCGCGACTGCATCGGTCGCGGCAGACGGTGGCGGTGAAGCCTTGTTACGGCGCCGATGGCTCATCGTGGGGTCGGTGCGGCCGGGCGCGTGCCCTTTCGCATGTCCTCATGCAGCCACGCACGCATGCGGCTGCAGCTCCGCTCAAGCATCCCGACTGCGTCGGGGCTTGTGCGCCGAGAACGGAGCCTTGCCTCCGCGGTCGTCGTGCCCGCTCGGGTAGGGTTTGTGCTCTTCGCGACGCGGGGTGCCGGCCTTGCCGTAACCGCCCGGCTTGCCGTGACCGGTGCCGCGATCTCCCCAGTTCGGCTTGCCGGTCGCGTCACCATAGGAGCGCGGGCCGCGGCCTTCGTCGCCATGGCTGCGGCGCGGCGCTGCCTCGCCGCGCTGGGCTTCCTCGCGGCGGGCGCCGTCCTCGCGCGGCGGGCGGCGGCGGTCCGGCACCGCGACCGCTTCGGCCTCGGTCAGCGCGCGGATATTGAGCGGCATCTGGCGTACGCGCGTGCGCTTGAGCGTGTCGAGCAGGTCGGCTGGCAGATTGGCCGGCAGCTCCACCGTGCTGAAATCGTTGAACAGGTGGATCTGGCCGATGTACTTGCCCTCGATGCCGCCTTCATTGGCGATGGCTCCGACGATCTCCTTCGGGCTCGCCCCCTGGTTGCGACCGACCTCGATGCGGTAGCGCACCAGCGCACCGTCGGCAAAGGCGCGGCGGCGCTGCAGGATCTCGTCGCGGTTCGGGCGCTGCGGGCGCTCGCGCGCGATGCCGGTGGTGAATGCCTCGTCGCGCGGCGGCCGGCCGCCGGCCTGCGTCGGTGCGGTGGCGAGTTCCCAGCCGCGACCGCTTTCCTCGATCTGCAGGGGGCGGTCGCGTTGCGCGAGATACGCCAGCGCGGCGGCGACCTCATGGATGTCGACCTCGTTTTCGTCGGCGAGTCCATTGACCACGTCCATGAAGAACGCGAGATCCTCGCTGCCCAAGGTATCGACGACCAGCCGCTTGAACTGTGCCACGCGCAGGTTCGACACATCTTCGCTGCTCGGCAGCGCGATCGGCGTGATCGGCTGGCGCGTGGCGCGCTCGATCATCTTCAGCATGCGCGTCTCGCGCGGCGCGACGAACAGGATGGCAGCGCCCTCGCGACCGGCACGGCCGGTGCGGCCGATGCGGTGCACGTAGGCCTCGGTGTCGTACGGGATGTCGTAGTTGATGACGTGTGAGACGCGCGGTACGTCGATGCCGCGTGCGGCCACATCGGTGGCGATGACGATGTCGAGGCTGCCGCTCTTGAGCTGTTCGATCACGCGCTCGCGCAGGCCTTGCGTCATGTCGCCGTTCAGCGCGGCGGCCGCATAGCCGCGGGCGGCGAGCTTGTCGGCGAGCTCCTCGGTGGCGATCTTGGTGCGGACGAAGACGATCGCCGCATCGAAGTTCTCTTCGGCGTCGAGGATGCGGGTCAGCGCGTCGAGCTTGTCGACGCCGCGCACCAGCCAGTAGCGCTGGCTGATCTTGGCCACCGTGGCGGTGGCGGCGCGGATCTTCACTTCCTTCGGCTCGCGCAGGTGGCGGTGGGCCACGTCACGAATCACGTTCGGCATCGTCGCCGAAAACAGCGCGGTCTGCCGTGTCGCCGGCGTGTGCTCGAGGATCCACTCGACGTCGTCGATGAAACCCATGCGCAGCATCTCGTCGGCTTCGTCCAGCACGAGGGACTTCAGCGCATCGAGCTTGAGGCTGCCGCGCTCGAGGTGGTCCATGACGCGACCCGGCGTACCGACCACGACCTGGGCACCGCGCGACAACTGGCGCAACTGCACGACCATGCTCTGGCCACCGTAGATGGGCAGCACGTGGAAATTCTTCAGGTGGTGCGCGTACTTGGCGAAGGCTTCGGACACCTGGATCGCCAACTCGCGCGTCGGCGTCAGCACGAGCACTTGCGGACGGGCGTCGGACAGGTCGAGCTTCGCCAGCATGGGCAGGGCAAAGGCTGCGGTCTTGCCGGTGCCGGTCTGGGCCTCGCCGAGCAGATCGTGGCCGGCAAGCAGCTCGGGAATGCAGGCCGCCTGGATGGGCGAGGGCGTCTCGTAGCCGACTTCCGCGAGGGCGGTGAGGATGGGCTGCGGCAGATCGAGGTCGGCGAAGCGGATGGTGGATTCGGTCATGGCGGTCGGATGCGCGGGCAGCGCGGCGGCGGACAACGAAACGCGATTATCGGCGATCCGGTGCCGCAAAAAGCAAAAACGCGGCACGAGGCCGCGTTTCGACGAACCAGCTCAGGAAGCTGATTACAGCGGGCGGATGTTCGCCGCTTGCAGGCCCTTCGGGCCGGTCTTCACTTCGAATTCGACGCGCTGGTTTTCAGCCAGGCTCTTGAAACCCTTGGTCTGGATTTCCGAGAAGTGGGCGAACAGGTCTTCGCCGCCGTTCTCCGGGGTGATGAAGCCGAAGCCCTTGGCGTCGTTGAACCACTTGACGGTACCGGTTTGAGTGCTCATTTGCGTTCCATTTTCAAGAAAGATTGGGCTCGCGCCCGAAAAGTGCAGGAACGATCAAGAAACGTAATCCAGAGGAATCAGACCGGCACGCGTTCTTTTAGAACACGCTGGGGTAACCACCAGAACAACCACTGCTTGAATCGACTGCGAGCGGCACGATACACGGTTTCCGCGGCGTGAGTGAACTTATTTCGATTGGAAGTAAAAAAAAGTCCG
Organism: Betaproteobacteria bacterium; assembly: GCA_004295105.1. Lineage (GTDB taxonomy): Bacteria > Pseudomonadota > Gammaproteobacteria > Burkholderiales > Rhodocyclaceae > Thauera. Next base: position 17,623 of record SHNC01000274.1, on the reverse strand, counting down.
TCCGGGGTACCGCGGGATGCGAATCGTTCGCAGCCCGAGCGACAGAAAGGCGCCGAGTGGCGTGGAATAATGCGCCTGTTCACGTTCAGGGGTCAGTCATGCCCATCCAGTGGTTTCCCGGTCACATGGCGTCGGCGCGCAAGAAGGCCGCCGAGGCGATGGCGGCCATCGACGTCGTCATCGAGGTCACCGACGCGCGCCTGCCCGAGGCCAGCAGCAATCCGATGATCGCCGAGCTGCGACGCTTTCGTAACCGGCCTTGCCTCAAGCTGCTCAACAAATCCGATTTGGCCGACCCCACCGTCACGCGCGAATGGATGGATTTCTACAACCGGCAGCCGGGCATCCGCGCGGTAGCGATGTCGGCGAAGAACGTCGCCGAAGTGGGGCGGATTCCTGCGCTGTGCCGTCAGCTCGCGCCGCACCGCGACGACGGCACGAAACCGCTGCGCATGATGATCATGGGCATTCCCAACGTCGGCAAATCGACGCTGATGAATGCGCTGCTCAAGCGCAAGGTGGCCAAGGTCGGCGACGAGCCGGCAGTCACCAAGCACCAGCAGACGCTGGACCTCGGCCCGGGGCAGACCCTGACCGACACACCGGGCATGATGTGGCCGAAGATCGAGTTCGATGCCGACGGCTACATGCTCGCCGCCAGCCATGCGATCGGCCGCAATGCCGTGATTGACGAGGAGGTGGCGGCCTTCCTCGGTGACATCCTGTTGAAGCGTTATGCGCCGCTGGTGGCGGCACGCTACCGGCTCGATCCGCTCGGCCTCGACGGCCCGGCGCTGGTCGAGGCCGTCGGGCGTCGGCGTGGTTGTCTGGTGAAGGGCGGCGGCCTCGACCTGGAAAAGGCGGCGCAGATCCTGCTGCAGGATTACCGCGACGGCGCGCTCGGACGCATCAGTCTCGAGACGCCAGAGACGCGCGCGGCGATGATCGCCGTAGCTTGGGCGGCGCGCGCGGCCGGCGAGCCCGAGTCCGACCAGGCACCGCTCGACGACGACGAGTGAGACCGGGTCGGCGAGCCGGCAACGCACCGTTCGGCAGTGACTGCATTCCATCGGGCGCGGCCTGGCCGCGGGCACTGGCGCCGGGTCGAGCAGGCTCGAGCAGGGTCGCTGTGCCGCAGGCGCGGTCTTCACCACGATGCGCGGAGATCGGCTGCTCACCGGGCGAACCACGTGGCTGTCGCCGCTCCCGCGCAGACAGGGCAGGAGCAGGCACCGATGCGGCGAGCGCGCTTCACGGCGCCGCTTCGTCACCCGTCCGGATGCCGATCCACTGCAGCCATTGTCCGCAGGCATTGCGTGGACCTCGCAGCGAGGCGTGCCACGGCCCCTCGTTGCAGGGGCCGCGCGGGTTGACCGGGTTCAGGTGCACCGTCTTGCCGTCGTCGCCGATGTGGCGCTCGCCACCCCAGCGGTTGCAGGTGGCGCAGCGGCGAAGTTCACCGACGAGGACGATGGGACGTGCGTTCATCGCCGCGATCACACGCCGAAATAGCGGTCGGGGCGATGGTTGATCATGATCACCAGGTTCAGCGCGAGTGCGCCCAGCACCGACATCGCCACCCGGTCGGGTGCGACGAAGAGCAGAGCGAAGCCGAGGATGGCGCAGTCGGCGATCATCTGCACCGTTCCCGCACGCCAGCCGCGGGATTGTTGCAGGTAGATCGCCAATACGCCGATGCCACCGAGGCTCGCGCCGTGGCGGATCAGGATCAGGATGCCGGTGCCTGCCAGCAGGCCGCCCATCACCGCGGCGAAGACGGGGTCGAGCCGGTCGAACGAGATCACCTGCGGCAGCAGCTCGGTGTACAGCGACAGCACGCCGACGGCGCAGAAGGTCTTGACCGTGAAGCGGCGGCCCATCGCGCGCAGGCCGAACACGTAAAAGGGCAGGTTGAGCACGAACAGCAGCGCGCCCAGCGGCCAGCCGGCTGCGTAATGCAGCAGAAAGGCGAGGCCGGTGGTGCCGCCGGTGAGCAGCGCCGCCGCGCGGAACAGCACGACCGCCAGACCGACGAACAGGCTGCCGATCAGCACACCCTGCACATCCTCGATCAGGCTGTGGCGGGCAGGAGCTGGAAGTGGAGCGGAGACGGTCATGGCGCAGCGCGGGCGAAGGAGGGTTTCGATCCGCCGATGATAGCGGTCCCGTCGCCGGTCCGACACCGGCCCTTGCCGGACGGGACGGCGGGGCGCTTTGCTATCATACGGGCGATGAAGACGTCACGATCCCGGTTTGTCGATGTGCGCGGCCTGCGGTACCACCTGCGCGAGTGGGGGGAGCAAGGCGCGCCGAAGCTGTTCATGCTGCATGGCTGGATGGATGTGTCGGCCTCGTTCCAGTTCGTCGTCGATGCGTTGGCGCGCGACTGGCATGTGATCGCGCCCGACTGGCGCGGCTTCGGTCGCAGCGAATGGCGTGGCGACGCCTACTGGTTTCCGGATTACCTCGGCGACCTCGATGCCGTCCTGCGCCTGCTCGAGCCCGAGGCGCCGGTGCGTCTGGTCGGGCACAGCATGGGTGGCAACGTGGCCTGCATGTACGCCGGCGTGCGCCCGTCCCGTGTTGCCCGCGTGGTGGCGCTCGATGCCTTCGGCCTGGTGGACCGCAGCGCAGACCAGGCGCCGGGCCGCTACGAGAAGTGGCTGAACGAACTCGCCGAACCGGTTGCGTTCCGCGACTACGCGGATTTCGATGCGCTGGCGCGGCGGCTGCAGCGTGACAACCCGCGGCTGCCAGCCGATCGCGCGCGCTGGCTCGCGGCGCATCTGGGCGAGCGCATCGAGGGCCGGGAGGGCCCGGCGGTTCGCCTGGCGGGGGATGCGGCGCACCGGCGCGTCAATCCTGTGCTCTATCGCCGCGCCGAGGCCGAAGCCTGCTGGCGCCGCGCGACCGCGCCGGTCATGTGGGTCGAACCGGCCGATCCGGCACTGCGCCGCCATCTCGGCGTCAGCGACGAGGCGCACGAGGCGGCACGTGCGTGCTTTCGGGCGTTGAGCGTGGTTACGCTGGAGGGGGTCGGCCACAACCTGCACCACGAGCAGCCGGAGGCGGTCGCGCGAATCATCGAGCCCTTCCTGTTGTCAGAGTGATGGATCGAACGCCCTGATGAATCGAACGCCTGTGGCGATCCTGCCTGCAGCAGGCTGAGTAGTCGCCGATGAACGAATGACCATGAACGTCATGAATGTCGATCTGCATTGCCATTCCACCGTGTCCGACGGCTGGCTCGAGCCGCAGGCGCTGGTGCGGCGCGCTGCATCCAACGGCGTCGAACTGCTCGCGCTGACCGACCACGATGAGGTTCGCGGCATCGATGCGGCAGCCGACGCTGCCGAGGAAGCAGGGGTGCGGCTGGTGGCTGGCGTCGAGATATCGGTCTCATTCGCCGGCGAGACGGTGCATATCGTCGGCTTGGGAATCGATCACCATTGCCCGACCCTGGTCGACGGGCTCGAGGTGCTGCGCGCCGGACGCGATGCCCGTGCCCGGCGCATGAGCGACGAACTGGCGCGCTGCGGCATCGTCGGCGCCTACGACGGCGCGCGGCGCTTCGCGCGCAATCCGGCACTCGTCAGCCGCGCGCATTTCGCCCGCCACCTGGTGGCGAGCGGTCTGATGCCTAATGTGAAGACCGTGTTCGATCATTATCTTGCACGCGGCAAGCCGGGCTTCGTCGAACATCAGTGGGCGCGGCTGGAAGATGCGGTGGGCTGGATCCTCGCCGCCGGCGGGATCGCCGTGGTCGCCCATCCCGCGCGTTATCGCCTGTCGGCGGCCGACATGACGAGGCTGTTCGACGCATTCTCCGCAGCCGGCGGGGAGGGTGTGGAGGTGGTTTCCGGCGCGCACAGCGAGGAGGAGATGCGGCGCTTCGCCACCATTGCCCGTCAGCGCGGGCTGCTCGCGTCGCGCGCTTCCGATTTCCATGGCGAGAACGAAAGCCCGGTCGACGTCGGCCGCTGCAATCCGCTGCCGCCCGATCTCACCCCCGTGTGGTCGCGCCTGATCTGAGAAAACGACATAGCGAAGCTGCCCAACCGACATGGCCCAGTTCTTTTCCCTGCATCCCGAGCAACCCCAGCCGCGTTTGATCCGCCAGGCCGCGGAGATCCTGCGCAATGGCGGGCTGATGGCCTTTCCGACCGATTCGGCGTATGCCCTGGGTTGCCTCGCGGGCGACGCCGGCCTGCTCGACCGCATCCGGCGCATCCGTGGTGTCGATGAACGTCACCACTTCACGCTGATGTGCCGCGACCTGTCCGAGATCGCCACCTATGCCCGTGTCGACAACAGCCAGTACCGCCTGCTGAAGGCGGTGACGCCCGGTCCCTACACCTTCATCCTCGAGGGCACGAGGGAACTTCCGCGCCGCGTGCTGCACCCGAAGCGCAAGACCATCGGCCTGCGCATCCCGGAGCACGCGGTGGTGACCGCCCTGCTGGCCGAAGTCGACGGTCCGCTGCTGACCTCGACCCTGCTGCTTCCGGGCGAGGAGCATCCGCTGTCGGACCCCGACGAAATCCGGGACCGGCTCGGCAAGCAGGTCGATCTGGTGATCGAGGCCGGTTACTGCGGTCCCGAGGCCACCACCGTCATCGACCTGACCTCCGGCGTGCCGGAACTCGTGCGTGCCGGCCGCGGCGACCTGTCGCCCTTTGGCCTGGAAGCCGAGTGAGCTCAGTGAAGGCGGGCCAGGACATCGGCGCCCGGGAAGCGCGCAAGGGCTCTGCTAGAATGCGCGTTTAGCTGCCGGTCGCTTCATGGATTCCCTGATTTCCACGCTCGCCATCTGGGCGCTCCCCGTCGTGCTCGCCATTACGCTGCACGAGGCGGCACACGGCTATGTGGCGCGGCATTTCGGCGACCCGACGGCAGATCTCGCCGGCCGTATCACGCTCAATCCGCTGCGTCACATCGATCCGGTCGGCACCGTGCTCGTGCCGGCGCTGATCCTGGCCGCGAGCGCGCTGTTCGGTGGCGGCGGCATCCTGTTCGGCTGGGCGAAGCCGGTGCCGGTCAACTTCGGTCGCCTGCGCAACCCGAAGGCGGACATGCTGTGGGTCGCCGCGGCCGGGCCCTTCGTCAATCTGCTGATGGCGATCGGCTGGGGCATCCTGTTCAAGATCGCGGCGAGTACCTCGTCGGGCGACTACACGATCCCGATGATGAAGATGGCCGATGCCGGCATGCAGATCAACACCGTGCTGATGGTGCTCAACCTCCTTCCGCTGCCGCCGCTCGACGGCGGGCGCATCGCCGTCAGCCTGTTGCCCAACCGCCTGGCCTGGCAGTTCGCGCGGCTCGAGCCCTATGGTTTTCCCATCCTGCTGGTGCTGCTGTTCACCGGTGTGCTGGGCGCCATACTGTGGCCGCTGATGGCGATCTTCCGCTACCTGCTGTCGCTGGTACTCGGTTTCTGACGCGAGATGCACGCGATGCCCTGCCTTTATCTTCGCTGCGCTGCTGTGCTGGCCGCATGAACCTCCCGCTGGAACTGGCGGCGCGCGAGGCGGCCGCAGAATTCGAGTCCGTGGCTCGGCTGTATGGAGAGCCCCTGCTCGAACTGCCGAAAGACCTGTATATTCCGCCCGATGCGCTTCAGGTCTTTCTCGAGGCCTTCGAGGGCCCGCTGGACCTGCTGCTGTACCTGATCCGCAAGGCCAACCTGAATGTCCTCGACATTCCGATGGCGCCGCTGACGGCGCAGTATCTGGAGTACGTCGAGGCGATGCGGGCGTCGAATCTGGAGCTGGCGGCCGAATACCTGCTGATGGCGGCGGTGCTGCTCGAGATCAAGTCGCGCATGCTGCTGCCGCGTCCACCGCGCGACAGCGCCGAGGAAGAGGATCCTCGCGCCGAACTCGTCCGCCGCCTGCTCGAGTACGAGCAGATGAAGCTGGCCGCGGCGCGGCTCGAGGGGATGCCGCGGGTCGAGCGCGATTTCGAGTGGGTGGGCGTGTTCGTGGCCGAAAAGGTGGTCGAGCGCCTGCCGGACGTGAGTCTGCACGACCTGCAACTGGCCTGGCTGCGCATCATGAAGAAGGCGCGCCTGACGCAGCACCACCGCGTCGGCCGCGAGCAACTGTCGGTGCGCGAACACATGACGGACATTATGCGCAGGCTGCAGGACGGCGCCTACGTCGTGTTTGACACCCTGTTCGATGCCGACCTCGGTGCGCCCGGTCTGGTGGTGAGCTTCCTGGCCGTGCTCGAGCTGGTGAAGGAAAAGCTGGTCGAAGTGACCCAGAACGAGGCCTTTGCGCCCATCTACGTGAAGCTGGCCGATGCAAGCTGCGACGACGCCTGAAGCCTGGCTGCGCATCGTCGAGGCGGCTCTGCTGGCCGCGCCGGCGCCGCTGGCGGTGGCCGACCTGCGCCGGTTGTTCGACGACGACCCGGGGCCGGAACTGGTGCGCAAGCTGCTGGACGAACTGCGCGCGCAGTGGGCCGCAGCGGGTCGCGGCGTGGAACTGGTGCAACTGGCGAGCGGCTGGCGCTTCCAGACTCGGCCGGAGTACCAGGCCTATCTGGACCGCCTGAAGGACGAAAGGCCGCCGCGCTATTCGCGCGCGGTGATGGAGACGCTGGCGATCATCGCGTACCGTCAGCCGGTGACGCGTGGCGACATCGAGGACATCCGCGGCGTCGCGGTGTCCCCCAACGTGCTGAAAACACTGGAATCACGCGGGTGGGTCGATGTCGTCGGCCACCGCGACACGCCCGGCCGGCCCGCGCTGTTCGCGACCACGCGGCGTTTTCTCGACGACATGGGCCTGCGCAGCCTGACCGAACTGCCTGCGCTGACCGAGATAGAAAGGATCATGGATCTTGTCGACACCTCGCAAATCGAACCGGCCGCTGCGGCCGCCCCTGAAGAAGAAATCTGATGCGGTCGAGATCCTCGATCGTCGCGATCAACGCCCGCGCGGCCGAAGTGCCGATGAACAGGGCGCGCGCGACGAGGACGCGCAGCCGCGCCGTCGTGATGCCCACCTGAACGCCGATCCGGGCGCACCGCGCGCGCCGCGTGGCGGGCGGCAGGGGCGGGCGGCGCGCGACGACGGCAATGCCGGATTGCAGTCCGACGCACATCGATCGGCGCTCGGCCGCCCGGAGCGTGGCGAGCGGCCCGCACGCGGCCCGGGGGCACGCGGGCAGGGCGCCGGACGTGGTGGTCCGGGGCCGACCGTGCTGGCCGAGCCGGAGCGTCTGCAGAAGGTGCTTGCCCAGGCGGGCGTGGCGTCGCGGCGCGAGATCGAGGAACTCGTCGTTGCCGGCCGCATCTCGGTGAATGGCCTGCCAGCTTCGCTCGGACAGAAGATCGGCCCGGGTGACCGTGTGAAGCTCAACGGCAAGCTGATACCGCTGCGCTTCGCCTTGCGCATCCCGCGCGTGCTGATCTACCACAAGCCCGAGGGCGAGATCGTTTCGCGCGACGACCCGGAAGGCCGCCCGACGGTGTTCGAGCGTCTGCCGGTGCTGCGCAAGGGACGCTGGCTGGCGGTCGGGCGGCTCGACTTCAACACCTCCGGTCTGCTGCTGTTCACCAACGACGGCGATCTGGCCAACCGGCTGATGCACCCGCGCTATGAACTGGATCGGGAGTACGCAGTGCGCGTGCTGGGCGAACTCACCGAGGAGCAGGCCCGTTCGCTTACTGAGGGTATCCAGCTCGAGGATGGATCGGCGCGCTTCAACAGCCTGCGCGACGAAGGTGGCGAGGGCGCCAACCACTGGTACCGCGTGACGATCTCCGAGGGCCGCAATCGCGAGGTGCGGCGCATGTTCGAGGCGGTCGGGCTCACGGTGAGCCGCTTGATGAGGGTGCGTTACGGCCCGGTGGAGCTGCCCGCGCGCCTGAAGCGTGGCATGTGGATGGAAATGGCCGAGGCCGACGCGTGCAGGCTTGCCGGGGTCCCGGTGCCGCAGCGGCGGCAGGATGAGCGCGAGAAGCGTCCGCCCAAGCTGCATCACACCACGCCCAGGATGCGCTGACAGCGGCCGCGCAGACTTCCTCCTTTCCTGGCCGGGCAGACCCGTGAACTTGCGGGTTTGCCCGGCCTTCGGTTTTGAGGCTATAATCAGCGGGCTTTGATGGATGGGTTTCTGAATGTGGCTGCATCGGACGCATTTGGCGGGCGATCTGTCATCCAGTTGTGACCGGCGGAATACGACGTGGTCGGCAGGAATGGGCGTTTCGCCCATTTTTTATTTGTGGCGCAGGTGATGGTGATGCGGGCAGGAATCGAAAATCTGATCGAACAGGTCGTGACCGGACTCGGCTTCGAGCTCGTGGATGTCGAGTTCTCGCCCAAGGGCCGATTGTTGCGGGTCTTCATCGACATCGAGCGCGGCATCACCGTGGATGACTGCGCCACCGTCAGCAACCAGTTGCAGCGCGTGTTCGAGGTGGAGAACGTCGATTACGACCGGCTCGAGGTGTCCTCTCCGGGGCTGGATCGGCCGTTGAAGAAGGCGGTGGATTTCGAGCGCTTCGCCGGCAACCAGATCCAGTTGCGCGTGTCGCTGCCCATCAACAACCAACGCAATTTCGTTGGTGTGCTCGAAGGGCTGCGTGAAGGCGCCGTGGTGCTGACCACCGACAAAGGCGAGATGCTGTTCGCGCTCGACGATATCGAAAAGGCACGCCTTGTACCCAAATTCTGAGACTTTGGAAGTGGAGGTTTTACTGAAATGAGCCGCGAAATTCTGCTGCTTGTCGATGCTCTGGCGCGGGAAAAGAACGTCGCCAAGGACATCGTGTTTGCCGCGCTCGAGTCGGCGCTGGCCTCCGCGACCAAGAAGCGCATCCACGACGACGCCGATGTGGTGGTGTCGATCGACCGCGAGACGGGCGATCACACGTCGTTCCGTCGCTGGGTCGTGATGCCCGACGAAGAGGTCACCAACGACGAAGCCGAGATGGGCATCATCGACGCGCGCGAGGTCAGTCCGGGCATCCAGCTCGGCGAATACATCGAGGAGCCGCTCGAGCCGATCGACTTCGGCCGAATCGGCGCGCAGGCCGCCAAGCAGGTCATCCTGCAGAAGATCCGCGACGCCGAGCGCGAGCAGGTGCTCAATGACTTCCTCGAGCGCAAGGAATTCCTCGTGTCGGGCTCCATCAAGCGTATGGAGCGCGGCAGCGCGATCATCGAGGTCGGCCGCATGGAAGCGGTACTGCCGCGCGACCAGCAGATCCCGCGCGAGAACCTGCGCGTGGGCGACCGGGTGAAGGCCTTCCTGCTCAAGATCGACCGTGGCGCCCGCGGCCCCCAACTGATCCTGTCGCGTACCGCGCCCGAGTTCCTGATGAAGCTGTTCGAGCTCGAGGTGCCCGAGATCGAGGATGGCCTGCTCGAGATCAAGGCCTGTGCCCGCGACCCCGGCCTGCGTGCCAAGATCGCGGTGAAGTCGAACGATCCGCGTATCGACCCGATCGGCACCTGCGTCGGCCTGCGCGGCTCGCGCGTCACCGCGGTCCGCAACGAGATCGGCGGCGAGCAGATCGACATCATCGTGTGGGCGCCGGACCCGGCGCAGTTCGTCGTCGCCGCGCTGCAGCCGGCCGAAGTCGTGTCCATCGTCGTAGACGAGGAGGCGCACGCGATGGACGTGGTGGTCGACGAGAACAACCTCGCCATCGCCATCGGCCGCAACGGTCAGAACGTGAAGCTCGCCTCCGAACTGACGGGCTGGACGATCAACCTGATGAGCGAGCAGGAATCGGCCGAGAAGACCGCGCAGGAGCAGCAGGGCCTGCGCGCGCTGTTCATGGAAAAGCTGGATGTCGACGAAGAGGTCGCCGACATCCTGATCGAGGAGGGCTTCTCCTCGCTCGAAGAGATCGCCTACGTTCCGCTGGCCGAGATGCTCGACATCGAGGCCTTCGACGAGGACACGGTGAACGAGCTGCGCAATCGTGCGCGCAACGTGCTGCTGACCGAGGCGATCGTCACCGAAGAGCAGTTGGAGAACGTCTCCGACGACCTGCTCAACCTCGACGGCATGGAGAAGTCCCTTGCCGCCAGACTGGCCCAGAAGGGCATTCGTACCCGTGACGACCTCGCCGACCTCGCCGTCGACGAACTGGTCGAAATGGCCGGGATCGACGAAGAGCGAGCCAAGGCGCTGATTTCCGTTGCGCGCGCCCATTGGTTCGAAGAGTGATGGGAGGGCTGTAATGGAACAAATGAGCGTGACCCAGTTTGCCGGCGAACTGAAAATGCCGGCCGCGGTGCTGCTCGAGCAGTTGAAGCGTGCGGGTGTGGACAAGTCCGGCCCCGCCGATCTGCTCACCGAACAGGACAAGGCGCGACTGCTCGAATACCTGCGTCGCTCGCACGGCGATACTGAACCGAAGGGCAAGATCACCCTGACGCGCAAGCAGACGACCGAGATCCGATCCACCGACTCGACCGGTCGCGCGCGCACTGTGCAGGTCGAGGTCCGCAAGAAGCGGACCTTCGTGAAACGCGACGAACTCGTTGCCGAGACCGTTGCTGCGGCTGAGAGCGCCGCGCCGGTGGACGAAGCCGTGGTCGCCGAGTCGCCCGCCGTCGAACCGGTCGTACCCGTCCAGGCGGAAGCCGAACCCGTGATCGAGGCGCCCGTCGAGCTGGTGATCGAGGCTGCGCCGGTGGTCGAGGTCGCCGAGGCGACCGCTCCGGTGACAGAACCCGAACCGGTGGCCGAGCCTGAACCCGTCGTGGATGAAGAGCCCGTCGCCGCCGCGCCGGAAGCGAGCGTCAAGACGGCTGCGAAGCCGACCGCCACGCTGGTGCGTCCCAAGCCGGTCTCGATCAACGAACTGCTCTCCGACGAGGAACGTGCCGCCCGCGAACGCGAGGCGAACCGCGCCCGTGCGCTGGCCGAGCGGCAGGCTGCCGATCTGCGGGCGCGTCAGGAGCGCGACGCCGCGGCGCGTGCCGCCGCGGAGTCCCGCAAGGCCGAGGAAGAAGCACGCCTCCGCGCCGAGCAGGCAAAGAAGGACGAGGCTGCCAAGCCGGCACCCGCCAAGGGGCCGTCGGGCACGCTGCATCGTCCGGCCAAGACTGAGGAGAAGCCGCCCAAGGACGTCAAGCGCGGCGCCGGCGCGCCCGCGCGCGAGACCGATGGCGCCAAGCGCCGGGGCGGTCTCAAGACGCGTGGCGAGGTGGGCGCGACGACCGGCAGCGGTTGGCGCGGGGGTGGCAAGGGCGGTGGCCGTCACGGCCGCGGGCAGGACGAGCGCCAGGCCTTCCAGGCGCCCACCGAGCCGATCGTGCGTGAAGTCCACGTGCCCGAGACCATCACCGTGGCCGATCTGGCGCACAAGATGGCGGTGAAGGCCACCGAGGTCATCAAGACCCTGATGAAGATGGGTTCGATGGTCACCATCAACCAGGTGCTGGACCAGGAAACGGCGATGATCGTCGTCGAGGAGATGGGCCACAAGGCCCTCGCCGCGAAGCTGGATGAGCCCGACGCCTTCCTCGAGGAAGTCGAGCACAAGGACGTCGCGGTGCTGCCGCGTGCGCCGGTGGTCACCGTCATGGGCCACGTCGACCACGGCAAGACGTCGCTGCTCGACTACATCCGCCGCGCCAAGGTCGCGGCGGGCGAGGCCGGCGGCATCACGCAGCACATCGGCGCCTACCACGTCGAGACCGCGCGCGGCATGCTGACCTTCCTCGACACGCCGGGCCACGAGGCCTTTACCGCGATGCGCGCGCGCGGCGCGAAGGCGACGGACATCGTCATCCTGGTGGTGGCAGCCGACGACGGCGTGATGCCGCAGACGCGAGAGGCCATCCACCACGCCAAGGCGGCCGGCGTGCCGCTGGTGGTGGCGATCAACAAGATCGACAAGCCGGAAGCCAATCCCGAGCGTGTCACGCAGGAGCTTATCGCCGAATCGGTCATCCCCGAAGCCTATGGTGGCGAGGTGATGTTCGTGCCGGTGTCGGCGAAGAAGGGTACCGGCATCGACGAACTGCTCGAGGCGGTGCTGCTGCAGGCCGAGGTGCTGGAACTCACCGCACCGGTCGATTCGCCGGCGAAGGGCCTGATCATCGAGGCGCGCCTCGACAAGGGGCGCGGTCCGGTCGCATCGTTGCTGGTGCAGTCGGGCACCTTGCGCAAGGGCGACGTGCTGCTGGCCGGCGGTACCTTCGGCCGCATTCGTGCGATGCTCGACGAGAACGGCAAGCAGATCGACGAGGCTGGACCGTCCATTCCGGTCGAAGTCCTCGGCCTGTCCGACGTGCCTGCCGCCGGCGACGAGGCGATCGCGCTGGCCGACGAGAAGAAGGCGCGCGAAATCGCGCTGTTCCGTCAGGGCAAGTTCCGCGACGTCAAGCTTGCCAAGCAGCAGGCGGCGAAGCTCGAGACCATGCTCGAACAGATGGCCGAGGGCGAGGTCAAGAGCCTGCCGCTCATCATCAAGGCCGACGTGCAGGGTTCGCAGGAAGCACTGGTGCAGTCGCTGCAGAAGCTTTCCACCGACGAGGTTCGGGTCAACGTCATCCACGCCGGTGTCGGCGCGGTTTCCGAATCGGACGTCAACCTGGCGCAGGCTTCGGGGGCGGTCATCATCGGCTTCAACACCCGCGCCGATGCCGGAGCGCGCAAGCTTGCCGAGACCTTCGGCGTGGACATCCGCTACTACAACATCATCTATGACGCTGTCGATGAGGTGAAGGCGGCGCTGTCGGGCATGCTGGCGCCGGAGAAGCGCGAGGAAGTGATCGGCCTGGTCGAGATCCGTCAGGTGTTCGTGATCTCCAAGGTGGGTTCGGTGGCGGGTTGCTACGTGCTGGAAGGCACGGTCAAGCGTGGTTCGTCGGCCCGCCTGCTGCGCAACCATGTGGTGCAGTGGACCGGCGAGCTCGATTCGCTGAAGCGCTTCAAGGATGACGTCAAGGAAGTGAAGGCCGGTTACGAATGCGGCCTGCAGCTCAAGAACTACAACGACATCCAGGAAGGCGACCAGCTCGAGATCTTCGAGATCAAGGAAGTCGCGAGGACGCTGTAAGCGATGCCCAAGGAGTATTCCCGTAGCCAGCGCGTGGTGGAGCAGATCCGCCGCGAGCTGGCCGAGCTGATCCGGCTCGAGGTCAAGGATCCGCGCGTCGGCTTCATCACGCTGACCGATGTCGAGATCACGCCCGACTACGCGCACGCCAAGGTGTATTTCACCTCCATGACGGGCGAGGCGGACGTGCCCGAGATTCTGCAGGGCTTGCGGCGCGCCAGCGGTTTCCTGCGGCGCGAGCTGGGGCGTCGCGTTCGCATCCACACCACGCCCGAACTGCACTGGCACTACGATCGCTCGGTCGAAGAGGGCAGCCGCCTGTCGAAGCTGATCGACGACGTGGTGCGCGAGGACGAGGCCCGTCACCATGACGCGGCCGGCCCCGGTGGTGAGCACGGTGACGGCGACAAGTCCTGAGGGCAGACCGCAGGCGAAACGACCAAAGGCGGAGCAGCGCAAGATCGTGCGCCGCATCGTCGACGGCGTGCTGCTGCTCGACAAGGCGCAGGGCTCGAGTTCCAACCACGCCCTGCAGGCGGCACGCCGCCTGTTGAACGCGGCCAAGGCCGGCCACACCGGCACGCTCGATCCGATGGCGAGCGGGCTGTTGCCGCTGACGTTCGGCGAGGCGACGAAGTTCTCGCAGATGCTGCTCGACGCCGACAAGACTTACGAGGCGGTGGTGCAGCTCGGTGTCGAAACCGACAGCGGCGACGCCGATGGCAGGGTCATCGCGACGCATGCGGTGTCGGTGAGCGAGGCGCGGCTTGCCGAGGTTGTGGCGGGTTTCCGCGGCGACATCGAACAGGTGCCGCCCATGTACTCCGCTTTGAAGCGGGACGGCAAGGCGCTCTACGAGTACGCTCGCCAGGGCATCGAGGTGGAGCGCGAGGCGCGGCGGGTCACGATCCATGCGCTCGACCTCCTCGACTTCGCCGGCGACCGGTTTTCGATGCGGGTTGCCTGCAGCAAGGGCACCTACATCCGCACGCTGGCGATGGACATCGGTGCCGCGCTCGGCTGCGGGGCGCATCTGTGCGGGCTGCGTCGTACCCGCATCGGCCCCTTCGATGTGTGCGAGGCAGTGACGCTGGAACGCCTCGAGTCATGCCCTGCGGAAGAGCGCGATGCGCTGCTGGCACCGGTCGATACGCTGGTGCGCGAGTTCGGCGAGGTTCTGCTCGAGGCGGAGCAGGCGGCATGGCTGCTGCAAGGGCGTACCCTGCGCCTCGTGCCGTCAGGCACGCCCGGACCGGTGCGCGCCTATGGGCCGCAGGGCTTTCTCGGGCTGGCTTGCTGGCAGGCAGACGGCACGCTTGCGCCGCGGCGACTGATCGCCACCGGTGCCTTGCAGCGGCCAACGCATCCGCATGATATGGATTGAGTTTTTGGGATGGCGGGGTATAATCCGCCGCTTCTGATTGGCAGAAAAACACGAGTAAAGACACACATGGCTCTCGATAACGCATCCAAGTCGAAGATCGTCTCCGACTTTCAGCGCGCCCAAGGCGACACCGGCTCCCCGGAAGTCCAGGTTGCGCTCCTGACCGCCCGCATCAACGGTCTCGCCCCCCACTTCAAGGAACACGCGAAGGATCACCATTCCCGCCGCGGCCTCCTGAAGATGGTCAGTCAGCGTCGCAAGCTGCTGGACTACCTGAAGGGTCGTAACGCCGACAGCTACCGCAATCTGATCGAGCGTCTCGGCCTGCGCAAGTAATTGCGTCCGTGACGAGCCAGACAGCGCCGATCAGGGCGACTTAAGCCAGCAAAGCCGGTGCGAGCCCATGCGGGTCGCGCCGGCTTTTGTCGTTTCGGCGTCGAAATTGCCGGTCCGGGCTGCGGTCCGGGTGTGCCAACGCGCGGGGCCTGCGGTCCCGCCCATGCAGTTGTAGTTTGCTGCCTTCATCGATAGAGGAATCATCCCTTGCCTACCGCCATCAAGAAAACGTTCGCCTTCGGCGCTCACACCGTCACGCTCGAGACCGGCGAGGTCGCTCGCCAGGCAGGTGGCGCCGTCATCGTCAACATGGACGAGACCGTGGTGCTCGCCACCGTCGTCGGCGCCAAGGAGGCCAAGCCGGGCCAGGACTTCTTCCCGCTCACCGTCGACTACGTCGAGAAGTTCTACGCCGCGGGTCGCATCCCGGGCGGCTTCTTCAAGCGTGAAGGCCGTCCGACCGAGAAGGAAATCCTCACCTCGCGACTGATCGACCGCCCCATCCGTCCGCTCTTCCCGGAAGGCTTCTACAACGAAGTGCAGGTCATCGTGACCGTGCTGTCGCTGAACCCCGAGATCGATTCCGACATCCCGGCGATGATCGGTGCCTCGGCGGCACTGGCGATCTCCGGCATTCCCTTTAATGGCCCGATCGGTGCGGCGCGCGTGGGCTACGTCGATGGTCAGTACATCCTGAACCCGACCGCGTCGCAACTGGAGACGAGCCAGATGAACCTGGTGGTCGCCGGCACGCAGACGGCCGTGCTGATGGTCGAATCGGAGGCGGACGAACTGCCCGAGCAGGTCATGCTGGGCGCGGTGGTGTTCGGTCACGAGCAGATGCAGGCCGCGATCAAGGCCATCAACGAGCTGGTGGAGGTCGCCGGCAAGCCCGAGTGGGACTGGCAGCCGCCGCCGGCGAACGATGCGCTGATCGCGCGTGTCACCGAGCTGGCGAAGGCCGAGATGGAGGATGCCTTTCGCATCACCAGCAAGCAGGAGCGCTCGAACCGCCTGTCCGACATCCGCAAGCGTGTCATCGCCCAGATCACCGAGGGTATGGAGATTCCGCCGTCGGTCAATGACATCAAGGACATCTTCTTCAACATCGAGTCGGGCATCGTCCGCAGCCGCATCCTGAACGGCGAGCCCCGCATCGACGGTCGCGATACCCGCACCGTGCGTCCGATCGAGATCCGTACCGGTGTGTTGCCGCGCACCCATGGATCGGCGCTGTTCACGCGTGGTGAAACCCAGGCGCTGGTAGTCGCGACGCTGGGCACGGGCCGCGACGAGCAGATCATCGATGCGATCGGTGGCGAGTACAAGGAGCGCTTCATGCTCCACTACAACTTCCCGCCGTTCTGCACCGGTCAAACGGGCCGCTTCGGTGTCACCAAGCGCCGCGAAGTCGGCCACGGCCGTCTGGCCAAGCGCTCTCTGGTGGCGATGCTGCCCAAGGCCGAAGCGTTCTCCTACACGGTGCGCGTCGTGTCCGAAATCACCGAGTCGAACGGCTCGTCGTCGATGGCGTCCGTCTGCGGCGGTTCGCTGGCGATGATGGATGCGGGCGTGCCCCTGAAGGATCACGTCGCCGGCATCGCCATGGGCCTGATCAAGGAAGGCAACCGCTTTGCGGTGCTGACCGACATCCTGGGCGACGAGGACCACCTCGGCGACATGGACTTCAAGGTCGCCGGTACGGTGAATGGCGTGACCGGCCTGCAGATGGACATCAAGATCCAGGGCATCACCAAGGAGATCATGCATGCCGCGCTGGAGCAGGCCAAGGCGGGTCGCCTGCACATCCTGAACCTGATGAAGCAGGCCTTGGCGGCGTCGCGTGGCGAGGTGTCCGAATACGCGCCGCGCATGATCAACATGAAGATCAACCCCGAGAAGATCCGCGACGTGATCGGCAAGGGTGGTGCGGTGATCCGCGCACTGCAGGAAGAGACCGGCACCGTGATCGAGATCGAGGACGACGGCCAGATCACCATCTCGTCGGTCAGCGCCGAGGGTGCGCAGGCGGCGAAGGCCAGGATCGAGGCGATCACCGCCGAAGTCGAGGTCGGCAAGGTCTACGAAGGCACGGTGATCCGTCTGCTGGACTTCGGCGCCATCGTCAACATCATGCCGGGTCGCGACGGGCTGCTGCATGTGTCGCAGATCGCCAACGAGCGCGTGAACAACGTGGCCGACTACGTCAAGGAAGGCCAGGCCGTGCGCGTGAAGGTGCTCGAGACCGACGAGCGCGGTAAGATCCGCCTGAGCATGAAGGCGCTGCTGAACGAAAGCGCCGGCTGAGCAGAATCGGCGGGGCCTCGGTCAAGGTGCCCCGCCGTTCGACGAGGGGCGTTGTGGTGCCCCTGCTGTCTGAATGCCGCCGTCACCGCACCATGCATCGGCGGTGACGGCCGTAATGAAGAAGGGACGCCGTGGCGTCCCTTCTTCATTACGGCGCAGGCAGGCGTCCGGCCTTACTTGGCGACCTGGCGCTCGCGCATCTCTTCCAGCGTCTTGCAGTCGATGCACATCGTCGCCGTCGGGCGAGCCTCCAGGCGCTTCAGGCCGATCTCGACGCCGCAACTGTCGCAATAGCCATACTCGCCGGCGTCGATGCGGCCGAGGGCCTCGTCGATCTTCTTGATGAGCTTGCGTTCGCGGTCGCGGTTGCGCAGTTCGAGGGCGATGTCGGATTCCTGGCTGGCACGATCGTTCGGGTCGGCGAAAACGGTGGCCTCGTCCTGCAAGGTATGTACCGTGCGCTCGATGTCATCCATCAGCTCGCTCTTCAGCGTGCCGAGAATGTCGCGGAAGTGGGCCATCTGCTTCTCGCTCATGTACTCCTCACCTGCGGCGGGAAC
>SHNC01000270.1:21471-29732 GCA_004295105.1 Betaproteobacteria bacterium | reverse complement strand
ATGATGCCTACGTGGAAACGCTGGCCCGAGCGGTGGCCGGCGGGCTGGGTGGCAAGGTCGGGGTTGCGCCCCGCCTGTTCCTGAAGAAGCTGGTCGCCGACGTGCTCGACCGGGTGGATCTGCACGCCGACTTCGACCCGCGACGTCACTACAGCCTGACGCTGTCCGAGACCGAGATGTCGGCTGCCGAACGCGCGGCGGCGAATGCCGACTCGGTGGATGACATTGCGTTGTGAGCGCGCCTGAAGAGGGGCGGGAGGTGGATGTGGATCCGTTCGATTCCCTTCATCCCGCCTTGCAGTACCACGTCGTCAATTCGTTGGGCTGGACGTCGCTGAGGCCGACTCAGCTAGAGGCCATCAACCCGATCCAGGAAGGCCTTCACTGCCTGTTGCTGGCGCCGACCGCGGGTGGCAAGACCGAGGCGGCGATCATCCCGGTGTTGTCGCGCATGATTCGCGAGAACTGGAGCGGCGTGAGCGTGCTGTACGTCTGCCCCATCAAGGCGTTGCTCAACAACCTTGCCCAGAGGCTTGAGCACTATGCAGGGCTCGTCGGCCGGCGGGTTGAGCTCTGGCATGGCGATGTGGCGCAATCACGCAAGCAGCGTGCGCTGAAGGATCCGCCCGACATCATCCTGACCACGCCCGAGTCGATCGAGGGGATGCTGATTTCCACCCGGGTCGAGCGCGACACCTGGTTCGGCAGCCTGCGCGCGGTGATCGCGGACGAGCTGCATGCCTTCGCGGCCGATGATCGTGGCTGGCATCTGCGCGCCATCCTCTCTCGCCTGGCGGACTACACCGTACGCCCGCCCCAGCGCATCGGTTTGTCAGCCACCGTCAGCAATCCCGATCAGTTGCTGGCCTGGCTTGCGCCTGAGGGCGAGCGCAGGGTGGTCGGCAGTGCAGGGGTGAGCACCGATGCTGACGTGACACTGGATTACGTCGGCTCGCTCGACAACGCGGCGATCGTGATCTCGCGGCTTCACCGCGGGAAGAAGCGGCTCGTCTTCTGTGATTCGCGCAGCTACACCGAGCAACTCGGCAACCTGCTGCGCGGGCATGGCGTTCGTACCTTCGTCAGTCACGCATCGCTGAGCGCTGCGGAGCGTCGGCAGGCCGAAGCGGCGTTTGCGGAGGAGAAGGACTGCGTGATCGTGGCGACCTCAACGCTCGAACTTGGCATCGATGTGGGCGACCTCGATGTCGTCATCCAGATCGATGCGCCATCGACGGTGTCGTCGTTCCTGCAGAGGATGGGCCGTACCGGCCGCCGTGCTGGGGCAAGGCGAAACTGCCTGTTTCTCGCCACCACCCTTCAGGGTTTTTTGCTGAGCCTCGGCGTGCTGCAGAAGTGGCAGGAGACCTGGGTGGAGGCCGCGTCACCCCCGCCCGAGCCCTGGGGTGTGGTCGCCCAGCAGGCGCTCGCCATGGTGCTGGAGGACGGTTTGTTGCCACGACATGCCCTGTTGCAGCGCTTGCAAAGGGCCTTCGTTGAGTGTGAGCAGGCCGACATCGTCTTCCTGGTCGATTCATTGCTCGATAAGGGCTACCTGGCGATGGCAGAGGCCGATCTACTGCAGGTCGGGCCTACCACCGAGCGCGAGTTCGGTCGGGGACATTACCGGGACCTTCTGGCGACCTTCTCCGGCTCGCCGCTGCTGACTGCGCGCTTTGCGGGTGCGGACGTCGGTTACGTCGATCCGAGTGCCCTGACGGGTGACGATGCGCCGACGAGCATCCTTCTCGCAGGGCGAAGCTGGACGGTGGTCGACATCGATTGGGGGCGCAGGGTGGTCACCCTTGAGCCGGGTACGGGTGAAGGTTCGGCGCGATGGACTGGAACCGGTCGTGTGCTCGGCGCCGAGGTGTGCGGAGCGATTCGGACTGTTCTGCAGAGGGGTACCCTCGCTGGCGTGAAGCTGTCGAAACGTGCTTCCGCCGCGCTGGAGGAGTTCAGCGGAGGGTTTCCCTGTGCGGGAAGGGGGCCGATCGTCACGCGCGACGAAAAGGGCCGCTTCCGGGTTTGGACCTATGGAGGAACGCGTTTCAATCGTTGGCTTGGTTATCAGCTTCAAGAGGTCGCAGGAACGTCAAGGGAGGATGACTTAGGCGTCGACGTTCGACGTGATCCGACGGACTTGCTCAGCGGTACGCTCGGTCGGAGAGTTGAACTAAGTAGCCGCGAGGTTGAACAGCGCAGCGGTGAAGTCAAGTTCAGCGACTGCCTGCCAGAGTCGCTCTTGAAGCGCGTTCTGCTCCAGCGCACGTATGGCAGCCACGTCTTGCAGGGCTCATCGGCGAACGGAGATCGATGCAAGCAGTAGCCGGGTGGTTACTCGAGTGGCAACTCTGTAAAAACGAAAAACCCGCAAAGCTTTTAGCTATGCGGGTTTCCGAGTATTGGGTGGCGGAGAGGGTGGGATTCGAACCCACGGTAGGCTTGCACCTACGCCTGATTTCGAGTCAGGTACATTCGACCACTCTGCCACCTCTCCGCTCGAAGGTCGGCATTATAGGGCAAGTCGCGGAAAAGTGAACGGGTCATTCGCTTTTCGGCAGCATTTCCTCGTAGGCGCGTACTGCTTCGGCGGCGTACATCAGGGCCGGGCCGCCGCCCATGTAGGTGCACACGCCCAGCGTCTCCATGAATTGGTCGCGCGTGACGCCCAGCCGGATGAGGGCCTTCACATGGAAGCCGACGCAGGCGTCGCAGCGCTGGGTGACGGCGATGGCCAGCGCGATCAGTTCCTTCTGCAGTTCGGTCATCGCGCCATTCTGCAGCGCCCCCTTTGCCATACCGCTGAAGCCCTGCATCGTGTCGGGGATCTCCTTGCGCAGCGTGCCCAGCGCGCGCGAGACGTCGGTGGTGATCTGGACGAAGGACTTGGACATGGCTGCGGCTCCGTATTTAAGTAAATGCTAATTTTAACGCCAATCCCGGCCCGATGGGCGGTTCGGACGCGGGATGGCGAAGCATCGTCCCGTGCGGTGCCTCCGAAAGCACAGCGGCGGCAGGCGCCGAGAGCGCGTGCCGCCGCAGGGAGGGCCGAAGCGAGCCCGATCAGGCTTGGATGCGCTTGTCGCGCTCGATCAGCGCATACGCCGAATGGTTGTGGATGGACTCGAAGTTCTCCGACTCGACGACATAGGCATCGATCCGGCTTTCCGCGTTCAGCAGCCCGGCGACATCGCGCACCATGTCCTCGACGAACTTGGGATTGTCGTAGGCGCGTTCGGTCACGTACTTCTCGTCGGGGCGCTTCAGCAGCCCGTAGACCTCGCACGATGCCTGGCTTTCGACCAGTTGCACCGCGTCCTCGATCCACAGGTGGTCGTTCAGCACCGCGGTCACCGTGACGTGAGAACGCTGGTTGTGCGCACCGTAATCGGAAATCTTCTTGGAGCAGGGGCACAGGCTGGTGACCGGCACCACGACCTTCATCGTGAATTCGTAACCGCCGCCTTCGCGGATCTCGCCGGTGAACGTGACTTCATAGTCCATCAGGCTCTTCACGCCGGAGACCGGCGCGGCCTTGTTGATGAAGTAGGGGAAGGTCATCTCGACGTGGCCGGTCTCGGCTTCCAGGCGCTTGACCATTTCGCGCAGCATCGGCTCGAAGGATTCCACCGAGATTTCTCGCTCGTTGCCGTTGAGGATCTCGATGAAGCGCGACATGTGTGTGCCCTTGAAGTTGTGGGGCAGGCCGACATACATGTTGAAATTTGCGACGGTGTGCTGCACGCCGCCGCTCTTGTCGACGACCTTCACCGGGTGGCGGATCGACTTGATGCCGACCTTGTTGATCGCGATCTGGCGGCTGTCGGTGCTGTTCTGCACGTCGGGCATCGCGTGGCCCAGGGGGGCGTTCATGGGGATTTCTCTCTTCTGTCGGATGGCTCAGCTTGAAATGCTAGCGTTCCCGACAAAATTACTCAACTATTGGCTGGATCGAGCCGGCCGATGGCGGCCAGGATGCCGTCCTTGTCGAGCCCCACCGAGGCCAGCAACTGCGCCTGATCGCCGTGATCGATGAAATGGTCGGGAAGGCCCAGTCGCAGCATGCGCGGACGCGTCGGCAGGCTGTCGACGAAGCGCGCCACCTCGGAGCCCGCGCCACCGATCACCGCATTCTCCTCGACGGTGACGAGCAACTCGTGGTGAGCGGCGAGTTCGGCGATCAGCGCCTCGTCCAGCGGCTTGACGAAGCGCATGTTCGCGACCGTGGCGTCTAGCGTCTCCGCCACCGCCAGCGCCACATCGACCAGGCTGCCGAAGGCCAGCAGCGCGACGCGCCGGCCCTGGCGACGCATTTCGCCCTTGCCGATCGGCAGCGCCGTCATCTCCTGCTGCGGCGTCACGCCGCGACCACTGCCGCGCGGATAGCGTACGGCCGTCGGGCCCTCGTGGCGCACCGCCGTGTAGAGCATCTGGCGACACTCGTTCTCGTCTGCCGGCGCCATGACGACCATGTTGGGAATGCACGCCAGATAGGACAGATCGAAGGCGCCATGGTGCGTCGCGCCGTCGGCGCCGACGAGGCCGCCGCGGTCGATCGCGAACACCACCGGCAGGTTTTGCAGTGCCACGTCGTGGATGAGCTGGTCGTAGGCGCGCTGCAGGAAGGTGGAGTAGATCGCCACCACCGGCCTGAATCCTTCGCAGGCAAGGCCGGCGGCGAAGGTTACCGCGTGTTGCTCGGCAATGCCGACGTCGTAGTAACGGTCGGGGTATTCCTGAGCGAAGCGCACCAGGCCCGAACCTTCGCGCATTGCGGGGGTGATGCCGATGATGCGCTTGTCGGCGGCGGCCATGTCGCACAGCCAGTCGCCGAAGATCTGAGTGTAGGTCAGCTTGCCGCCGCCCTTGCCGTTCTGGATGCCCGCGGTGTGGTCGAATTTCGACACGCCGTGATAGAGCACCGGGTCGGCTTCGGCGAGCTTGTAACCCTGGCCCTTCTTCGTGATCACGTGCAGGAACTGCGGCCCTTTGAGCTTCTTCAGGTTCTGCAGCGTCGGAATCAGTGCGTCGAGGTCGTGACCGTCGATCGGGCCGTAGTAGTGGAAGCCGAATTCCTCGAACAATGTGCCGGGCGTGATCATGCCCTTGGCGTACTCCTCGACCTTGCGTGCGAGCTCGGCGACCGGCGGCGCCATGCCCAGCACCCTTTCGCCGACGCGCCGTGCGGTGTTGTAGGTCGAGCCCGACATCATGCGTGCGAGGATCTTGGTCAGCGCTCCCACCGGCGGCGAGATCGACATCTCGTTGTCGTTGAGGATCACCAGCAGGTTGATGCCGTCGATCTCGCCGGCATTGTTCAGCGCCTCGAAGGCCATGCCGGCCGACATCGCGCCGTCGCCGATCACCGCGATGGCGTGACGGTTCTCGCCGCGATCGCGTGCGGCGACCGCCATCCCGAGTGCCGCCGAGATCGAGGTTGACGAATGCGCGGTGCCGAAGGTGTCGTATTCGCTCTCGCTGCGGCGCGGAAAGCCCGAGATGCCACCCCAGTGACGCAAGCCGCTCATCGCCTCGCGCCGGCCAGTGAGCACCTTGTGGCCGTAGGTCTGGTGCCCCACGTCCCACACGATGCGGTCCTGCGGTGTGTTGAAGACATGGTGCAGCGCGATCGTCAGCTCGACGGTGCCGAGGTTGGACGACAGATGGCCACCGGTCTTCGAGACCGATTCGATCAGGAAGGCGCGCAGTTCGTCGGCGACGGTGCCGAGTTCGCGGCGCTCGAGTGCGCGCAGGTCGGCGGGAGAGCTGATGCGTTCCAGATGCGGGTAGCGGGACATGGAGGTGCCGAAATTGAGCGGGGTCAGAACGTGCGATGCACGATGTAGTCGGCCAGCGCGCCGAGCCGTGTTGCGCGCGGGCCGAGCGGTGCGAGGGTGGCATGCGCATCGGCCAGCATGTCGCGCGCCATGCGCCGGGCTTCCTCGAGCCCGAGCAGGCTGACATAGGTCGGCTTGTCGTTGTCGGCATCCTTGCCGGCCGTCTTGCCGAGCGTGGCCGTGTCAGCGACGGCGTCGAGGATGTCGTCGACGACCTGGAACAGCAGGCCGACGAGCTTGGCGTAGTGGTCGAGGCGGCGCAGGTCGTCGTCGGCAATCGGGACGCCCGCACGCGCGCCGAGCAGCACAGAGGCGCGGATCAGCGCCCCGGTCTTGTGCACGTGCATGAACTCGAGTTCTTCGCGGCTGATCTGCTTGCCGACCGATTCGAGGTCGATCGCCTGACCACCGGCCATGCCGCGCGAACCGGATGCCGACGCCAGCAGGCCGATCATCGCGAGCTGTCCGGCGGCGCTGTCGGCCACCGTGGCGTCGGCCATGACCTGGAATGCCAGCGTCTGCAGTGCGTCGCCGGCCAGCAAAGCGGTGGCCTCGTCGTATTCGACGTGCACCGTGGGCTTGCCCCGGCGCAGCACGTCGTCATCCATGCACGGCATGTCGTCGTGCACCAGCGAATAGGCGTGGATGAACTCCACCGCGCAGGCGATGCGGTCGAGCCGTTCGGGCGCGGCGCCCGCCAGATCGCCCGCTGCGTGCACCAGCAGGGCGCGCACGCGCTTGCCGCCACCGAGCACGGCGTAGCGCATGGCCGAATGCAGGCGCTGCGGGGCGATGTTGACATCCGGCAGCAGGGCGGAGAGGGCGGTCTCGGTGCGCTGCTGGATGCGTCCCATCCAGTCGGTGAAGCTGCCGTGGCTGGCGTCGACGATGCTCATGCTGCTTCCCCTTCGCCGTCCGGCTGCGTGCCCTCGGGCTGAAAGTCGGTCAATCGGCTGCCTTCGAGCTGCTTGATGCGCTGGTCTGCCTGGGCCAGGGTTTCCTGGCAGAACTTCAGCAAACCCACACCGCGCTGGTAGCGAGCGAGCGCGTCTTCGAGTGACAGGCTGCCCGCTTCCATGTCCTGGACGATGGTCTCGAGCTCGGCGATGGCGGCTTCGAACGACTTTGGGGAGGATGCCGGCTTTGGCATGGATCGATATGGACGCGGCCAAAAAGGGGAAAAATAACCGATGGCATGTCTGGCGGTCAAACGCGGGCTGCCTTACACTAACCTGTTTATTTTTCCGGCTTTCTGGTCGCAGAGAGGAGGTTCGGGGATGTCCGACATTGCTTCCAAGACTCATCTGGCTCAGGCGGTTTCGCAACTGCCGGTGTCCTGGTACTTCGATGAACAGGTTTTCGAACTGGAGAAGAAACTCCTCTTCGATGCCGGTCCGGGGTACGTCGGCCATGAGCTGATGGTACCGGAGGTCGGCAACTACCGCTCGCTCGAATGGCTGGATCATTCCAAGCTGCTGTTCCGCACCGAAGCCGGCGTGCACCGGATGTCCAACGTCTGCCGCCATCGCCAGGCCATCATGCTGCAGGGCAGCGGCACGACCGAGCACGTCGTGTGCCCGGTGCATCGCTGGACCTATGATCGCGAGGGGCAATTGATCGGCGCGCCGCATTTCGCCGAAAAGCCCTGCCTCGGCCTGAAGCGCGACGCGCTCGAAAGCTGGCACGGACTGCTGTTCAGGGGGCCGCGTTCGGCCGCTGCCGATCTCGCGGGCATGCAGGTCGCGCCCGAACTCGACTTCACCGGCTACAAGCTCGACCGTGTGCAGATCCACGAGTGCAAGTACAACTGGAAGACCTTCATCGAGGTCTATCTGGAGGATTACCACGTCGCGCCCTTCCATCCCGGCCTCGGCAGATTCGTCACCTGCGACGACCTGACCTGGCAGTTTGGCGACTGGTATTCGGTGCAGCGGGTGGGCATCACCTCGCTGGCCCGGCCGGGTTCGCCTGCCTACGCCAGGTGGCACAAGGCGGTGCAGGATTACTACGGCGAGAGGAAGCCGGCGCATGGCGCGATCTGGCTCACCTACTACCCCAACATCATGGTGGAGTGGTATCCCCACGTGCTGGTGGTGAGCACGCTGATTCCGACGGACATCGACAGGACGACCAACGTGGTCGAGTTCTACTACCCGGAAGAGATCGTCGAGTTCGAGCGCGAGTTCGTCGAAGCGGAGCAGGCGGCCTACATGGAAACCGCGATCGAGGACGACGACATCGGCGAGCGCATGGACCGCGGCCGGCTGGCGCTGCTCAAGGAAGGGCGCAACGAGGTCGGGCCGTACCAGTCGCCTTACGAGGACGGCATGCAGCACTTCCACGAGTTCTACCGCCGCATCATGGAGCCGCACATCGGCGCCTGAGTGGTCGCGGACCGGGTCGGAGCGGGACTGACCGCGC
>SHNC01000270.1:0-21461 GCA_004295105.1 Betaproteobacteria bacterium | reverse complement strand
AAGCGGCGATTTCCTCGCCTCAGCGCCCGAGCGGCTCAGCGAACCTCCTGCAATTCCTTCGGCAGCGGGAAGGACACCTTCTCCGGCACGCCGTCGAGATTCCGCACCGAGGCGCCGCTGATCTCCTTCAGGCGTGCGATGACTTCGGCCACCAGCACCTCGGGCGCCGAGGCCCCGGCTGTGACGCCGATGCGGCGCTTGCCTTCCACCCAGGCGGCATCGATGCCGGCCGCGTTGTCGACGAGGTAGGCGGGAACGCCCCGCAGTTCGGCGACCTCACGCAGACGATTCGAGTTTGAACTGTTCTTCGAGCCGACCACGAACACGACGTCCGCATGCGGCGTCATGAATTTCACGGCGTCCTGGCGGTTTTGCGTCGCGTAGCAGATGTCGTCCTTCTTGGGACCGACGATGTTCGGGAAACGCGCCCGCAAGGCCTCGACGATGGTCGCCGCGTCATCCACCGACAGTGTCGTCTGGGTCACGTAGGCAAGCCTGTCGGGATCAGCCACCTGCAGGGCGGCAACATCGGCCGGCGTCTCGACCAGGTGGATCCCGGTCTTCACCTGGCCCATCGTCCCTTCGACTTCGGGGTGACCCTTGTGCCCGATCATGATGATCTCGCGGCCCTGTTCGCGCATGCGCCCGACCTCGATGTGCACCTTGGTCACCAGCGGGCACGTCGCATCGAACACCCGCAGACCACGGCGTTCGGCCTCATCGCGGACTGCCAGCGACACGCCGTGGGCGGAAAAGATGACCGTGTTGCCCGCAGGTACCTCGTCCAGTTCCTCGACGAAGATTGCGCCCTTGTTGCGCAGATCGTCGACCACGAACTTGTTGTGCACGACCTCGTGGCGTACGTAGATCGGCGCGCCGAAGCGCTGCAGTGCGCGCTCGACGATCTCGATGGCGCGCTCGACGCCGGCACAGAAGCCGCGCGGGTTGGCGAGCAGGATTTCGCTTTGCTTGTCGTTCATTGCAACTCTCTGTTGGCATCGTGCGTCGTCAGACGACGCCGATCACTTCCACCTCGAAGCGGATCGCCTTGCCGGCGAGCGGGTGGTTGAAGTCGATCAGGGCCGATTCCTCGTCGATCTCGCGTACCAGGCCGGAGTAGCGCGAGCCGTCGGGGGCGGTGAATTCCATGACGCTCATCGCCTCGATGTCCTCGTCGGGCATGTGCGCGCGCCTGACACGCTCGACGAGTTCGCTGCGGTGCGGCCCGAAGGCGTCTTCCGGCTCCAGTTCGAAGACGTGATAGCTGCCGACGGTGAGGCCGATCAGCAGTTTCTCCATGGCCGGCAGCATCTCGCCTGCACCGAGTTGCAGCGTGGCGGGGGACGATTCGAAGGTGCTGATCAGCGGCTGGCCGTTGGGCAGGGTGATGCGGTAGTTCAGCGTGACGAGGTTGCTGGCCTCGACGGTCTGGCTCATCTCGGGTTCTCCGGTGTCGGTTCGGCCTTGGCCTCGCCATTGCTGCGGAACTGCGCCCACAACATCAGGCCGACGCCCAGCGTGATGGCGGCGTCCGCGAGGTTGAAGGCCGGCCAGCCGTAGCGGCCGGCATGAAAGTACAGGAAGTCGACCACCGCGCCATGTAACAGGCGGTCGACCACATTGCCGATCGCGCCGCCGATGATGAGTGCGAAGGCCGCGGGCAGCAGGCGTTCGTCGCGATGCCGGTGCATCAGCGCGAGCAGCCAGCCGCAGATCACCACGGCGAGGCCGGTGAAGAACCAGCGCTGCCAGCCGGAATGATCGGCGAGGAAACTGAAGGCAGCGCCACGGTTGAAGACCAGCACCAGATCGAAGAAGGGCGTGATCGGGATGGCCTGGCCGAAGTGCAGGCTGTCCAGCACCCATTGTTTGGTGAGCTGGTCCAGCACCGCGACCATTGCGGCGAGCGCAAGCCAAGGCGCCATCGCGGCGCCGGCCGATCTGGTGCCGGCCGTGCCGGCGCCGGGATGCTTCAACGGATTGGACTCAGGCATGCGCGCGCGTCTCTCCCTCACCGAACAGGTTGCCGACACAGCGGGCGCACAGGGTGGGATGCTCCGCATGGCCGCCGACGCTCTCGACGTAATGCCAGCAGCGCTCGCATTTCTGGGCGTCGCGGACGTTGGCGACGACACACTCGTCGTCGGCTGCCGAGACTTCGGCCAGGCTGGCCGCCGAGGTCATCGTCACGAAGCGCAGGTCTTCGTCCAGGCTCGCCATCGCGGTGTATTTGTCGGAGGTGAGATGCAGTGCCAGTTCGGCCTGCAGCGACGAGCCGACCTTGCCTTCGGTGCGCAGTTGCTCGATCACCTTCAGTCCTTCAGCGCGCACGCTGCGGATCGTCTCCCAGCGCGCGATCAGGCCGGCCTCGCCTTCCTGGGCGGGCAGGGCATGGAAGGTGTGCAGCATGATGCTGTCGTCCTTGCCCGGATGGAGGACCGCCCAGGCTTCCTCGGCGGTGAAGGAAAGGATCGGCGCCATCAGCTTCAGCAGGGTCTGCGTGATGTGCCACAGCGCCGTCTGCGCCGCGCGGCGCGGCAGGCTGCCGGCGGCGGTGGTGTACAGACGGTCCTTCAGGATGTCGAGGTAGAAGGCGCCGAGGTCTTCCGCGCAGAACACCTGCAAGGCCTGCACGAGGCGGTGGAACTCCATCCTCCCGTAGTCGCTCTCGGCATGCTGTGCCATGCGCCGGGTGAAGGCGAGCGCATAGCGGTCGATGTCGAGCCACTGCTCGAGCGGCACCGCATGCGCGTCGATGTCGAAGTCCGCGGTATTGGCCAGCAGGAAGCGCAGCGTGTTGCGGATGCGGCGGTACACCTCGACCACGCGGTCGAGGATCTCCTTGGAGATCGACAACTCGCCGGAATAATCGGTCGAGGCCACCCAAAGGCGCAGGATTTCGGCACCGAGCTTGCTGGTGACCTCCTGCGGCACGACGACATTGCCGAGCGACTTGCTCATCTTGCGGCCCTGGCCGTCCACGGCGAAGCCGTGTGTCAGCAGGCTGCGGTAGGGCGCGTGGCCGTCGATCGCACAACCGGTCAGCAGCGAGGAGTGAAACCAGCCGCGATGCTGGTCCGAACCCTCGAGGTACATGTCGGCACGCGGGCCTTCGGGGTGTCCGTCGTTGTGCGAGCCGCGCAGCACGTGCCAGTGCGTGGTGCCGGAATCGAACCAGACGTCCAGCGTGTCGCTGATCTTGTCGTAGTGGGCCGCTTCGTCGCCGAGCAGCTCGGCGGCGTCGAGCTTGAACCACGCCTCGATCCCTTCCTTCTCGACGCGCCCAGCCACTTCTTCCATCAGTTCGACGGTGCGTGGATGGAGTTCGCCGCTTTCCTTGTGCAGGAAGAAGGGAATGGGCACGCCCCAGTTGCGCTGGCGCGAGATGCACCAGTCGGGGCGGTTGGCGATCATCGCGTGCAGGCGCGCCTGGCCCCAGCCCGGATAGAACTTGGTGGCTTCGACCGCACGCAGCGCGCGGTCGCGCAGCGTCGAGCCGTCGGCGGCGACCCTGTCCATGCCGACGAACCACTGCGCGGTGGCGCGATAGACCAGAGGCGTCTTGTGGCGCCAGCAGTGCATGTAGCTGTGCGTGATCTTGCCGTTCGACAACAGTGCGTCGACTTCGGCGAGCTTGTCGACGATGGCGGCGTTGGCCTTCCAGATGTTCAAGCCGCCGAAGAACGGCAGGTCGGGCACGTACTCGCCGCTGCCCATCACCAGGGACAGGATCTCCTCGTTGCTGCGGCCGTAGGCGCGCCACGAGTTGAAGTCGTCCACCCCGTGCGCCGGTGCCGAGTGCACGATGCCGGTGCCCGCATCGACGCCGACGTAGTCGGCCAGATAGACCGGCGAGACGCGGTCGAAGAAGGGGTGACGAAACTCGATGCGGTCGAGCGCGGCACCCTTCGCGGTCGCGATCACGGTGCCGTCGAGCTTGTAGCGTTCCAGCGCGCTGGCGACGAGTTCCCTTGCCAGCACCAGCAGCCGCGTGCCGACGTCGACGAGGGCGTACTCGACCTCGGGATGGGCGTTCAGCGCCTGGTTCGCCGGGATTGTCCACGGCGTGGTGGTCCAGATCACCGCAGCGACGGGCTTGACCAGTTCCGTCTTGCCGAATGCCGCAGCCAGCCGGTCGATGTGCGCGTCGGTGAGCGGGAAGGCTACATCGATGGTCGGCGACTGCTTGTCGGCGTATTCGACCTCGGCCTCGGCCAGCGCCGAGCCGCAGTCGAAGCACCAGTTGACCGGCTTCAGCCCCTTGAAGACATAGCCGTTCCTGGTCATCTCGGCCAGCGCGCGGATTTCGTTGGCCTCGTTCGCGAATTCCATCGTGCGGTAGGGATTGTCCCAGTCGCCGAGCACGCCGAGGCGGATGAAGTCGGCCTTCTGGATTTCGATCTGCTCGGCGGCGTAGGCGCGGCACAGCTCGCGCACTCTGTCGGCGGGCAGGTTCTTGCCGTGCGTGACTTCTACCTTGTGCTCGATGGGCAGCCCGTGGCAGTCCCAGCCCGGCACGTAGGGTGCGTCGAAGCCGGCGAGCGTCTTCGAGCGCACGATGATGTCCTTCAGGATCTTGTTCAGCGCATGGCCGATGTGCAGGCTGCCGTTGGCGTAGGGCGGGCCGTCGTGCAGCACGAACTTGGGTCGGCCGGCGCTGACCTTGCGGATGCGCTGGTAGAGCTTCTTCTGCTGCCAGTCGGCGATCCAGCTCGGCTCGCGCCTGGGCAGGTCGCCGCGCATCGGGAAGGGCGTGTCGGGAAGATTGAGCGTCTTGCGGTAGTCAGCCATGGCGGGGGGTTCTTTCAGCCTTCTCGGCCATCGGGGTGCTGGAGCGGGGTCGGATGGGAATACCGGGCGAGCCAGGCGCGGGCGGCGTCGGCATCGATGCGGATCTGGGTTTTCAGCGCGTCGAGCGATTCGAACTTCTGTTCGTTGCGCAGCTTGTGCAGGAAATGCACACGCAGGTGCGCCCCGTAGCATTCCTGCTGCCAGTCGAACAGATGGACTTCAAGCCGCGGCCGCGGAATGTCGGTGGCGGTCGGGCGTACGCCGATGTTGGCCACGCCGCCGACGCGCTGCGCGCCCAGCCCTTCGACGCTGACGGCGAACACGCCGGACAGCGCCGGACGGCGATGCTTGAGCTGCACGTTGGCGGTGGGAAAACCCAATTGACGCCCGAGCTTGTCGCCGTGGACCACGCGGCCGGCGATGCTGTAGGCGCGACCGAGCAGGCGCGCCGCATGATCCAGGTCGCCCTCGGCGAGCGCGTCGCGCACCGCCGAGCTCGAGACGCGCTCGCCTTCCACGCTCAAGGTGATCATCGACTCGACACCGAAGCCATGTGTGCGGCCGGCCTCCTGAAGCATGGCGAAGTCGCCCTGGCGCCGCGCACCGAAACAGAAATCATCACCGATGAAGAGGTGACGCACGTCGAGGCCGCGAACCAGGATGTCGTCAATGAAACTGCGCGGCGGCTGCGCGGCGAAGGCGGTATCGAACCGGCACACATGCACGCGATCGACCCCGCTGGCCGCGAGCAGCAGCAGCTTTTCGCGCAGCGAGGCGAGGCGGGCCGGCGCATCGGCCGGGGCGAAGTATTCGCGCGGATGGGGTTCGAACGTGAGTACGACCGCCTGCAGGCCCATCGCGCGCGCCTTGTCGGTGAGCAGCTTGAGCAGCGCCTGATGACCGCGGTGCACCCCGTCGAAATTGCCGATGGTGAGCACCGCGGGCCTGTCGGCCTGCGACGGAATCCCGCGTACGACCTGCATAACCGCCTGAAAAAAGTCGCAATTATAACGGCAAAGGCGGCCGCTGCGGTTTCAGGCCATCGTTCGTCGGCCGCGAGGGCCGGTGAACATGTGCCCGGAAGCTCAGCCGAGCTGCGCGACGCGGGTGCGATTGACGGGTGGGTTGGCGTCGAAATAGCGCCTGATGCCACGCGTGATGGCGCTCGCCATCTTCTCCTGGTAGGCGTCGTCGTTCAGCCGCCGCTCTTCTTCCGGGTTGCTGATGAAGGCAGTCTCCACCAGCACCGAGGGAATGTCCGGCGCCTTCAGCACGGCGAAGCCGGCCTGCTCGACATCGTTCTTGTGCAGCTTGTTGATGTCGCCGATCTCGTCGAGCACCGCGCGGCCCAGCTTCAGGCTGTCGTTGATCGTGGCGGTCTGCGACAGGTCGAGCAGCGTGCGCGCGATGTGGCCGTCCTGGCGTGCGAGGTTGACGCCGCCGACGAGGTCGGCATCGTTTTCCTTCTGCGCCAGCCAGCGCGCGGCCGAACTGGACGCGCCGCGTTCGGACAGCACGAACACCGAACTGCCCCGCGCCTCGGGGCGCACGAAGGCGTCGGCGTGGATGGAAACGAAGAGGTCGGCCTGCACACGGCGGGCACGCGTCACACGCTGGCCGAGCGGGACGAAATAGTCGCCGTCACGCGTCAGCACCGCGCGCATGTTGGGGTGGGAGTCGATCTGGCGCTTGAGACGACGGGCGATCGACAGGGTGACGTCCTTCTCGTAGCTGCCGGCCGCGCCGATCGCGCCCGGATCCTCGCCGCCATGGCCCGGGTCGAGCGCCACGGTGAACAGGCGATTGACCTGCGGATCGTTGCGGCGCGCGGTGCGGGGCGGTTCGGCGAGCGGTGGCTGCGGATTGATGGAGGCCTGGGTGAGGGGGTTCTCGCCGGTCTCTCCCACCGCTGCGTCCAGCGGCGAATCCTTGCGGATCAGCGCCAGCAGCGGATCGCTCGGGTTGGTCGGATGCAGGTCCAGCACCAGGCGGTGGCCGTAGCTGCCGACCGGCGCCAGCGTGAACACCTGCGGACTGATCTGGTTCTTGAGCTCGATGACGACCCGAACCACGCCGGGCCGGTTCTGCCCGGCACGGATCATCTTGATGTGCGGGTCGTTGTCGAGCACCTTCGACGGCAGCGATTGCAGCACGTTGTCGAGCTGCACGCCCTCGAGATCGACGACGAGGCGCTCCGGGTTCTGCACCAGCATGTGGGTGAACTTCAGCTCGGAGGTGCCTTCCAGCGTGACGCGCGTGTATTCGTCGGCCGGCCAGATCCGCACGGCCACCAGGCTGCTGGATGCCGCGCGCCCGACCGGGCTGACCAGCAGCGCGAGCGTCGCGCCCGCGAACTTCAGCAGTTCCCTGCGGTTCATTCCGAAACGGGCGCAGGGTTCGCGCCCCGTAGTGCCTTCGCCAGTTCGATCAAGCATTTTTGCCCCGCGTCCGTTTGTCCGGTGATGTCGGCACGCCGGCCGTTCGCCTCGGGCTGAAGGACGATTTCCAGGTCGGGCGCAGGCAGGTAGGGAACGGCCTTGTCCGGCCATTCCACCAGGCACACCCCGTCTCCCGCGAAGTATTCGTCCAGGCCCGCGTCGAGGTATTCGTCCGGCGAGTTGAAGCGATAAAAATCAAAGTGATATAAGTTTAATCTAGAAACAGAATAAGGTTCAATCAAGGTGTAAGTGGGACTCTTCACCTTGGCGGCATGTCCGAGGCCGCGCAGCACGCCGCGGGTGAAGGTCGTCTTGCCGCTGCCGAGGTTGCCCCTGAGCCAGATTTTCAGGCCGGGTTGCAGGGCGCGCGCCAGCGCCGCGCCAAGCGCCACGGTGTCGATTTCCGCCGGCAAGTGCGCCGTCAGTCGCGTCTCGCTATCATCGGCGGGGTGAATGAACTCGATCATGAAGACCTCTCGTTGAAGGCGGGCGACGGTGCGGCGCTCGTCGCGCGCATCCGGCAGTGGGCGGCCGAACTCGGCTTTTCGGCGGTGGGCGTGGCGGATGTCGACCTGGGCGATGCCGAAAAGGGCCTCGAAGCCTGGCTGGAGGCCGGTTGCCACGGCGAGATGGATTATATGTTGCGGCACGGCATGAAGCGCGCGCGGCCGGCGGAACTGGTGCCCGGCACGCTGCGCGTCATCGGCGCGCGCATGGACTACTGGCCGCAGGCGGCGCCCGCGCAGCAGATCCTCGCCGATGGTACGCGCGCCTATGTGTCGCGCTACGCCCTCGGGCGCGACTACCACAAGGTGCTGCGCAAACGGCTGCAGAAGCTCGCCGAGCGCATCGCCGAAGTCGCGCCGCACGGCTACCGCGTGTTCACCGACTCGGCGCCGGTGCTGGAGGTGGAGCTTGCCAGCCGCAACGGCCTGGGCTGGCGCGGCAAGCACACGCTGCTGCTCGAGCGCGGCGTCGGTTCGTGGTTCTTCCTCGGGGAAATCTTCACCGACTTGCCGCTGCCGCTGGATGCACCGGTCGCCGCGCATTGCGGCACCTGCACCGCCTGCCTCGACGCCTGCCCGACGCGTGCGATCGTGGCCCCTTATCGCGTCGATGCGCGGCGCTGCATCTCCTACCTGACGATAGAGCTGAAGGGCGCGATCCCGGAAGAACTGCGTCCACTGCTCGGCAATCGCATCTACGGCTGCGACGACTGTCAGCTCGTGTGCCCGTGGAACCGCTTCGCCCGCATCGGCCCCGAGCCGGAGTTCGCTCCACGTCATGGCCTCGACGCGGCCCGGCTGGTCGATCTGTTTGCGTGGACGGCGGCCGACTTCGCCGAGCGCACCGCCGGCAGCGCGATCCACCGCATCGGCCACGAGCGCTGGCTGCGCAACATCGCGGTGGCGCTGGGCAATGCGCCGACCTCGACCGAGGTCGTCGATGCCCTTCGGGCCCGCGCCGCAGACGACTCCGCGCTGGTGCGTGAGCACGTGGCTTGGTCGCTGGCGCGCCATGCGGGCGCGGCGGCAGGCTAGAATCCCGCGCCTGCAACGGGATGCCGTGATGGAAGAACGCCTCGAAACACTCGAAACCAAGATGATGTCCGCCGAAGACCAGCTCGACGAACTCAACCGCAGCGTCTGGCGGCAGCAGCAGGAAATCGACCTGCTGCGCGAGCATCTGCGCCAGCTTGCCCAGCAATTGAAGGCGATGCAGCCGGGCGGACCCGATCGCCCCGAGGACGAGATTCCGCCGCACTGGTAGGGCTGCGCGCCGGCCGAAGGCTCAGATGAGCGCGTGGAGCCGTCATGCCGGTGTGTCGCCGAGGATCGAGGTCGGCACTACCAGCAGGGGCATGAGGAAGCTGAACGCGTGCATCGCCTGCGGGACGCTGCGGGTCACGCCGCCACGCGCTTGCCGCACAACGCGGTGAATCTCGGCGTGCCTCCCGCCGGAAGGCTTTCAGGCCGCGGTGACCTCGCGCAGGCTGCATTTCGCGAGGCCGAACTCGGTCTTCACCAGGAGCGGATAGCTCGCGCCGCTGAAGCGGCCGAAGCGCCCGATGTTGTAACCGACGATGGCTCCCGGGACGCGTCCGATGCGAACCCGGCGACCGATGCGGAATCCCGCACGAATCGCGCCATCCACCGCTTGTTCGACACAGCCGTGCCAATGGCCGTCGTGGCTGTCGGTGCGTCCGCCTTCAACCAGAACGAGTAGGTTCGTATGCATGCTGCCCCCGGTGGTCCGGCCTGAAATGCCAGCCCTCAAGGAGCATAACGGTGCGCGCTGAATGGGGTTAAGCCGGCGGAAGGACCGGATCACCGCTGTCGTGCCGCGTGTCACGCTCGGATGCATGCGAGCGCGGGCGCGACGCGCTGCGGGGGGCAGTGGTCACAGCCAGCGCGCCTTCCTGAACTGCCAGTACAGCACCCCGCCGAGCGCGGCGATGATGCCCAGTGCCATCGGGTAGCCATATTCCCACTGCAGCTCCGGCATGTGGGTGAAGTTCATGCCCCAGATGCCGGCGCAGGCGGTGGCGACGGCGAAGATGCCGGCCCAGGCGGCCAGGCGCTTGCTGACCTCGGTCTGGTCGATGGTCACCATCGACAGGTTCACCTGGATGGCGGTGGCGATGGTGTCGCGGATGCCGTCGAGCGTGGTGTTGAGCCGCGTCAGATGGTCGTAGACGTCGCGGAAGTAGTGGCGGCTGCGAACGCACACTTCGGGGACGCGGCCGCTGTGCAGCTTGCCGGTCGCGTCCATCAGCGGCGTGATCGCGTGCTTGAGCTGGGTGACCTTGAGCTTGAGCCGGTACAGGCGGCGGATGTTGGAGCGCGCCGCGCCCCTGGTGAAGATGCGCTCTTCGAGGGCCTCGAGTTCGGTCTCGAGCTTGTCGATGATCGGGAAGTAGCGATCGACCACCGCATCCATCAGCGCGTACAGCACATAGCCCGAGCCTTGGGCCAGCATCTTCGGCTCGCGCTCGCAACGGGCGCGCACGCCGAGGAAGTCGCGCTGGGTGCCGTTGCGCACCGACAGGATGTAGTTGCGGCCAGCGAAGACATGGATTTCGCCCGACTCGAACGTACCGTCGCGTTCCTCCAGCAGGTGCATCACGACGAACAATTCATCGTCGTATTCCTCGACCTTGGGCCGCTGGTGGCCGTGGTTGGCATCTTCGACCGCAAGCTCGTGCAGGCCGAATTCATCCTTCATCACGGCGAGCTCCTCGGCCGTGGCGTCCTTGAGCGCGACCCAGACGAAGCAATCCGGCCTGACCAGGTACTCGCTGATGTCCTCCACCGCAATGTCGGCGAGCTTGCGGCCGTGCTGATAGGCGACGCAATTGATCAGCATCGTTGCTTCCTCAGGCCTTCACCGCATCGAGCAGATCCCGGACGGCTTTCACCCGCTGCTGCAAGTCGGGCAGGCTGGCGCGGCGCACGAGCTTTTCCGGGCCGCTCATCTTCGTGTTGCGATCCTTCTGGATCAGCATGATGACCTTCACCGGGTCGATGGGCGCGTCCTTGGCGAACTGGACGGTGATCTGCGCGTCGGACGCGTCGAGCTTGTGCACACCGTAGTTCTTCACCAGCATGCGCAGGCGGTGAGTCTCGACCAGCGCCACGGTTTGCGGCGCGAGTTCGCCGAAGCGGTCGATCAGCTCCTCGCGCAGCGCGCGCAGGTCGTCTTCCGAATCGCAGTTGGCCAGGCGCTTGTACAGCGTCAGGCGCTCCTGCACGTCGGGGCAGTAGTCGGTGGGCAACAGTGCCGGCGTGTGCAGGTTGATCTCGGAGACGACCTCCAGCGGCTGAGACAGGTCGGGTTCCTTGCCGGCCTGCAGGTCCTTGACCGCGCGCTTGAGCATCTCGGTGTATAGGCTGAAACCGACCTGCTGGATCTCGCCCGACTGGTTCTCGCCCAGCACCTCGCCGGCGCCGCGGATCTCGAGGTCGTGCATCGCCAGGTAGAAGCCGGAGCCGAGCTCTTCCATCATTGCGATCGCCTCGAGCCGCTTCTGTGCCTGCGCGGTCGGCTTGGCGTGCGCGTCGGTCAGCAAATAGGCGTAGGCCTGGTGATGCGATCGGCCGACGCGGCCGCGCAACTGGTGCAGTTGCGCGAGGCCGAAGCGGTCGGCGCGGTGGATGATGATGGTGTTGGCGGTGGGGATGTTGATGCCGGTCTCGATGATCGTGGTGCACAGCAGCAGGTTGGCGCGTTGCTGTGTGAAGTCGCGCATCACGCGTTCGAGTTCGCGTTCCGGCAACTGGCCATGGCCCACCACGATGCGTGCCTCGGGCAGCAGTTCCTCGAGGTCCTTGCGCATGTTATCGATCGTGTCGACCTCGTTGTGCAGGAAGTAGACCTGCCCGCCGCGCTTGAATTCGCGCAGCACGGCCTCGCGGATCACGCCGCGGCTCGAAGGCTGCACGAAGGTCTTGATCGCCAGGCGCTTCTGCGGAGCCGTTGCGATCACCGAGAATTCGCGCAGGCCTTCCATCGCCAGGCCCAGCGTCCGCGGGATGGGCGTGGCGGTGAGGGTCAGGATGTCGACCTCGGAGCGCAGTGCTTTCAGCGCCTCCTTCTGGCGCACGCCGAAGCGGTGTTCCTCGTCGATGACGACGAGCCCGAGGCGCTTGAAGACGACATCCTTCTGCAGCAGGCGGTGGGTGCCGATGATGATGTCGACCTTGCCTTCGGAGAGCTGCTGCAGTGCTTCGGCCTGCTCCTTGGCCGACTTGAAGCGCGACAGCTCGGCGATGCGGATCGGCCACTCGGCGAAGCGGTCGGCGAAGGTCTGGTAGTGCTGCTCGGCGAGCAGCGTGGTGGGGCACAACACGACGACCTGCTTGCCGTCCTGTACCGCGATGAAGGCCGCGCGCAGCGCGACCTCGGTCTTGCCGAAGCCGACGTCGCCGCACACCAGGCGATCCATCGGCCGGCCCGACTTCATGTCCGCGACCACGGCATCGATCGCCGCCTGCTGGTCAGGGGTGGTCTCGAAGCCGAAGCCCTCGGCGAAGGCTTCCAGGTCGTGCAGCCTGAAGTCGAAGCGGTGGCCGGGGCGCGCAGCGCGCTGCGCATAGAGCGCCAGCAACTCGGCCGCGGTGTCGCGCACCTGCATCGCCGCCTTCTTCTTGGCCTTTTCCCACTGCCCGGAGCCGAGGCGATGCAGTTCGACGGCTTCCGGGTCGGCGCCGGCATAGCGGGTGATCACGTGCAGTTGCGACACCGGCACGTAGAGCTTGTCACCGCCGTTGTATTCGAGGTGCAGGAACTCGGTATCGCCTTCGCCGAGGTTCATGTGCAGCAGGCCGAGGTAGCGGCCGATGCCGTGCGACACATGCACCACCGGATCGCCCACCTTCAGTTCCGACAGGTCGCGCAGCCAGCCCTCCATGGTGGCGGCCTTGCGGCTGTCGCGCCGCACGCGGCTGCGCGCGGTCGCGGCATACAGCTCGGTTTCGGTGACGACGGCAAGCTTCGCGTTCGGCAGCACGAAGCCGCTGGCAAACGGCGCTACGCCGAGCGCGAAGCGCTCGCCCGAGTCGACGAAGGCGGCGAAGTCCGCACTCGGCGTCGGCTTCAGGCCGTACTCGGCAAGGTATTCCGCCATCGTCTCGCGTCGGCCGGGCGAATCGGCCAGCAACAGCACGCGGCCATCGAAAGCATCGCGGAACGCCTTCAGCCTGTGCAGCGGATCGGTTGCCTTGCGCTCCACCGCCAGCTCGGGCAGCGGGGTGGCGAGGGCGTTGCCGGTGCCTTCGTTGAGCGTCAGGCGCGGACGGTCCTTCAGCGCAACGAAGAAGGCCTCGTCGGTGAGGAAGAGCTGCTCCGGCGGCAGCACCGGACGGCTGCGATCGCCCTTCAGCAGGTCATGGCGCGAGCGCGTGTCGCGCCAGAATTCGGCGATCGCCGCCGGCACGTCGCGGTGCAGCAGCACCGGCGTGTCGGCGGGCAGGTAGTCGAGCAGCGTCGCCGTATCGTCGAAAAACAGTGGCAGGTAGTACTCGATGCCGGCCGGCGCGATGCCGTTGGACACATCCTTGTAGATCGCCGCGCGTGTCGGGTCGCCCTCGAAGGTTTCGCGGAAGCGGCTGCGGAACCGTGTGCGACCCCTGTCGTCGAGCGGAAATTCGCGTGCCGGCAGCAGGCGGATTTCCGGCACCGGATACACCGTGCGCTGCGTGTCCGGGTCGAAGGTCTTGATGCTTTCGATTTCGTCGTCGAAGAGGTCGATGCGGAAGGGCAACGGCGAGCCCATCGGGAACAGGTCCACCAGCCCGCCGCGCACCGAGAACTCCCCCGGGCTCACCACCTGGGTGACGTGCGTGTAGCCGGCGACTGCCATCTGCGCGCGGAACTTGTCGACGTCCAGCGTCTTGCCCTGCTGCAGGAAGAAAGTGTAGGCGGCGAGGTATGACGGCGGCGCCATGCGGTATAGCGCGGTGGAGGCGGGCACCAGCACCACGTCGGCCTCGGCGCGACTGATCGCATACAGCGTGGACAGGCGCTCGGAGATCAGGTCCTGATGCGGCGAGAAACTGTCGTAGGGCAGCGTCTCCCAGTCGGGCAGCAGGTGCAGCCGCAGGCCGGGTGAGGCCCATTTGATCTCGTCCTGCAGCCGTTGCGCATCGAGCGGATTGGCGGTGACGACCAGCAGCATCCTGCCGCGGCTGGCGAGCTGTGCGACGGCCAGCGCATCGGCCGATCCGGCCAGCGGCGGCAGGTCGAAGCGGGCACCCGGCTTGGGCAGCGTGAGGAGGGCGAGAGACGGCAGCAGTGAATCGAGCGGGGAGGGCATGAGCGGCTTCGGGACGGAACGCACAGGACAGTGCGAGCCCGAATTATAGGCGAACGGACATCGGGCGCCTTGGGCGTCCGTCTCGCCGATGCGTCAGGCGGAGTTCGCCACGGGCATGCAGGATGTCAGCCACTCGGCAGCGGCGCTCGCGGTCTGGCGGGGATCGTCGGGCGGGACTTCACGCCAGTCGCCGACCGCCTTGGGGATCAGTGCGAACGCGCGCTCGGCGATCGCGGCCTCGGGATCGGCACGGCTGACGATGAAACGCGTGGGACGGGTGAGGGCGCGCAGCGGCGCCGCGCCGGCGAGATCTGCCCGGCCCCCGATGCAGACCAGCCCCGCGATGCGCTCGGGGAGGCTGGTGGCGGCGCGCACGACTGCGCCGCATGCGGTGCCGCTCGCCACCAGTCCGATGGCAAGATTCGCCAGTGGCGGCTGATGGCCGACCCATTCGATGGCAGCCAGCAGGCGCGCGGCGAGGCGCGAAACGTTGAAGCCGGCGTCCGGGTCGCGAGCGCTCTCCTGCCGGGTCAGCAGGTTCAGCGTCATCGTCGCGAATCCGGCCTCCTGCAGGGTCGCCGACAGTCGCGAGCCGTCGATGCGCGGCGACTGGTAGGTGTCGCCGGCCGGCAGCACGGCAAGGCCGCGCACATCCGGGGCATGGGCGAGCATGCCGTCCAGCCAGACGCCCGAGGCGGGAATGCTGATCAGGGTGTTGCGCAGCTTCACGATGCTTCGTCCACCGTCGTTCAGTTCGTGCCAGCGCATTGTACCGAGCGTCGCCGTGGTCGGGCCGCAGCGCCGGCATTCCCCCGACGGCGAGCCGGAATCACCGGCTGCGGTGGATCGCGACGGGAATGCGTCGCGCACCGAAGGCCGGACCATAGTTGCCGAAGCGGCCCGCCAGCGCCTTGCCGCAATCGGGGCAGGTGCCGTCGGGCGTCACCCGATAACTGCGGATCTCGTACCAGTCGCGCACGATCAGCGGCTTGCCGCAGCCGGCGCAGAACGTGGTGCCGCCCTCGGTGTCATGCACGTTGCCGGTGTACACGTGCCTTAGACCGTTGGCCAGCGCGATCCCGCGCGCGCGGGTGAGCGTGGCGGGTGGCGTGGGCGGCACGTCGTCGAGCTTGAAGTCGGGATGGAAGGCGGTGAAGTGCAGCGGCATCTCGGCGCCGAGTTCCTTGTGCACCCAGCGCGTCAGGGCTTCGAGTTCGGCGTCGGAATCGTTGTGGCCGGGGATCAGCAGTGTGGTGATCTCGACCCACACGTCGGTCTCGCGGCGCAGCCACACCAGGGTGTCGAGTACCGGCTGCAGGTGGCCGCCGCACAGCTTCACGTAGAAGTCGTCGGTGAAGCCCTTCAGGTCCACGTTGGCGGCGTCCATCTTCGCGTAGAAGTCGCCGCGCGCCAGCTCGGTGATGTAGCCCGCGGTGACGGCGACCGTCTTCAGGCCTCGGGCATGGCAGGCATCGGCAGTGTCCATCGCATATTCGGCGAAGATCACCGGGTCGTTGTAGGTGAAGGCCACGCTGGTGCAGCCATGGCGCGACGCCGTCGCGGCGACCTCCTCCGGCGACGCGGCGTCCATCAGCCGGTCCATGTCGCGCGACTTGGAGATGTCCCAGTTCTGGCAGAACTTGCACGCCAGGTTGCAGCCGGCGGTCCCGAAGGAGAACACGCTGGTGCCGGGGTAGTAGTGATTCAACGGCTTCTTCTC
Source organism: Betaproteobacteria bacterium (assembly GCA_004295105.1). Lineage (GTDB taxonomy): Bacteria > Pseudomonadota > Gammaproteobacteria > Burkholderiales > Rhodocyclaceae > Thauera. Next base: position 5,698 of record SHNC01000270.1, on the reverse strand, counting down.
GATCGGGTCGATGCAGAAGCCGGAACTGCGGCCGTAAGTGGTGAGCACGATGCCTTCGCCTTCGCGCATGCGCACGAAGCAGGCACCGCGCTGTTCGTCGTGCAGCTTGCAGTAACGCGGGCACAGGTCGCACTGGATGCGGCCGTCGTCGAGCTTGTGCCAGTAGCGTCCGGGGTAGTTCATCGCTTGCATTGCCGACGCGTGTTCCATCACACCTCCTTTTCGGCCTCCTCCCACTTCTCGACCGCGTACCGCGCCGCCATCAGCCCATCGACCGGTCGCTCGACGGGCAGGCCCGCCTTGCGCTTGAGCGCGGCGAGGAAGTCGCGCGGCGCGGGCAACTGCTCCCACACCTGCGGCAGGAAGGTCGCGCTGCGACAGCCGGCGAAGAGGATGAGCCCGTCTTCGTGCGGCCGAAGCTGGCGCAGCAGGTCCGCCTCGTCGCTGAAATCGATGAACGCGGGTTCGGACAGCAGCGACACCTCGACATGCACGTCGGCGAATGCGGCCGCTGACAGGGGCGGAAAGCGCGGATCCTTGCTCGCGGCGGCGACAGCGTTGCTGACGACGTCGTCGCCCAACGGCCGCTGCCGGCGCAAGCTGCCGATGCAGCCGCGCAGCTCGCCGCCGATCGTCAGCGTGACGAAGGTCGCTCCCCGCTCGTGAAGCCGGGGGTCGTCACCGACGCGAGGCACGGGCGCAAGGCCCAGGTGGTGTGCGATCGCCTGCCGTGCGAGGGTCAGCAGCGTCGCACCCAGCTCAGTGTTGTCTTGCGTCATGTGAAGCCTGTTCGAAGAAGGCGATGCTCGTGTAGCCGACCACGCTGTCGCGCGTGCCGGCGGTGTCGCCGGAATTGCGCAGGTCGAGCAGTTGCGGCTGCAGGCGGTGGCGACGCGCGACGCGGATCAGGCCGTTGATCGGCGTTGCGCCACACGCCTGCTCGTGGTCCAGCGCACCGCCGAGCGTGAGCAACTGATCGACGGTGGCGTTGTCGATCGTGCGCGCCGCGCGGTACGAGTGGAAATGCGACAGGTCGGAACTGATCACGATCAGTGTCTCCGGGCCGCCCCACAGGCTTTCCAGCACGTCGGCCACGCCCGCATCGCTGGCCCCGCCCACCAGCAGGGGGACGAGTTCGAAGTTGTCGAGGACCGTCTGCAGAAAAGGAAGCTGCACCTCGAGACAGTGTTCCATCGCATGCGGACGATCATCGACGACGACGTCGGGGCGCGCCTGCAATGCCTCCCAATCCGCCTGGCTGATCGGGACTTCGCCCAGCGGCGTCATGAAGGCCTGCACCGCCGGCAGCGCGAAGCCGGCCACCGGCATGCGATGCGCGGGACCAAGCAGCACCACGCGCCGGATGCGATCGCGTAGCGGCGCGATGCCGGCGTAGGCGGTGGCGGCGACCGGGCCGGAGTAGATGTAGCCGGCATGCGGAACGATGATCGCCTTGGGCGGCAGCACGCTTTCGAGGGGAACGGCGGCAGAAAGCATCTCTGCCAGTTGGGTGCGCAACACGCGGTGGTCACCCGGGTAGAAGAATCCGGCGACGGCGGCCGGACGAATGGAAGCAATGGCCATGGCAGATGCGGATCGGTGTGACGGAAAACGATACAGCCCGGAGACGCCTCCCGGCACGTGACCGGCGCGCGCCGAACGAATCCTCTACAACATTATAGGCGCCCTCAGCCGAGCATGCGCCATGCCACACCCAGGCCCAGGCCGGCGGCCACCGCGGCCATGCCGGGCAGCGCACGCCAGCCCAGCCCCGGGCCGCCGATCGCAAACGCCATCGCGGTCTTGAAGCCGAGGTTGGCGACCATGCCCAGCACGACCGCGATCACCGCAGGCTCGATCGCCAGCTTGTCGAGCGAGAACAGGCGCAGGGTGGACAATGTGATCGCATCGACGTCGGTAAGGCCCGAGACCAGCGCGAGCACGTAGAGGCCGCTGTTGCCGACGCGGTCCGACAGCCAGGCGGCGCACAGCAGCACGACGGCGTAGAGGGCGCCGAAGCCCACCGCGGTGCGCAGCTCCGTCGGGTTGCTGGTGGTCGGCAGCACGAGCTCGCCACCGGCGCCGAGCTGGCGCCAATACCAGACGATCGCACCCAGCCCGAGCGCCAGCGCCGGAGCGGCGGACGCCGCCAGCGCTGCGATCACGCCGGGCGCCACCACCACCGCGATCACCGTCACGCGTACCACCATCACCAGGTTGGCGAGCAGGATGACGAGCGCGGCGACGGACGACATTTCCGGTACGTCCCGCGCCTGGCGCGCATACACCATGGTGGTGGCGGTGCTCGAAGCGAGGCCGCCGAAGATGCCGACGAAGGCGGTCCCATAGCGCGGCCCGACGAGTTGCAGGGCTGCATAGCCCGCCAGGCTCACGCCCGAGATCAGCACGACCATCCACCAGAGCTGATAGGGGTTCAGTGCGCCATAGGGGCCGAACTCCTCGTTGGGCAGGATGGGCAGGATCACGAGCGACAGCACGCCGAACTGCAGGATGGAGATCCAGTCGCGCGGCTGCAGCCGCGTCGCCACGCCACGAAGTTGCGTCTTGAAGTACAGCAGCACCGTGGTGCCCACCGCGAGCATGACGGCAAGCTTGGCGAAGCCCAGCCAGGTGGCAGTGCCGAGGCAGTAGCAGACGAGCAGGGCGGCGACCGAAGTGGTGCCGGGGTCCGACGGATCGGGGTGGCGGAGGTAGGCGGCGATGATGGTCGCGCCCACGATCAGCAGGCCGGCGACGAAGGGTGCGACGCTGTTCATCTGCTGTCCGAGCATTGCCGCCAGCGCGCCGAACATGCCGACGAGGCCGAAGGTCCGAAGTCCGGCGCGCGCCGAGGGAATGCGTTCGCGTTCCAGGCCGATCAGCATGCCGATGCCGATCGCGATCAGGAAGGCCTCGATCTGATCCGTCCCCACCGGTGTCGATAATGGCATGTGCGGGTCCTTTGGCGGGCTTGCGAGCTTGGCCGGTTCGACAGGCTGCGCCCGCGCCAGTTGCAGCAAGAACAGCGCGGCAGCGGGCGCGGGTAGACGGCGGCCCGCCACAGCCCACGCCGCGTGACGCTAGAATGCGCGCCATGCAGACCTTCCATCCTCGTCATTTCGCCATCGTGCCTGCCGCGGGCAGCGGCTCGCGCATGGGTGCGGACCGGCCCAAGCAGTACCTGCCCTTGCTGGGCAAGCCCCTGATACACCATGCGCTGTCGGCGCTGTGCGCGGCGCCGGAAATCGACCGCGTGTTCGTCGTGCTGTCGGTCGACGATGTCGAGTGGTCGCGCCACGACTGGAGCGCGCTCGGTGACAAGCTGGTGCCGCTGTTCTGCGGCGGCGCGACACGGGCGGACAGCGTGCTCGGTGGTCTGCGGGCGATTGCCGGCGAGGCTGCGCCCTCCGACTGGGTCCTGGTGCATGACGCCGCGCGGCCCTGCCTCGCGCCCTGGCACATCGACAGGCTGATGCGGGAACTCGCGCACGATGAGGTCGGCGGGCTGCTGGCGGTGCCGGTGGCCGACACGCTGAAGCGCGCCGACGCGCATCGTCAGGTCGCGGCCACGGTGCCGCGCGACAGCCTGTGGCAGGCGCAGACCCCGCAGATGTTCCGTTACGTGATGCTGCGCCGTGCGCTCGAGAGTGCCAGCGACGTTACCGACGAGGCCAGCGCCATCGAGGCCGCCGGCCTGCGCCCGCGTCTGGTGCAGGGCGATGCGACCAACCTGAAGGTGACCTATCCGCTCGATCTGCACCTGGCCGAGTGGATCCTCGAGAATCGTGAAGGAGTCGAGGCATGAACGTGCCATTTCGCATCGGCCAGGGGTTCGATGTTCACGCGCTGGTGGCCGGCCGGCCGCTGATCATCGGCGGCGTGACGATTCCCTACGAACGCGGCCTGCTCGGCCATTCGGATGCCGACGTGCTGCTGCACGCCCTCACCGATGCGCTGCTCGGTGCAGCGGGGCTGGGCGACATCGGGCGGCTGTTTCCCGACACCGACGAGCGCCACGCCGGTGCCGACAGCCGCGTGCTGCTGCGCGAGGCCTGGGGGCGCGTGCGTGCCGATGGCTGGCAGGTGGTCAATGTCGACGCGACCGTCATCTGCAAGGCGCCGCGCATCCTGCCGCATGCCCCGGCCATGGTGGCGAACATCGCCGCGGATCTCGGCATGGACCCCGGCGCGGTCAACATCAAGGGCAAGACCACCGAAAAGCTCGGTTTCACCGGCCGCGGCGAAGGCATCGCGGCCCAAGTTGTGGTCTTGCTGGCACGCGCATGACGCGACAGGGCGCCGCCCCGGCTCCGGACCGCCAGCGCGTGTTCTTCGCGCTGTGGCCCGAGGCCAGGGTCGCGGACGCGCTCCATGCCAGCGCGCGCCGCATTCATGCCCGGACCGGCGGCCGGCTGATGCGTCGTGACAGCCTGCACCTGACGCTTGCCTTCCTCGGCGAGCAGACTGCGGAGCGGGTGGGAGTGTTGCAGAATCTTGCAGCGTCGGTGCAGGGCGAGGTGTTCGAACTCGACCTGTCGCGCGCCGGCGCCTGGCAGCGCGGGCGCATCGTCTGGGGCGGGCCCGAAGTCATGCCCCCGGCGCTGGCGGCGCTGGCGGAGCGGCTCGCAGACGCGTTGCGTGCGCAGGGCTTCGAAGTCGAACGGCGGCCGTTTGCCGCTCACGTCACGCTGGTGCGCAACGGCCTCCAGCCGCCGCCGCACGACATCGAGCCGGTCGTGCATTGGCACGTGGGTGATTTCGCGCTGATGCGCTCGAACCCGGGGGCGGAAGCCGCACGCTACGAGGTCATCGGTCGCTGGCCGCTGTCCCCGCCGGCCGTCAAGGCGCTTTCCGAAGGCGAGACTGCAGGCTGACGCGCCGTCACGATGATCGGCGCAAATCCGGCGTGGCGGGCGATATCGCCGCCGGCGACCGCTGTGGAGGGCAGACGTGAAAGCGGGGCGCCAAGCGCCCCGCGGCTCCCTGGGGCGGCTGGCGCCGACCCCGTCGTCTCCTGAAGAGAGACGTTTGAGGAATCAGAGATAGATTGCGGTTGCGAGCCGTTCAGTCAGCTCGGGTTCCGGCGTTTTCGTGTAGTCCTTTTCGAAACGGTCACTGATCAGTTGGGCGGTCGGTCCGTCGATGACACTGTTGAGGATGCCCATGAACGCGGGCGGCGCGACGAGGATGGCACGCCTGAACGCGTTCGCGGCACGACCCTGATACAGTTCCTGCGCAATCTCCTGGGCAAATACCTTCGCTTCGTGCTGCTTGGGTTCCGTTTGCGGCCTCATCGTGCCGCCGCCTGTTCCGTTCGCCCCCATGCTGCCGGGGCGGTCGCTGACGAGATCGGAATTCTTCTGCCTGCTTTCGGGGTGGATCAGTTCCTTCACCAGCTTCAGACCCTTGTTGGGGCCCAGGTTCGCGTAGAGCTTTGCCAGGCTGGCGTTGGCAACCAGAATCCAGGTAATGGCCATGAGACACCCTCCGTTCCACGTTCCACATTGGGGAAAGTCACCACCCGGGGCCTCCCGCCTCAGGTAGCGCCAACTGAAGCTTAGCCACTGGCTCGTGCTCTGCCAACGAGCTTTGTTACCGCTATGTGAAAACCGTTTGCACGAATCATGCGGGGTGATCGCAGCGCCTTCAGTGGCGCGGATCTCCGCATGATGACCCGTTCAGAAGATCACCATCGCGA